>CAJUSB010000151.1 GCA_910589115.1 uncultured Clostridia bacterium | reverse complement strand
GTCCGCATAGGACCGCTCGCCGCGTAGGCGCGGGAGTCCAGAGGGCAGCGCCCTCTGGTGCCGTCCGCATAGGACCGCTCGCCGCGTAGGCGCGGGAGTCCAGAGGGCAGCGCCCTCTGGTGCCGTCCGCATAGGACAGAGGCTTACTGCGCAGTCTCCGGGTAAGCCGCCGTCAGCTCGTCCAAGGTTGCCATTACCGCGCCCTTTTGGCCGACGGTCAATGAAGCGTACCGCGCCGAAAAGTCAAGGTATCTGCCAAGCTCGCCCGCTGAAAGTTCGCCCAGCCGTTCAGCAGTCACCCCGTCCCGCACCAGCTGATACAGGAAAGAACCAATGAAAGAATCCCCACAGCCAGTAGTGTCCACAACCGGTACGCGCAGCGCTTCCCGCTCTGCCACAGCAGAAAGCGTATAGGCTGCTGAACCTTCTGCTCCCCGCGTAACCAGCATCAGCCTGCAATTCATTGCAAACAACTGTTTCGCAGCCTCCGCTTCGGTGTGGCATCCGGTTACAAACGCAAGCTCGTCATCTGAAATTTTCACAATATCTGCATAAGGCAGGAATTCACGGATAGCCTCCTGGCACGATTCTGGGGTATCCCACAGAGGAAGACGTACATTTGGATCAAAACAAATCATCATCCCCCGCTCCCGCGCAAGCTCAATCGCACGGCGGTGCGCCTGCCTGCAAGGATAATCTACCAAATCGACCGAACAAAAGTGCAGCACCGCACCATCCGCCATCAGCTCCGGAGTGATCTGCTCCGGAGAAAGGAATAAATCAGCGCTCGGGTTGCGGAAAAACGAAAATTCACGGTTCCCAGTCGAATCAAGAGAAACAAACGCCAGCCCCGTATTGGCCCGCTTCGTCCGGTACACCCAAGAAGTATCTACCCCATTATGCCGCAAAACATCAATAATATGCTCGCCAAAGGCATCCTCGCCGACCTGAGATACCATCACACCCGAACCGCCAAGGCGGCTGACCGCAGACACAACATTCGCCGGCGCACCACCCGCAACGCGCTCAAAATGCGTTACCTCACGCAGCGCACAGCCCTTTTCACCAGGGACAAAATCAATCAGCAGCTCGCCGATTGCAATAACTTTTTTCATGGCGTGATTCCTCCGTTTTCCTTTTGATGTCCTTTCGCAGCTTTTGATGCTTTTTTCATCTTCCTTTGTGTGAGTGCAAAGCTCATTTCCAGCAGCGAAAGCCCCTCTTCCTCACTGACGCTGCCATCCAGACACAACGTCAGCCAGTGCTCTTTATTCATATGGTACGCGGGCAAAAAGCCCTTCCTCGTGCGCAGCGCACCAATCAGTACAGGATCGCATTTTAATGTCAATGTGTCCATCTGTCCGCTACCCGGAAGCCCCAGCCGTGTGCATGGAACCTCCATCAGCAGTGCATACCATTTTCGGCTGTCCGCATGGCGCAGAACCGCACAATCCGGCGTTTCCGGCCATAAATATTCGGGCTCCGTACCAAACTGCTCCATTGCACAGCGCAAAATACAGTCCCGCGTAAGCGCTGATATATCCATATAATCGTTGCCTTTCAGGGGATATTTTCCAGGCGTCCGCTGCAAAACAGCCACTTCCCGCCTGTTCCACCTTAAATATATCACAAACGCCCGGATAAAAAAAGATTTATTTTTGTTCAAGCACGCCAAAATGATAAAAAATTTTTTAGGCACCTCTACCGCACCTGACGCACACGCTTAGTGGCTTGCAGGGAAATCAGTCGGCAGCGGCGCAGGACGCTCAAAAGAAGTCTCCGGCATACAGAAAATATGTTCGTGTGCCGAACGCATGATACACTCCATAACCTCCAGCGAATGAAGCGCCATATCACCAGAAGCGCGCGGAGTGCGCCCATCCTGCAACGCATAAACCAAATCAACCAAGCCGATGCCGCGCGGATTTTCCTCATGGCTGATCGAATTGAATGGGTGGCAGTTTGGCACCGCTTCCCACGGCGTATTCACATGCTCCGGCAGCCGCTCGGGTTCCTTCCAGCGGTATTGCTCCCGCGTCCGCAGGAGTGTATCTCCGCCAAACAGATTCGGCCCGGATATCGGGTCCTTTTCATCAATCAGCACCGTGCCCTCCGTGCCGTAAAGCTCAAGACGCGGCAGCTCGGAATCCCATACATCGAAACTGCACATCAGTGTGACAATGCTGCCGCACGCAAATTCCAACGTTGCGCAAATGTGAGTGTCTACATCGACCGGCAGCACCTGCCCCTCACACGGGCCAGAGGGCACAGTGCGGGTTTCGCCTGCCTTGCACGCCATTGCACACACACGTTTCACCGGGCCGAGCAGGCTAAGCAAAGCCGTCATATAATACGGGCCCATATCATACAGCGGGCCCGCCCCCGGCTGGTAGAAAAAGGCCGGGCTCGGATGATGAAATTCATGCCCATGCCCCACAAAATAAGCGCCGCCGCCAGTGATTCGGCCAAGTCTGCCGCTGTCGATCAATTCACGGATATTTTGCAGCCGCCCGCCAAGGAAGGTATCCGGTGCGCAGCCAATCAGCAGCCCCTTCTCCCGCGCAAGGGCGATCAGCTGACGGCCTTCATCATAAGTCATTGCCAGCGGCTTTTCCGTATAGACATGCTTGCCCGCCTGCAATGCCGCAAGATTATATGTAAAATGTGCCTGCGGTGTGGTCAGGTTCAGCACCAGATCGATTTCCGGGTCAGCAATCAGCTCATCGCCGGAGGCATATGCTTTAGGAATACCATGCTGTGCAGCCTTGCGCTGCGCTTTCTCCAGCCCGCGGGATGCACAGGCCGTTACCTCAACGGCATCATATTTTTTCAGGTTATTCAGGTAAACGTCACTGATGTCACCAATACCAATCACGCCAACACGGATCTTTTTCATCTCTTGTTCTCCTTCTTGGTCAAATACTCAAACCGGGCAGCCGCCTGATTTGTTTTCATTATAGCATGGAACCAGTCAGCCCGCAACCGGATTTTTCCGCATTCCGGAATGCGGTTTCGTGCCTTTGCCGCTGCCGCAGCAGATTTCCACAGGGGTTGACATTTGTCAGTTGTCTTTTCTTCTCGAATCTGTTACAATAGGATAGAGATCTTTTTCAGGGAAGGGAGGTCATTTGCCATGACGATTGCTGAAATTGCGCAGCGCGCCGGAGTATCCAAGGCCTGTGTGTCCCGTTACCTCAACCACGGCTATGTAAGTGAAGAGAAAAAGGTCCGTATCCGTGCCGTAATTGAAGAAACCGGTTACACCCCTTCACGCAACGCCCAGGTTCTGCGAACCGGTAAAACTGGCGTAATCGGTGTAATTCTTCCAAAAATCAATTCTGAATCCATTGGCCGCATTGCCGCCGGTATTTCCGAAGTCCTCACGCGGGAGGGCTACCGTCTGCTGCTCGCCAACACGGAAAATCAGGTTGACCAAGAGCTTGCCTATCTGGAGCTTTTCAAACGGGATCAGGTAGACGGCGTTATATTTATCGCAACCATACTTACCCCGAACCATCGGGAACTGATTACAGAAATGAATGTCCCAGTGGTCATAATCGGACAGCGGGCTGATTATCTTTCCTGCGTATACCATAATGACCGTGCTGCCGCACGTGAACTGACCCGGCTGCTGTTAGCCTCGGGCGCATCATACCCCGGTCTGCTCGGTGTGACCCGTAAAGACCGGGCCGTCGGTTCAGAACGCCGGGCAGGGTTCCTCGAAGCGTGCACCGAACTGGGTCTCACCGTACCAGACCAGCACATGGAAACCTGCGGGTTCACCATTGAATCCGGCTATGATGCCGCGAAAACCCTTTTTGAACGCTCGCCCGAGATTGACGCATTGTTCTGCGCCACCGATACCATTGCCATCGGCGCAATGCAGTATCTGAAAGGGACAGGACGGAATATCCCGGAAGAAATTGAAATCTCCGGCATTGGGCATTCCCGCATGACAGAAATCATTTCTCCGCGCCTGACAACTGCGCACTTCTTTTATAAAACCAGCGGCGTCGAAGCTGCTACCATCCTCTGCCAAATCCTGATGAATGGGGTTGACATGAAAAAACAAATCATGCTTGGCTATGAGCTGATTTCGCAGGAGTCCACCCGCTCGCAGCCGTCAAAGGCTTCCCGGCAGCACAATGCCTCCGGCTGATGAATGATATATGATACCGTTTTCACATTGAGCACAGCATCCTTTCTTAGAACAGAAACAGATGCTGTGCCCTTTGTTTTGTGAAATTGCTCAAAAAATCATGGAACACTTTGGCGCTTCTGCCTCTTTTCAAATAAAGAAAAAGAGGCTATAATATGAAACATAAAAGGAATCGATTTCATAAAAGATTCATAATCGATTCACAAGTAAAATGGAGGGCTTCAAATGGATTACAAACAGACAGCAGCAGAGATCCTGACCCAAATCGGCGGCAGGGAGAATCTGGTTTCGGCGGCGCATTGTGCCACCCGCCTGCGCCTGGTCATTGCTGACAACGCGAAATGCAGCAAACAGGCGCTTGAAGATGTAGACGGCGTAAAGGGCGTTTTTGAGGCCTCCGGTCAGCTTCAGCTGATTATCGGCACCGGTACAGTAAACAAGGTGTATGATGAATTCATCGCATTGGCCGGGGTTTCCGCTGCCAGTAAAGAGGATGTCAAGCGGGCAGCCGCCAGCAAGGGCAATCCCTTCCAGCGGTTTATTAAAACACTTGGCGATATCTTTGTCCCAATCATCCCCGCAATCGTGGCTTCCGGTTTCCTGATGGGGATCATGGAATCGCTGAATTTTCTCATCAACAATGGTTATCTCAGCCTTTCAACAGAAAGCGCACTCTTTGTCCTGGCAAATATGTTCTCGAATACCGCATATGTCTTCCTGCCTGTGCTCATTGGCTTTTCCGCAGCAAGGGTCTTTGGCGGAAATCCCTTCCTTGGCGGCGTAATCGGTATGATTATGGTACATCCAAACCTCCAAAACGCATGGACCATGACCGGCGGTGTAGAACAGTATCTTGATGTTTTCGGCCTGTGGCAGGTTCCATATGTCGGTTATCAAGGACACGTCATTTCAGTCATGATTGCAGTTTTCGTCATGTGCGCGATTGAAAAAGCACTTCACAAACGCGTTCCGGCGATGCTTGACCTCTTTGTTACACCGTTGGTTTCGGTCTTTGTGACCGGCTTCCTCACAATGACCATCATCGGCCCCGTCTTTAACATGGTGGAAAGCTCAATTATCAGCGGGATTCAAGCCCTTATTGCCATTCCGTTTGGCATTGGCTCACTGTTGATGGGCGCACTGTACGCTCCGACAGTTGTTTCCGGCATCCATCACATGTATTCAATCATCGACCTCGGACAGATTCAGCAATTCGGTTTGACCTACTGGCTCCCGCTCGCTTCAGCAGCAAATATCGCGCAAGGTGCAGCAGCACTTGCAGTCGCCCTGAAAACCCGCGACAGCAAACTCAAAAGCATGGCCCTGCCGTCCTCGCTCTCCGCTTTCATGGGCATTACCGAACCTGCTATTTTCGGCGTAAATATGCGGTTCTTCAAGCCGTTTATCTGTGCCTGCATCGGCGGCGGTCTCGGTGCAATGTTTGCCTCAATCAGCGGCCTCGGTGCAAGCGGTACCGGCGTAACCGGTATTTTCGGTATCCTGCTGTGCCTGCACGCTCCTGTAAAGTACATCCTGATGTTTGTAATCGCAGCAGCCTCCTCGTTTGCACTGACATGGCTGTTCGGCTATAAGGATACGCCCCGGACAGAAACGAACGCTCCGTCATCATCTGCGACAGCTGCCCCAGTATCCAGTCCCACCCCCGTATCCAGCTCTATCCCGGAAGTCCGTGCGCCCCTGACCGGAAAAGCAGTCACCCTACAGGAAACAGGTGATGAAACCTTTGCACAGGAACTGCTTGGCAAAGGCTGTGCAATCGAACCCTCCGAAGGGCTGGTCACTGCTCCCTTTGACGGAGAAGTAACCGTCCTTATGGGCCATGCCGTCGGACTAATGGGCAGCAATGGCGTTGAAATATTGGTACACGTTGGAATTGATACCGTTCGGCTGGAGGGCAAACACTACACCCCTTACGTTAAGGAAGGCGATCAAGTGCGCGCGGGTCAGAAACTGCTCGGCTTTGATATCGCCGCTATCCAAAAAGAAGGCTATCGTACGATTACACCTGTAATCGTTACGAATTCAGATGATTTTGCATCAGTCCAGGCAAAGACCGGCGTTCAGGTGCGCACACTTGACGAACTGATCACAATATCAAAATAATCCTTCCTGCCCATATGAAAAATACATTCTTTTCATGACGCATTTTACCACCCGCCCCGCCGTCCTTTTGGCGGGGCGGGCAGAAAGCAGCAGCGATTATCAGCGCACCCTCCCCCGCCGCAGCGGAAAAAGCTGCGTTAGCAGCTTGGGTCTGGGGCAAAAGCCCCAGCGGGTGCAGGGCAGAGCCCGCCGGGAGTCCAGAGGGCGGAGCCCTT
>CAJUSB010000150.1 GCA_910589115.1 uncultured Clostridia bacterium | reverse complement strand
CGAGCGTGTTTTTCACGTAGTGCGCAGGCTCGGCCTGCTCGACTACGGTGTAAACGCCCGGTTCCAAATTCTCAATCAGGATACGGCCATTTTCATCCGTTACTCGGTCAAGATAGTGCGTCCCATCCTCAATCTTCGCAATTTTGAAAGTTGCTCCGGGGATGTAAATGTCATTATCCGGATCGTATTTCAGGATTTCGAGCCACGGTTTTTTCGTGTTCGTGAACACAAAACGCGCAGTTTCATCCGGATTCAACTGTATGGTGCGGACGGCATCGTCGATCAGATAGCCGTCGATAGTCAGCAGCTCCCTCACCTGATATGCGCCCGGCTCGAGGTTGGAAAGATCGATCTCGCCCTTCGCATCCGTGGTATATTCCTTCGAGAATGTGCCGCCGATCTGCGATATCAAAAACTTAACATTCGGCATCGGCTTGAGACTTTCGGAGTCGATTTTGACGAGATACATGCCGGGCTTCAACTGGTTCATGAACACCAGTTCCGGCACCTCGGTCTGGCCGACCTTCAGCTCGATCTGCTGCGGCGTGGAGTTCACAACGTGCTCTGCATCGGTCGCCACTTCCTTAACCAGATACGTGCCGGGTTTCAGACCGGTCAGATTGATCTCGCCGTTCGTATCGGTCTGCTTGCGGCCAAGGGAAACAGCGTTGCAAAAAATCTCAAATGTGACACCAGACAGCCGCTTGTTGCTCTGCTGGTCAAACTTGATGATTTTCAGCTTCAATTCTGCGTAATCCTTCATTTCAACAGGGATAATGCGTTCTCCGGAAGCCATTTCGTTCGGATTAACGTACTGCGTTACGGTTTCGTCCGTCTTCAGATAGCCTTCCGGAGCCTGCTTCTCCTTGAACATGTACGTCCCTTCTACCAGCTCCGTAATCGTAAACGTGCCGTCTTCCTGCGTCTCGTAGTCGCCGATCCTCTGGTTGTTCCGGCTGACTTCAATGATGGCACCTTTAAGGGTTTCGCCTGTCACTGCATCACGTTTTACGAACAAAATTGATGGCTTCCGATGGTTCTGGAAAGTCAGCGTAATCGGAGTGGCTTTGCCGTCCCACGAGAAAGTTTGCACTGGATTCGGGTCTTTTTCATAGCCGGGAGGCGGCGTGATTTCAGTTGCTTTCCAGCCGCCCTTTTTATCAGCGGGAAGCTCAATCGTTGCAAGCCCGTCGCCCAGCGTCGTAACTGTGCTCTTGAAACCGGATTCGATGTGCTCAACTTCAATCGTGCAGTCCGCGAGGGTTTCGCCTGTGTCTGCATCAATTTTCTTGATGATCAGCTCGCCGGGTTCCTCCGGCTCCTCGGGATCGTCAGGGTCACCCGGATCACTCGGATCGTCCGGAGTGGGGACATCCACGTTACCCCATTTGATGGGCATGTGGTTATTCGCGTCCTGCCACTGCGGTCCTCTAATCAAGTATTTCTGATAGTCGGCGCTGGTTTCGTAACCACTAGCGCGGCCTACAAAAATCTCGAAGGATTCGACCGTTGCAGACGCTTCCACGTTGAAAACATAATCATTTTCCTGTTCGGCGGCTTCCTTCGGTACCCACACCTTTACGATGGAGTAGTATTCGGAGCCGTTTGCGTTCGCGTCGGTAGTCTGCGCGATCGGCTTCGTGCTGATCGGCGAGCCGCTGTATTCCTCCGGATCGGCGGGGCTGGAATGGTTTCCGTCCTTCACAATCTGGAGCAGAGTCCCCGGAATGTAGTCCGTCAAGCCTACATTTAAGGCGTTATTCTGGCAAAAGGATGCCGACGCGACTTTGATTTCCTGCGTGTAGTATTCCTCGCCGCCGTGAGATTCGACGTTCTCCGCATTCAATTCGCTGCCGCTGCTCGGCGACCAATCAATTACGCCGGTCTGATCGTGCGACGCGCCATGCCGCAGATACATTCCAACATAGTAGTTATGATTGATGGTGTTCGCGTAGTTTAACAGTGCGCGGGTTGCCGCCATGACGCGCTCGCCCTGCGTGCCATAGGAAGACGACACCTGAACCTCGTTGCCACTGGTAAATGCTGTGCCGCTGACGCTCAGCTGGCCGAGCGCCGCCCACATGGCCGTCTGCGTCGCATAGCGATATTCGTCTTCGGTCAGATCGCGCGGAACAGCCGGAAACTGATTCAAAAAAGACTGCAATGTAAGACGGCCGCTGCCGCGCATAATGACTCCTACAGCTTTAGGATTTTGCGTGTAGCCGCTGCCTGCGTCCAGCTTGTAGGTGTGGCGGTTGGTGGACGGCGATACTTCGTGGATTCCGTGCTTGCCGTGATCCATGCAGTAACTTTGGAATTTTTCACCATTTCCGGCCGCGTAGCACTCGTGAATCGGCAAATTTACCCAGGTTCCGCCCTTTTTCTCCTTTAAATAGCTCTGTTTATCATTTTCAAAAACCAGAGTTACCGAGTCACCTCCGCTGAACGCAGCCGCCTGCGGAAGCGCTCCGGCGAAGGAGCTGAACACAGTCGCCGCTGCCAAAAACGAGGACAGCAGGCGCTTCAATTTGTGCTTCATAAAGTCTCCTTTCTTAAAGTTGCGTGCAAAAAAGCCACCGGATTTTTCCGATGGCCTTTCCGCACTATGTTTATGCTTACTTTGTAGAACCGGGTCGCAACACCTCCTTTGCAAATTCTATCTCATCGAGACCGTCCGGTTTCATTTTCGGATGCTCCGGTTGGAACCAGTTGGCCTCGTTATGAGACGTGTCGTAGTGTGTCAAATCGACGGTCAGCCACTCGCTGTCGCAGTAGACAATATTCCATGCGTGGTTTCCCGCTTTACTGCCGACCGTGAGCACATCCAGCCCTGCCGCACGCCCCATCCGATTGAACGCTGAGGCATATCCGGAGCAGACCGCCTTTCCGCCATTGTCCATCGCTTTGTTCCACGAGTCAATATTCCTGTCATATGCGTATTCCAGACGGTCGCAGATGGTTTCCGCGAGGAATTCTGCTTTTTCGCGGTCACTGTCAAACCTTTTTGCCGTTTCGATAATCGACTGCACCGATGGACGGTTCAGGTCGCTGTCAGTTCGTGAGTAGGCATACACGTATGGCGAATTGTCAGAGATTTCATAGTTGTAGCGCACTCCTCCAAGTTCGTGACAGACATTTGTCATCGACCTTGTGACCTTCATTCCGCTGGGCAGGAACTCAGGGAGGGACGCGTCCGCTTTGCGGCGTTCGCGATCGAATGATGCTGCCATTTTTTCTGCATTCATATAGAAAACGTCAGAGTTTTGCCGGATATTTCTTACAATCATAAATACATTTAAGATTTCTGCAAATATTTCAATCGGAACACTTTTTAAGTTTGCTATATTTACATACAAAATAGAGATGAACATGTCTAACTTAACGTTGGCAAGATACCATCGTTTTCTATACAGATAGGCGTGCTGCGCGGAGTTGTAGAACCCACGGGTCAGGTCTGATGTGAAGATTTCGGGGTTTGCATCCTGTGAGTAGTCTCGGCTGCTGGTCGCCGACGCTTGCGTTACGGTGGGCTGTGTGGGTTCTGCGGTCATGGGCTGGGGTGCTGTCATGACGGTCGGAACCGCCGCAGCGGCGGGCTGTACCGCCTGCTGTGTGCCGGTGCTGATCTGCACGCTGTCGGTTGCCCAGTCGTAGTTGACGGCGAAGCCAACTGCCTGCCCGATGTCGCGGAGCCGCACATAATTGTTGCCCGAGATTGCATATGCGGTGCAGTAGACCGGTTGACCATTCACGTAGATGCTCTGTATGGACGGCTGCGCCAGCAGTCCAGCCGCGGCGGCTCCCGTCCCTCCGAACGCGATTGCGCCTGTCACCATTCCGGCGATAAACTCCTTTTTCAACATGATCTTGTCCTCCTTTTCGGTATCGTTTCATAAGGTTTTTACAAGTACATGATACCGGAGAAAAGGCCATAAGTCGAGAAGAATTAGAAGCCGAAACGGAGAAGTTCAAGGCAGAAAGGCAAGCAGATTATACAATCTCCGTGCAGACAACACACCAACGGTAATCGCGCTCATCCTCGACGCAGGTGTAAAGAGTCAGCTTGTTTTCGCGTGTAACCGCAAGGCCGCTGCGGTCATCCTCATCGACCTTTGAAACGGAGATCACTTTGTAAGTACGAGTACCGAGTTTCGTCTTCAGTGTGACCTCGTCGCCAAGTTCCAATTTATGAAGTTTATTGAAGGGCTGCACCTTGCCGCGATTGTGTCCGGCAAGCGCAACATTTCCGCTCCAAATGCTGCTGTCCTTGAAATGGCCAACACCTTTGTGGAGCGTATCGCTGTCCGTTCCTTCATAAATCTTGACCGAAAGGTCGATTGCCGGGATTTTCAGCGTCCCAAGATGGCCGTTCGAGTAGTACATATCTGATGTCACTTTGATGTAGCCGCTGGAGGTGTTCGGCTCCGTGCTGGTGCTGAAATTCGGGCCGATCGTCGCCGAATTGCTGCCGGACGAAGTCGTTCCGTTCGAAGTCGAGCCGCCCCCAATCGAACCGGAGCTGCCCGTCGAGCCGATTACGCCGCCGCCCGCAAACGGCGGAAGGACAACCGCCGCATTCGAACCGTTGATCGTGCCGCCGGAGGGCTGCATCCCCGGAGCAAGGTTCGGCGTAAGGTAGCTGCCGGTGTTCAGCGTATTGCTTGCTCCGCTGCCGAACAGCGGAGGAATTTTTGCGGCATTCTTGCTGATGTCCTCATTTTTTCGTGCTCCGCCGTCCACAGTCTGCGGAACTTCAATCGAAGTCGGCTTGCCGTAGTTCGCGCCTTCCGGCGTATCGATGGTGTATTCCAGCGCTCCCACAGGCGGAACAAGCGCCATCGTCAGGCAAGCGAAAAGTGCCAAAAATCTTATCTTTTTCATTCAGAATCATCTCCATTCTCTGCTCGATGTTTGATGAACAATGCAATCCCTACGCCAGCGCCTGCCAGTGCGATTATCAGCATCGGCACCAAAATGTACGCCCAGTTGAACAAGAACGCCGGGGCCTGTCTCGGCGGTTCCGGGTTTGTAACCTGTTCCGGAGCGTCAGGACTCTCCGGTTCGGAGGGTTCTTCGACCGGCGCAGTTGGATTGTTCGGAGTTACCGGCTCGGTCGGGGCTACGGTTTCAGGCGGCTCAACAGGATCGGTCGGCGGTCCCATCAGATCGGAGGTGTCGTTCGGATCAGGCATGTCCGTAAAAATCGGCATTCCCTCAAAAATCGCAACATATCGCACCTTATTCAACGCAATCCGGCTGACCGTCCCAGTGTATTCCGCAGTCACGGTGTAACCTTTTATGTAACTGCTGGTCGCCGTGCCAGTGTAGGTTGCTACCGCCGTATAACAGTCGCCCATCGCGTAGCCGCTCACATTCGCGGTGTTGTCGGTCTGCCATTTGATGTCGGATAAAGTCAGCGTTTTGCCGCCATCATCAATGCTTTTCGGAATGTTTTCGGTGTCCTGGCTTACCTGATTGGGATAATTTCGCGTAACAGACACCTGCTTCGTAGATTTGCCATAACCCGCCGTCTCGACCTGCACCGTGTCCAGCTGCAGTGTCAGGATTCCCGAAAGTCCATCATCCGTTACAAACTCCTTTTGTTCCGGAAGAAGCGATAAAACGGACTCCATATCCTTTTTCTTGCTGTTCAAAGTGACGGATTCCGTATGTGACCGTTCCACATATTCCGGAATCTCCTGCTTCAAAAGGTCGACGAATGTATAGGAAAATCCTGCGTGCTCAAAGTCGGTGCGAGGAATCCCTGCAGGGTCAGCTTCCGGCGAAAGGTCGTAGATTTTTCGGATTTCTGCGCCCTCATCGCGCACATCGATTGCGGTCGGGTAGCACACTGCTTTGGGCGCTGTGCTGGTCGGGACTGGAGTTGCCGTTGTGGTCAAAATTGCAGCCGCTTTGTCGTCTTTTGACGCTTCTGTATCTTTTGCCGCACCCTCGCCCTCTCCCTCGACTGTGATTTCCTCCGTCCCTTCCTTCGGGGACGCTTCCGCGTCTCCCGCTGCAAACGCGGTCGGCAGCGTCATGCTGATCACCATCAACGCTGTCAACCAAAAAGTTAAGATTATCTTCATCTGTGATTTTCCTTTCCGTGGATACGATCAACTACTCCACATTATTCAGATGCTGCTACTGCTTCGGCGTAGGCATCCAGAACCGCCTGATCGAACTCCTGCCGGAACTCCTTCGTACAGGGGTAGCAAACGTCGTGGTATTCCTCATTGACCTTGCGGGACGGCATGGACACGAAAATGCTTTTGCTGCCCTCGATCACTTTCACGCCGCGGATGATGAAGCAGTCGTCCAAGCAAACAGAGGCGGTCGCCAACAGAGCGCTGGGGTTCTTCGGCAAATAGATTTTGGCATCGATTTTCATGGAATTCTCTCCTTTCACAAATTTGTATTTTCGTGTTCGCCAACCATGCGTTCGAGGTCGTGCGGTGCAATCTCCAGCAAGAGAATGCGGCCATCTTTATTGACCGCATCCACTCGGTATTTCATGACCAGCGGGTACTGAAAATCATTGCATTTCGGCGGAATGTAGCGCTTCTTAGAGCAATCGGCGAAAAACTATTCGCAAACAGCGGAAAGAAGAGGTATAAT
>CAJUSB010000149.1 GCA_910589115.1 uncultured Clostridia bacterium | reverse complement strand
AGAGGGACTTGTCCCTCTGGACTCCCATTCATCGCCTGCGGGCGGGACGAAGGAAAGCCTCCCCGGCGCGTCTTTCTGTACGTGCGTATAGAGGGGAAAACGGTTTTACCGGTTTTTAAGAAACATTGCCGTTCCTGTCGCAGGTCAAACTCAACGTAACGTATTTATTTGCGCCGTTCCCGGTGAAGGTGCACGACCCTCTCACCGTAGCGCCGGAATGGGAGGACGATTTGCCGCTGTAGCGATAGCCGGACTTAGCAGAAGCGGAACAGCTGTCGCTGGTAGCCCATGCGCTGGAACCGTTATAAGAAAAATTTCCGGTAATCTTGAATTCGCCTATCTTAGAACCATTATAAATTACATCCGTTTCCTTTTTTCCCACAGCCGTCTGCTCACCAGCGCGGCCCTGGACAGACCCAATGATAACAGTCGTTGTGATTTTAGCTGTAAATCCATCCCCGAGGTCAACCGTTTCAGTCGTTACGCGTTCTACATTTGCAGCGCCGGAAAACGGCATCATTGCAAACAACATAACAACCGTAAGCAAAACAGAGATAATGTTCTTCTTTTTCATGATTTGTAAGTCTCCTTTTCAGATTGTTTCAGATCATTTAATAATTCCTTTATTTCTGCCGTATCATAATCTTCCAACAGTTGTTTTAACGCTGACAAGTCCTGCGTTCCCAGCAATTCTTTTATATTTGCCAGGTCATCTATTTCCAGCTCTTTCTGCCAATCTTCGTCATCTATTTCCGTCATAAACGCATCAAATTCTTCGCCGGACATCTCATGCGGAGCGACTACGCTCATTACTTTACAGGTATACCCACTGTGCAGGGCTTCCTGATACTTTAAGTAAAAGCCGCCGAGCAGCACCAGCCCCACAGTCATAGCTGCCGCAGCCAAGGCGAAAAGCACCGCAATCCGTCTCTGGCGGCGTTCCTGCCGTGCCGCCTGGAGCGCTTCCAGCGTAATACCGGGTGTGCCGCATATCAGGTTTTCAACAAACATCTTTGGCGCACCCAATGTCTGCACCAGCTCGGAGTAATCAATTTCCGATTCATTGTCATCGCATGACGAAATAGATTCGTTTATCAGCCGGATAAACCGTGAACGTCTCTGCCTGGAACCGATTAAATATCGGCTGGCTTCACGCACGTATCTCTGGGCTGTACTCTGCCGGATCACTTTATCATCCGCTCCTTTTGCCGCCTGCACCCGCCGGGCGCACGCTGTTTTTATTCCGGGATTTGCTCGTGTCCTTCCTGCGCCTCCAACAGCTCCCTGGCTTCCGAAAGCTCATAGTTTTCCAACAGTTCTATAATAACCGATAAGTCCTGGTTTTCCAGCAGCTCCTCTAGCGCAACCAGGCCCCGCTCTTTTAACTGCTGCTGCCTCCGCGTCTCATACAGCTCGGTCATAAACACCTTAAATTCTTCGACGGGCATATCACGTGAATCAATCTTGAGTTCTTCCCCTTCACGGATAACATCCCCGTACATTTCATCCTCGTGCTTGATATAAAAGCCGCCGAGCAGCGCAAGTGTAATAGAGGCAGCTGTCGCAGCCAGGGCGGCAAATACTGCGATCCGTCTCCGACGGCGCTCCTTCCCCGCCTCCTGAAACGCTTCCAGCGTCATACCGGGCGTACCGCACATCAGGTTCTCAACAAATACCTTTGGTTCACCTAATGTCTGTATCAGTTCAGGATAATCAATCTCTGATTCATTATCATCGCACGCAGAGATTGATTCATTGATTAGCTGAATAAATCGTTCCCTGCGCGGCTTAGCGCCGATAAGGTACCGGCTGGCTTCGCGCACATACTTTTGGGATGCACTCTGTCGAATCACTGATCCTCCGCTCCTTTTTCCTGTAATACATTACTTATTGCAGACGAAAAAGTCTGGTAGCAAGCAAGCAGTTCTTCCAAGTAGTCGCGCCCCTTGTCCGTAATCTCGTAATACTGCCGCCTGCGCCCGTCAGGTGCACGCTGCTTTTTCATCTCTGCAATGTACTCAAAGTCGATCATACGGTAAATCAAACCATACGGGCACACCAAATCGAGAAAACCTCCACTGCGCCGACTCAGTTCCTCCGTCAGTTCTCCTATATAATAAGGACGGCTGCTCAGCAGATAAAGCACGCACACCTCTGTAATAGAACGTTTCAAATTCTCTGCCATTGCAGCAACTGAGCCGCTTTTTGAGAAATCAACCGCTTTTCTTGGCACCAGGTACCTCCATATCACACAAAAAAATTTTTAATACTTCAATATATTTTTATCATAATTCGTGTAACATGTCAATACCTATTCAAAAAGTGCAAAAAGATTTTTTTCGTCAAAAAGATATATTCCTTGACAATCCTATGGACGCATGTTATATTATGTATAAAGCCAGAGTTAACATACGTCCATCCGGCGTTTGTCCTCTGGGGTTCAGTCATCACTTTTCTGCACCAGAAGAGACAGGAGGAATATAGAATGTCTAATTTTCATGAACTGATGAGCTACCTTGATATGGCCTTCACCGGCTGCTGCCTGGTGCCTGTCGTACTGCTGACCAATATATGCAGAGTACATGAGGGCAAGTGGCTGCGGCATGTTTGGTTGGAGTTCGCTTTGGACTTTGTCTTAGGGTTTGTGCTGTTCCGCTTCGCGGTTTTTATAGGTGTGATTAGCGATATTACCTCCCTTTATACCGATTGGGTTTGCAAAATGGCCATTGTTGCGGTGATATCCCTTATCCTGATGATACTGCATATAATTATGCTGCTGAAACATACCAGATAAAGTATATAAACCCGATATGCAAATCGTTGTTCGAACATGATAATTATAACATATACCATTAGGTGTGTCAATCCCTTTTTTAACAAAGTTGCATTTTATGCTTTTTTCTATTTATTAAAAAAATCTTATTGACACGCGTTCCCATTCGTGCTATACTATAATCACACCCGGAGAACAAGGCCGGACAAGAAAGAAGGTGATTCCAATGGGCCACATACGCTGATCAGCAGCAGCCGTCCATCGGCACGGAAACATAGGGTTAAAAGTTCAATAGCACCCTAAAAGCAGGTATATTAAAACATAGTAATAAAGGTAAAATAAAGGAGATAATACCATGAAGTTCAATCGAATTATGAGCGCGGCTATCGCTGCCTGCATGAGCCTGACTATGTTCGCCGGCGCGGCCAATCTGGACGCGGCAGCCAACAGCACCGAAATGGAAACCTTGAAGGGTTCCGCGCATGTGCTTACCCCCGACGGCGGGCACACCACCAAGGAATTTGAGTACACCGTGCCTGTGAATGCATCCGAGGACGAAAAGAATGACATCGCCATTCAGGCCGCAGAGGAAGCAGTCGGCACTAAGCCCGCCAGCCGTAGCGCCAGAGCCACCAGCTATACTCTTGCGACTGCATCGAATTTCTCAATCCCGAAAAAGAGCAGCTCGACTGGCCATGCATTGACTGCTTCTCGAAAGCTCAGCGGCACTCGTGGAGGGGAACTCGTTGTGTTTATAAATGGTGTTACAGGTTGCTCCTCTTTGAATGTATCCCTTAAGCAGAGCACGAACTCAACTGGATTTTGGCAGAGCGATCTCCCTGTTACATCCGACACACAGGTCTTCTTTTATCAGGGCGGGCGGTATCCAAATTATACCCTCTACTTCGATGAAGGCGCAACCGTTACGACCTATTTCAGTGGCAATGCAGCTGGCAGCGCAAGAAGTGTTGAAGTAAGATACACCCAATATTAAAATTTAATAAGCGCTACAAACTGTTTGTACAGCAGCAGCAAACTCAACCAAAGCCCTCCCTGTGGGGATGGGCTTTGGCTTCAGGGAAAAGGAGCAGTTATGAAACTGATGAAACGTCTGATGTGCGCGGCACTTGCCGCAGCGGCATTGCTTTCCAGCGCGCCCGCCTTTGCCGCCGAAGCCCCTAAAACCGCCTCAATATGGATACACAGCATATACATTGATGGACGCCGTGGCTCCTGTCGGAATAGCGACAACCTGGAAATGTATCATTTGAGCTACAACAACGCGGTCTATACGGCTGTCCACACTGCGGCAGAGTGGATGGGAAAAGACATGATAAGAAGTTCAGATGGTAAGACCATTACGCTGAGCGGCAGCAAAGCGCCAGTCTTTCACAGCGATTATGCAGACTGTATTTACACTTACCTGATTGCAGAACGCGGCGCAGAAGCATTTCATGCCAAAGTAGCTGAACCCATTCCTGTCAAAGTGCTTACAGACACAAAACTCGTGTTAGACGGCACAGAAAAAAACACTACAATCATCGACCGGGACGGTGTCCCCTTTATCCCTATCCGCACCGTGGCAGAGATGATGGGTATGGACATAAAATATGCATCAGCAGATTATGGGAGACAGGCAACCATCTATCTGCGCACCCCTCTGACAGATGCAGAACTAAAGGCCTGCCAGGACTATTTAGCGGCAGTCTCCTCCGTATCAACCTGCCTGCCTCTTTGGGGAAGTATCAATACCTATAAAACGGTAGAAGATTTTGACAAAGCACTTGAGCAGGCACTTGGGTATATGAACTTGTACAAGTCCACCCCGAAACCCGACTGCCGACTGATGTCATCCCGGCTGCAGGAGGCGGATCAGATGGCTGATGAAGCAATTCTCGCCTGCAACACGGTACGGCAGATGATAAAAGATGGAGCGGATCGTGATACGATTTATTTCGTGAGCGGAGTAGATTGGAAAACCATCCCCCCAGCTGAAACAGACAATATCACAAATGGTGCACTTGCTCTTTGCGCCCATGTGGCTAGCATGTTAAGCGCACTCAACAGCATTGTTTACGAAACACCATAATACAAAAACGAAAAGGAGATCATACAAATGAAACTGAAGCAGATTTTATGCCCTATGATGGCAACTATGATGTTACTTTCCTGCACCGCTGCCGCATCGGCAAGCTCGGCTGACGACCTTGCAGCACCGGATTATGAAGCAGCGGATATTATCCGCGAATCGCTCGGCGGCATTGAAGATCAGGACGGCTATCTGGTCGATGATATGCAATCTCGGGCGGCGGGCCTGCCGTTCACGATGACGGCCAAGAGGGTCACCAGTCTGCTCACTACTTATTCCTCGGCAGGCAAGAGCTTCACTGGCAAAGACCTTGACGCTGACGAAGGCGTTCTTATTGAAGGTACACTTACAAACACTGTTGGCAATAATATTAAGGCTGGCGTGTGCGAGTACGATGATTACAATGCTGAGTTTGTAGCCGTCCTTCCGCATATCTTCTCCTCCGGTGAAGAAGACTCGACCTATATCCCTAAGATGTCTTCAAATGGGACAGTTTATCTCGGCAATTACACTCGTTTTTACGGTTTTATCAACAATTACAGTGGTAGCGGTATCGTATCCGGCTCACTTGATTTCTCTGTTGCGACCGAGTAACGCATTGTAAAGACGTTTATTTAACGAAAAAACAAATCCGGCCCTGTATCGCTTGCGAAATAGGGCCGGATTTCAGTAAAGGTGGCTTTTATGCTGAAATATAAGAAAAAGGGGCTGCTGTTTGCAGCAATTTGTGTTTTTGTGTTAATATTATCAGTTTTATTTCAGGTATTCCCCGAAAACACTGCTGATGGAGATTTGCCGAAAGAGGTTTCCGAGCTCGTGGAGAACTATATGAATGCTTATAAAATAAGCACCCATGAATCTGTTAAATACATGCACTTTGAGAATGACTTTGAGCCGTCGGCCTATCGGGAAACAAACAGCAGGTTAATTGATTATGAGATTGAAAGCACAAAAAAGATCAATGATAACCTGTATGCATTTACGATAAATATAAAGACACTCACTTCACTCCGCCGTTATGGTGATGTGTATAGGACTGCCTATAATTTTGCCGCCCGGATTGACGGCAAGTGGTATTACTTGAATGGTATTTCGCATGTGCCGCCGGATTTGCAGGAAAATTTGAACCCAGACGATTATACATATGACGACAACGAGAACAAAGTAAACCCCAATGATATTCTGGGCGCACTGGATTTCAGCGAAGAAGAAACCCAGCATTATACCATATCCCCCGAATAATTTGCATAAGCCCATCCCGATTTCCGCCGGGATGGGCTTTCAGCGCTGTAATAACCGTTCTATTTATCTTTTCATAAACAAAATAATTATTGACATATATCTATTTGTATGCTATATTATAAATAAAGTTAAAACAAAATCACGAATAGAAAGAAGGAGCAGTCATGAAACTAATAAAACGTTTGATGTGCGCGGCGCTTGCCGCTACGGCATTGTTTTCCGGCGCGTCCGCCTTTGCCGCCGAAGCCCCTGAAACAGCGGTTTTTTGGAGTCATTCTATTTATGTAGAAGGGAATGAGGCCTATAGCTGGAATGATGGGGGGCAGCGGTTGTTTTACCTGAGCTGCGGCGGTGCAGTCTATACGCCTGTCCACACAGCGGCAGAGTGGATGGGGAAGGATTACACAAGAAGTGCAGACGGGAAGACGCTCACGCTGAGCGGAAGCAAAGCGCCGGTTTTCCACGGCTGGGCGGAGGATCTCTATGAATCCCTGATTGAGCAGGGCAAGCTGGAAGAATACCGCGCCAAAAAAGCCGCACCTGTCCAGGTCAGCACACGGACGGATGCAAAGCTGATTGTAGACGGTGTGGAAAAACCAGCCAATATCATCGACTG
>CAJUSB010000148.1 GCA_910589115.1 uncultured Clostridia bacterium | reverse complement strand
TTGGAAAATGTGATTGTTTCCAGGTTGGAGCGCGCAACATGCAGAATTTTGAGCTATTAAAGGAGCTGGGGCGGACGAAGACGCCGGTTTTGCTGAAGCGTGGTTTTGCGAACACGATAGAGGAATTTCTGATGAGTGCGGAATATCTGATGGCGGGCGGCAACAGCAATGTAATTTTGTGTGAGCGCGGCATTCGGACTTATGAGACTTGCACGCGCAACACGCTGGACATTTCGGCGGTGCCGGTACTCAAGCGGATCAGCCATTTACCGGTAGTGGTGGACCCGTCACATGCGGCGGGCATTTATTGGATGGTGCGTCCATTGGCGCGGGCGGCGGTAGCAGCCGGGGCGGACGGCCTGATTATTGAGGTGCACAACGATCCGGCGCACGCGCTTTCGGACGGTGCGCAGTCTCTGACATATGAATCTTTTGAGGAGACGATGCCGGAGCTGCGGCAGCTTGCCCGCGCGGTTGGGCGCGATTTATGATGAGGATGCCGTCCTTCACGGACGGTAATGTCTTTCGCAGACAGCGCCAAAGGGCTCTGCCCTCTGGACTCCCGCAATTTTTTCGAGAAAAAATTGAGTAAAAGCTTCATTTCGCCTGCGGGCGGGATGGGCACACTGCAAACTGGTTATGCGGTGCTGGGCAGCCCGCCGGAAAGGATGGCGGGCCGCCCGGGATCATGCATGGAAACAGGGGAGGTTTTTTCGGATGGAATTAAAGGAACTGGTTTTGAACGGGTCCGCAGGACGGTCGGATATCCTGATTGGGCGCGGGCTGCTTGATGTGGCGGCGGAGAGATGTTTATCGGTTTTTGCGCCCAGCCGCGTGCATATTGTGACGGATTCCAATGTTGCGCCGCTCTATTTGCAGCGGTTAAAAAATGAGTTTACGCTGCCGGTTTCGATTACGGTGCTTCCGGCTGGGGAGGAGCACAAACGGCTTTCTGCGGTAGAGGGGATTTATCATGATCTGCTTGAGGCAGGTATGACCCGGAAAGATTTGGTGATTGCATTAGGCGGCGGTGTTGTTGGGGATATTACCGGATTTGCGGCGGCCACGTATTTACGCGGTGTGCCGCTCTGCCAGATCCCGACAACCCTGCTTGCGCAGGTTGATTCCTCTGTTGGGGGGAAAACCGGTGTTGATCTGCCGGAGGGGAAGAATCTGGTCGGGGCATTTTATCAGCCGCGGCTGGTATTGATTGATCCGGATTTGCTTTCTACGCTGTCAGCCGGTATTTATGCGGACGGCATGGCAGAAGTAATCAAATACGGATGTATTGCCAATCGTAAAATCCTGGATATGATATCTGGCGGGGATGTATGTGAGATTGTTTATGAGTGCGTGAAAATAAAGCGGGATGTTGTGCAGGAGGATGAGCATGACATGGGGCTGCGCATGATTTTGAATTTTGGGCATACCATTGGACATGCCTGTGAAAAATTGGAGAATTATGTGGGGCTTACGCACGGGCAGGCGGTCGCGGTTGGAATGGTGGCTGCAATGCGGTTATCCAATGCATTGGGAGCGCCTGAGGATTTGACAGGCCCGCTGACAGCATGTTTGAAGGAATGTGGGCTGCCGGTTGAATTGAGGCATGGGCGCGAGGAAATTTATCATGCGCTGCTGTCGGATAAAAAGAAATTCGGGAGTGTGGTGAATTTTATTCTGGTGCGGGACTTTGGCCGGGCGGACATCGTGCCGATTGAAGCCGAGCGGCTGCATCAGCTTTTGATGGAAATATAGTAGAAAAAGGAGGCTCATCCATGGGCTCTGTATGGGGAAATGCGCTCAAGGTTTCAATTTTTGGCGAATCGCATGGCGATGGGATTGGCGTTGTGCTGGATGGATATCCGGCGGGGATTCCTTTTGATGAGGATTTTGTACGGGCAGAGATGGCACGGCGTGCACCTGGGAAAAACAAGCAGTCTACTGCCCGCCGCGAAGCGGATTTGCCGCGTGTCCTTTCCGGCATATATAACGGGCATTCGGCGGGCACGCCCATTTGCGCTGTGATAGAGAATACGGATACCCGTTCTGGCGATTATAAGGATTTTACGCAGCAGCCGCGTCCGGGACATGCCGATTATACCGGCGCAGTACGTTATGGCGGATGGAATGACCCACGCGGCGGCGGACATTTTTCCGGGCGGCTGACGGCCCCGCTGGTTTTTGCCGGGGCCATGTGTAAGCTGTTCCTGAAAACAAAGGGGATCACGATTGGTGCACATATCCAATCTGTGGCACAGATACAGGATATGCCTTTTGATGATGTGGAGTTGTCTGCGGAAACGCTGGAAATACTGCGGCGGAAGCCCTATCCGATTCAGAACCCGCGTGCGGAGGATGCAATGCTTGCTGCGATTGAAGAGGCACGGTTGGATGGCGATTCTGTTGGCGGCGTAATTGAATGCGCTGCCATAGGGCTGCCAGCCGGGCTTGGCTCGCCCATGCTGGATACGGTGGAAGGGCGGATTGCTTCCCTGCTGTTTTCTGTTCCGGCGGTCAAGGGCGTAGAGTTTGGCGCGGGCTTTGCATTTGCGGAGCTGCGCGGCTCTCATGCGAATGATCCTTATTATAGGGATGCGTCTGGGGCTGTGCGGACGGAGACAAATCATAACGGCGGTGTTTTGGGAGGCATTACGAGCGGGATGCCGTTGTTGTTCCGGGTGGCGGTCAAGCCAACGCCGTCCATTTCGCGGCGGCAGGAAACGCTGAACCTGCAAACCGGCATGGTCGAGCCGTTCACTGTTAAGGGACGGCATGATCCCTGCATTGTCACACGTGCTGCGCCGGTGATTGAGGCGGCCTGTGCGGCTGCGCTGGCGGATTTGTATTTGGAGGGTTATGGATATGCGCGAACTGAATGACATCCGCCGCGATATCAACGCTGCGGATGAACAGCTGCGGGGGTTGTTCCTGCGGCGTATGGCGCTTGCGCTTGAGGTGGCGGAGAACAAGGCGGAAACCGGGGACAAGGTATTTAAGCCCGAGCGGGAAGCAGAGATTTTAGCCGCCCGTGCGGCGGGGCTTGCGGGCGGACTGCACCGGAAATATGTTTCACTGCTTGAAGCCGTCATCCGCAAAAGCCGTGAAAGCCAATATGCCGCCTTATTGGAACGGTTCCCGGAGCGGTTCCCGCTTGCGCCGGAGTTGGCTGCACGTCCGGTACATACGGTGTTTTATCAGGGCGTCGGGGGTGCGTATGCGCACCAGGCGGCGCGGGCGCTTTTCCCGGAGGCTGTGCATCAGAGTCTGCCCAGCTGGGAGGAGGTTTTCCGGCGGGTGCATCAGGGTGAAGCCGATATGGGCGTTGTTCCGGTGGAGAATACGACCGCCGGGACGGTGAACGAGGTCTATGACCTGCTGTTAAAATATGACCTTTCTATCAACCGGTCTTATATTCAGGAGATTTCACACTGCCTTGCGGCTGTTCCCGGCGCATCGCTGGCTTCTGTGAAACGTGTTTGTTCACATCCGCACGCACTACCGCAGTGTGCCGCCTTTATTAAGGCGCATGGTTATGCGGAACAGTGTGAACCGAATACAGCGATTGCCGCTGAAAAGGTTGCTGCCGCGAATGATCCGGCGCTTGCGGCAATTTGTTCTCGTGAAGCGGCCGAGCGGAACGGGCTTGTCGTCCTTGCCGAAAAGGTCAATGATATGGGCCGGAATGAAACCCGTTTTATTGCAGTCAGCCCCCGGCTGACCGCCTTGCCCGGGGATAACCGCGTGGAAATTTGCTTTTCTTTGCCCAACCAGGCGGGTTCGCTGAATTCGGTACTGTCCATGCTGGCGGATTATGGAATTGACATGACCGAGATCCATTCCCGTCCGATGAAGGACAGCCCTTGGTGTTATATCTTCTATGTAGATTTTACGGGAAGCCTGCTTGACGCGGATGTGCGCGCTCTGCTTTATCAGCTCTACGAGGAGCTTCCTTATATTAAAGTGCTTGGCAGCTATTGCACTGAAACATTGGAGGAAACTGCATGAAATTGACTGCTTCCGCCGGGCTGCACGGTTCGATTACCGTTCCCGGCGATAAATCTATCTCCCATCGTGCCGTCATGTTCGGGGCGCTGGCTGACGGTGATACGCATATTTCCGGTTTTTTGATGGGAGAGGACTGTCTGTCTACCATTGAGTGTTTCCGCCGGATGGGGGTGCCGGTGGAGATTTCCGGCCAGGAGGTTTTGGTGCACGGCGTTGGACTGCACGGATTAAAAGCGCCCGACAGCCCGCTCTATACCGGGAACAGCGGAACAACAACCCGGCTGCTTTCCGGCATTCTTGCCGCGCAGCCTTTCCCGGTGACAATGACCGGAGATGCCTCCATTGAAAAGCGTCCGATGGGGCGCATCATCACGCCGCTGCGTCAAATGGGCGCGGCGATTGACGGACGGGACGGCAGCTTTTGTCCGCTTACGATTCGCCCCGCGGCCCTGCATGGCATTACTTATGAAATGCCGGTAGCCTCCGCACAGCTGAAAAGTGCTGTCCTGCTGGCCGGCCTGTATGCTGACGGCCCAACGACGGTTATCGAACCCGCCCCTTCCCGCGACCATACCGAGAGAATGCTGCGGGCGCTGGGTGCACAGGTCGAATCGGACGGCTGCCGGATAACGATTCATGCACCGCAGACACTTCAGGCTGTTGACCTTGCAGTCCCCGGCGATATTTCCTCGGCAGCGTTTTTCCTTGTGGCGGGTGCTGTCGTCCCGAACAGTACCCTTACCATTCGGGACGTCGGAATCAACCCGACCCGGGATGGCGTTATTGAGGTGCTCCGTGCAATGGGGGCTGATCTGACAATTTCCAACGTCCGGGAAGGGGCAGAACCGGTTGCGGATTTGACCGTCCGGTCCTCCCGCCTGCACGGTACGGAAATCAAAGGGGCATTGATCCCCCGTCTGATTGATGAACTTCCGGTGCTGGCTGCTGCCGCTGCCTTTGCCGAAGGGGAAACCGTCATCCGTGACGCGCAGGAACTCAAGGTCAAGGAATCCAACCGGATTACGGCAATGGTAAACGAATTGACCCGAGCGGGTGCAGACTGTACGGAAACCGCTGACGGCATGATAATCCGAGGCGGAAAACCGCTGCATGGGGCTGCTTTTGAAAGCTATCATGACCACCGAATTGCAATGAGTATGGCGGTGCTTGCGCTGGGCGCGGCGGGCGAAAGCGAAATCCTGAATCCGGAGGTCGTTTCGATTTCATACCCGGGCTTTTTTGATTCACTTCGGATGATAGGAGGCTGAATATGGTATTAACAATGGAGGATTTCCGCACTTTTCAGCCAAAGCGTGACACTTTCGCCATTTTTGGCTGGCCGGTAGCGCATACCATGTCGCCCACCCTGCATGGAATGCTGTTCGGGCTTCTGGAAAAGGACGCGGACTATATTGCAGTTGCCGTGCGGGAGGAGGAGTTGCCCGAGGCGCTGCGGCTGGCAGCGGAAAAGCTGTGCGGCATCAATCTCACAATCCCGCATAAGAAAGCGGCAATCCCGCTGCTGGATGAGGTAGACCGTGGAGCGCTTGACTTAGGCGCTGTTAATACAGTCGCCTTTCGGGATGGACGTTCCATCGGTTATAACACCGATATTTTAGGTTTTTCGGAATCCCTGAAAAAAGACGGTATCCGCCTGCGCGGGAAGAAAGTGCTTTTGCTGGGCTACGGCGGCGCGGCGGCCGGTATGGGGTATCACTGTGCCCGGGCGGGTGCACATCTGTACATATCAGGGCGCAGCCTGGAAAAGGCGGAGGCTTTGCAGCAGCATTTGCAAACGTGTTTCCCGTCCGCAAAAATTGAAACGGTCAGCCGCCGTCATATCCCGAAAGACATACAAATTATAGTCAACGGTACACCGCTGGGCATGACGCCAAACGAGAATAAAAAGCCGCTGTATTTCCTGCCGCATAAAACGGAATATTTATTTGACGCGATTTATAACCCGCCGGTCACAGCGCTGATGAAGATGGCAAATCCACACCGCACGGTCACGCGTGACGGAACCTATATGCTGGTCATGCAGGGGATACACGCCGAAAACATCTGGTTCGGCGCAGAATTCACCGAGATACAGACGACAACCATGCTCCGACGGGTGTACGGCATGATGGCAGCCAAACGCCTGCATGAGGTACGTGGCAAGCAAAATATTGCCCTTTGCGGCTTCATGGGCGCAGGAAAAACGACCGTCGGGCGTAAACTGGCACGTATCTGCGGGATGACATTCTATGACGCTGACGTTTACTTAGAGGAACGCGAGGGAAAAACAATCCCGGAAATTTTTGCCGAGCAGGGGGAAGCCGCTTTTCGTGCCCTGGAAAGCAAATGCCTCCGAGAGCTTGCAGCAAAAGAAAACTGTGTCATTGCCCTGGGCGGCGGAGCGGTACTGCGCCCGGAAAACGTAGAAATCATTAAACAAACCAGTTGGCTGATCCATATTGATCCCCCCCTGGGGCGTATCATAAAAAACCTCTCTTATTCTAATCATCGTCCCCTGTTGGAAAAAAGCGGGGATAAAAATGCCGAAATCCGTAAACTATATAATGCTCGAAAAGATATCTACCATTCTGTATCTGACGTGAGCGTCCGGTCAGTAAAAGTATCCACAATGATGGAAATGGTAGCTAAATCAGTATAATTTCACTCCGCCGACCGGCCTGCCTTGCTTTTGGCAGGCCGGTCTTTATTGCATTATCACCATTGAATGCACCAAATCCCCGTCCCGCCCGCAGGCGAAGCGGAGATGCGCAGCATCTCGGGGTCTGGGGCATAAGCCCCAGCGGGAGTCCAGAGGGCAGCGCCCTCGGTGCCCGCCGCATAGGCGCGGGTGCAGGGCAGCGCCCTGCCGCTGTCCGCGTAG
>CAJUSB010000147.1 GCA_910589115.1 uncultured Clostridia bacterium | reverse complement strand
GGACGGCGGTCCTACGCGGAC
This sequence comes from uncultured Clostridia bacterium, assembly GCA_910589115.1. Taxonomy (GTDB): domain Bacteria; phylum Bacillota; class Clostridia; order Oscillospirales; family Butyricicoccaceae; genus QXXE01. The sequence goes on along the minus strand of CAJUSB010000147.1, from coordinate 6,908 downwards.
GGCGGTCCTACGCGGACGGCGGTCCTACGCGGACAGCGGTCCTACGCGGACGGCGGTCCTACGCGGACAGCGGTCCTACGCGGACAGCGGTCCTACGCGGACGGCGGTCCTGCGCGGACAGCGCCAGAGGGACTCGTCCCTCTGGACTCCCTTTCTCCGCTGCGGCGGGGAATTGGTGCGGTGGTTACCGTTTCTGCATACTTCTTCAGCCCGCCAAAAGGACGGCGGGCCGAAGAAGCAACTACAAATCTATTTTTTTATGCACAATATAGGATTTTTTTAAGGAAAACCATCCCTGGCATACGATCAAGTAAAGGAGATGTCTTAACTATATGAAATCCAACCTTTTAAGGCAATTCGTCATGCCGCCATGCAGCAAATGTCCCTATAAACTGGGGCTTATACACACCGTGCGAAATCCTTGCCCGCAGTGCAAACATAACAATTATCATACATACAAACGATTTCTTGAACAAGTGCCACAAATTCAGGAAAACAACTAATTTTCACCGTATGATACCCCTGCCCAACCGGCCATACTAAACCCAAAAAGGAGTGACGCAACGATGTCAAAAATCCCCACCCGAAGTGAAGTCGATCCATGTTTCACGTGGAACCTTTCTGATCTATACCCAACCGACGACGCTTGGAAAGAAGCCTACACCGCCGCAAAAGAAAGCCCACAGCGCTTATCCGACTACGAAGGGCACTTATCCGACAATCCCGGTACACTGTTAGACTTCTTACGCTACAGTGACAATCTCTCTGAAACCCTTGACCGTCTGGGCAACTATGCCCAGCGCAAGTCAGATGAGGACACCCGCAATGCCGTTTATCAGGAAATGAGTGCACTTTTCATCAATCTCGCAATCGAAGTGAATCGTGCAGCAGCATTTTCCACTCCCGAAATCTTAGCAATTCCAGATGATGTGCTGCAAAACTATTATACCGCCGAGCCTGCTCTCGAACACTACCGCCTGTTAATCGACCGCGTCCGCCGGATGCGTGAGCATACCCTTTCCCCGGAGGGTGAGGCCCTGCTTGCTGCCGCCGGTCAAATGGGTCAAGCGCCCGATGATATATTTTCCTATCTAAATGATGCAGATATGAGATACCCGGATGCAGTCGACAGCACCGGCGAAACTCACCCCGTCACACACGGCAGTTTTGTGCCGCTGCTGCAATCCGCCGACCGCACCCTGCGGAAATCTGCCTTTGAATCACTTTATGGTGTTTATGCACAATTCCGCAATACCTCGGCAGCGATCCTTTCCTCACAGATGAAACAGATTCAATTTTTCGCAGATGCACGGCATTATGACTCTCCGCTCCATGCCGCTCTGGATGGCAACGAGGTGCCTGTAGATATCTACCATAACCTTATTTCTGCGGTACGCGATGGCCTGCCTGCTATGCACCGTTATGTGCGTCTGCGCAAACGGTTATTGCAGTTAGATGATTTGCATTTCTATGACTTATACACGCCGATCATTGCCGGTCAGGATATCAAAATCAGCTTTGAAGAAGCAAAACAAACCTCTCTGGAAGCACTCGCGCCGTTGGGTGAAGAATATCTTTCCATCCTGCGTGAAGGTTATGAAAACCGCTGGCTTGACGTTTACGAAAACGAAGGAAAACGCTCCGGCGCGTACTCTGCGGGGGCATATGGCGCGCATCCTTATGTGCTTCTGAACTACACCGATACGCTTGATGATATGTTTACTCTGGTGCATGAAATGGGACATTCACTGCACTCGTATTTATCCAACCGCACCCAATCGGTCACGTATGCAAACTATGTGATTTTTGTAGCAGAAGTTGCTTCTACTTGCAACGAAGCATTGCTGATGCAGCATTTATTAAGCAAAACCCAAGACCCACGCCGCAGAGCATATTTAATCAACCACTTTTTGGAGCAATTCCGTGCGACGCTGTACCGGCAGACAATGTTCGCAGAATTTGAACTTTGGTGCAGTGAACAAATCCGCACCGGGCAGGTGCTTACTGCAGAATCACTTTGCGCACGCTACAGTGCCCTCAACCGGGAGTATTACGGCGAAGATATTATCCTTGACGAACAAATTGCGCTGGAATGGGCGCGTATTCCGCACTTTTACTATGATTTTTACGTTTATCAGTATGCAACAGGATTTTCGGCGGCAATCGCACTTTCACAGCGGATTTTGACGGAAGGTGAACCCGCTGTAAAAGATTATCTTGCATTCCTGAGCGGCGGCAGCTCGAAAGATCCAGTTGCACTGCTGCGCGGTGCCGGTGTCGATCTTTCTACGCCCGAACCGATTAAATCCGCACTTCATAAATTTGATGAATTAGTTAAGGAATTGGAAACCCTGACGAATTAAAAAAACTGCCGCACCCGGAAACAGGTGCGGCAAATTTTTATATTATTATGATAAATAAGCATTCAATAGAAACGGTATCACTGCGTCATATAATAATTGACGAAACACTGATATTTGGGTATAATAGCAATTACAGGAAATATTTTCGGGAGGATACGCGGCATGATATTAGAAAATAAATTAGGTGTCACCGATTCGGCGGAGCTTGCCCGGATAGAGGAACGAATTAGCAAAGCAAAAGCGCTGGAACTGTTTGAAAAGGGCCTATTAGACCAATTTGAGATAGGGACGTTTCAGGGGCTTGCAAAAATCCATAAATATCTGTTTGGCGAAATATACAGTTTTGCGGGGCAAGTCCGCACTGTGAATATTGCAAAAGGAAATTTCCGATTTGCACCTGTCCTTTACCTGCAAGCGGCGCTGGAACAGATCGAGCAAATGCCGCAATCCACCTTTGACGAGATTGTCGAAAAGTATGTAGAAATGAATGTTGCGCATCCGTTCCGTGAGGGCAACGGCAGAAGCACCCGGCTCTGGCTGGATGCTATTCTAAAAAAGGAACTCCAGCAAGTCATTGATTGGAGCCAGGTAGATAAGGATGACTATTTGCTAGCAATGGAGCGCAGTCCTGTCAAAGATTTGGAAATTAAAACACTTTTGAAAGCAGCCCTGACCGACCGAATTAACGACCGGGAAATTTATATGAAAGGTGTAGACGCTAGCTATCATTATGAGGGCTATGACGTTTACAAAACAGCAAATATAAATCGAGTAGAAAGCAGGTGATCTATTCGCCTGCCCTCTACTCAACTATAAAAAATAAGCATTCAGTTTTTCAATGAAATCGTTGTTTCCTATTATTCGATATCTAACCCTATCATGATATATGAAATTCTCGGAAACTATAATAGTAATACTTTTCTCATCTTCACTTTGAAATAATAACATAAATATCGGAAAATTATTTTCAAACTCTATGTTTTTATAAAATCCATAATAAGTAATTGTTATATTTTGTAATTCGTTTATAAGAGATAATGTTTCCTTTTCAGATAAATGAACGTTATTCATTTGTTTTATCTGATTAAGAACAATATCAGCGCTTTGAATTGTCTCGGAAGCAAAAAACTGCGAATATAGTGAGCGCGGACGCATTATAATCATAGGAATGCTGAATAACAGAATAACAGCGCACAAAGAGATATATTTATACACTCGTTTGAACAAATTTGTTACCTCGATTCGCAGTCCTGCACTTAGTTATATTTATTTTACTGCATATAGTATTAAAAAGTCAAGAAATAGTTATCTAAAATATTTCTTGCTCTAAACTTTCAAAAATCGGGTCGTTATAAAATTGTGAAACCGAAATACCCAACCCGTCACAAAGTTTTTTCACTGTTATAGCTGAAACATCTTTGCGGCGCTCATCCATCATACTATATACTGTCGACGGCGTTACACCAGATAGAGTTGCTAACTCATTGTACTTAATATTCCGTTCTTGGCACAGTTGCTGGAATCTTTTAACAATCGCTTCCTTCATACTCATATGGCCAACCTCCACAAGCACAGTATAAAACATTGTGTGCATCTGCGTATACGTTTATGCGTATAGAAGCGTAAACTAAAATAATTTCCCATAATTTCTATTTACATTCTGTCAATAAGCATACATTCTCTGGCATAGTGCCATCATTTAGCAGATTTCCTGTTCCAAACTTTCAAAAATTGGGTCATTATAGAACTGCATAACAGAAATACCCAATCCATCACAAAGTTTCTTTACCGTTATAGCTGAAACGTCTTTACGGCGTTCATCCATCATACTGTATACCGTTGACGGCGTTACACCAGATAGATTGGCTAACTCGTTATATTTTATATTTCGTTCTTGGCAAAGCTGCTGGAATCTTTTAACAATCGCTTCCTTCATACTCATGACATTCTCCTCCACAAATACAGTATAAAATATTGTGTGCACATGCGTATACGTAGTTGCGTAATAAAGAAAAATATGATATAATATACGCACACGCGTAATAGGAGGAAAAGTTATGACACAAGAAGAGAGAGCCAAGTATGCGACAAGTTATGCTTTAGAACTAGGCCCCGGATACTACAAAGGATGTAGAAATATGTATTTATTACTGGGGGAATATGTAAAAAGCGGACTTTCTGCACACGAAGTGAATTATAAAAAGCTGATTGAGACGGTAGCCAAAGAAAGAGATGTTTCAACCGAAACGATAAAAAAGGCAATCCATCGTTACGTTAAGGGAGGCTTGAAAAGTTATCATGACAGCTGGGTTCTTTATACCGGTTGGGATAAGGATGTGCCACCAGACGTAGATACCGCAATCAAACTCATTTGCATGTCACTCGATAATTACATAGAAATAATTAAAAAAAAATCAAAAAAATAATTGACATATTTATTTTTATGTGCTATAGTATAAATATAAATTACATAATCTTACACAAAATTCCATATGTAGGAATAATCCAAATACCAAACTACCTGCATAGCTTCAAATAAATTTTTATGACTCTTTATATTGTCATTTTTGGCAACCGAATACCTTTTCATTAAGCATATATGTCTTTTTCCAATATGATGTCATTTTATGAGTGGCTCCCCTTAACAGGGGAGTGTTTTTTTGTCTTTTTTTATTATGCTTGACATATAGTATTATACATCATATAATATTAGAGGAAATACATACCTCGAACAAACCAAACATAAAATAGAGGAAGCGGGAAAATTTTTCTTGACAATTCTGGAAGTATCGGATATTATTTAGACAGTTATCGAAATAATATTTTACAATCCACAAGCTGTGGAAAGCTATTATTTTTTAGAAATGTAAACAATTTCTGAAAACGCGTATTTGTTCCTGAATTGTTACCGAAAAATCGTTGACGGGCAGGATGAAGCGGATTTATAATAGATGCGCGGAGCCGACCGACCGGTCGGTCGGGTGAAAACCTGACCAAGCTGCGCACAGCACAGAAAGCGAGGAACCCTATGAAAAAGCAAATTCTAACCCTAACGTTGGCCTGTCTGATGACTGCGCCAGCGGCGGCGGCGGATGGGCCAGTATTCGGCCCGGGTGAACCGCTCGCGCCAAACTTGCAAGCCGGGCCGGGCACGGTAACTTATCCCACGCCGCAAATAGATGTATCAAGCGGCAAAGTCCTCTCCATAGACGATTTAGAGGGGCGGGTGATCAGCAGCAATTTGCAAGTACAGATGATGAAACAACAGTTAAAAGCGTTAAAAGATATGGACGTTGACGAAGCTGTAAGCGCATTAAATGAACAAGCGAACCAATTAACGACATTGGCGCAAACGCTCCAAAATATGATGGCAACACCTGAAATACAACAAAACCCGGTTATGACAGGGCTGTTAACCTCAAACTGTGCAATTCTTAATATGCAGGCGGCACAGTTAAAATCCCAGGCGAGTTCGACAGAAAGCCAGCTCGACGAACAAATAGATACACTTGAAGAGCAATTCCGTGATGCAGAAAATCAGTTAGTTTTTGCTGCGGAATCCACTTTTTTGGCAATTAAGTCGATGGAGGGAAGTTATGAAGATTTAACGCGCCAGCGTGCAATCCTAGCCGCAACAACAACGGAAATGCAAAAGCGGTTTGAGCTTGGACAGATTTCCGCGCTGCAGCTCCAGGAAACAAAAAACGGCATGACACAGCTGGAAAGCGGCATTGCCACATTGGCTATGAACATAGAGAATACAAAAGGTGATTTAGCGCTGCTGTTGGGTCGGAATCCAAACGATGGATATACTTTAGCAGCGCTGCCGCTGATTACGGACGAACAAGTGAATTCGATAAACTTTGATCGGGATGTCAGCGAGGTTATACGCCGCAGTACAGAGGTGCGGAATGCGCGGGAAGCATTAGACGATGCGGAGGACGCGGAAGACGGCAGCCGTTATTCCGAAAATGCGGCTCGGCTGACATATGAAAATACAATCAATAGCGTCCGGCAGAACTTCCAAAAACTGTGCAGAACGGTAACAGATAAACGCCAGTTGGTAACAGCTGCACAAAGCGACTTTGCACTTGCGCAAAAGAATTTTGACGTTCAAAAGACAAAGTATGATAATGGTCAAATTTCGCAAAATGCGTACGATTCCGCAAAGGCTACGCTGGAAACTTCCCGTAATGCAGTTACAACAGCACAAACAAACTTGTACACCGCTTATATGAAATATGACTGGGCTTTGCGCGGAATTGTTTCAGCCAGCTAAATATGCAGTGCAGTGAAAATCATTTTTTAATTTGTGTCTTTCCCGTTCTCAATAATTGCCGTTTGATGCCACTTCGTCCCGCCCTCCTTTTGGCGGGGCGAAGCAGTACGTATGAACGGTTTCAGACGCACCAATTCCCCGCCGCAGCGGTGAAAGGGTGTCCAGAGGGATGAATCCCTCTGGCGCCGTCCGCGTAGGACTGCCGTCCGCATAGGACCGCCGTCCGCGTAGGACCGCCGTCCGCGCAGGACCGCCGTCCGCGTAGG
>CAJUSB010000146.1:264-6984 GCA_910589115.1 uncultured Clostridia bacterium | reverse complement strand
GTGCCCGCCGCATAGGCGCAGGAGTCCAGAGGGCAGCGCCCTTTGGTGCCCGCCGCATAGGCGCAGGAGTCCAGAGGGCAGCGCCCTCTGGTGCCCGCCGCATAGGCGCTGAGCATGTACATAGTAAGGAGGCGATTCCTTTGGAATCAAAGAATATCAGTACCAAAATTGATGAGATTATTGCCGCACGCAAAAGCAGAAATGTGCTGCTGGATGCACGCATTCGCAGCCTGGACGCCGCCATCGCCGCCGCCGAAGCACTGGACAGCCTCCGCAGCAGCGCCATCAATGAAAACGGTGCCCCCCGTCAGGATTCCCCCTGGCACACCATCTTAGACGGCAACGTCAAACTGCTCGCAGCAGTCAGCAGTATCTCCGCCGCATCCTTTTTGCAAGACGCACGGGCGCTCCGCAGAGATTACGAAGCATTGCAGCGCCGCTTCGCACGCGACTTCATCAATATCTCCGTCGTTGGCCCCGCCCGCCAGGGCAAAAGCCGCCTGCTCCGCTCAATCTCCGGACTCGATAACCGCTGCATCCCTGCCTTTAACGGCGACCACTGCACCGGCGCAGGTTCCATCATCGAAAACGGCGATAACACCCATGTCCGCGTCTGCATGACATACAAAACAAAAGACGATATCTTAGCCGAAGCGCAAAGCTACCTCGATACCATCTCAAACCACACCGAACGCATCTACCGCATGGAGGACCTTCCGGATTACACGCCCGAACGGCTCGCCCTCCTGCTCGCAAACGTATCCGAAAACAAAGCGGACGCTTCCGCGAAAAAAACAACCTTCTGGCAGCGTTATGTCGAGCATTATGACGACTGGTGCAGCCTGATCGGCCACGACCCCGAATGGATGGAAGATGAAGACCGCATCATGACCTACGTTGCACAGCATAACGGCCTCGATGCAACCGACCCCGATTTCCAGCGTTACTTCCGTTTTGTCGGCGTAAAAGAAGCCCGGATCGTCAAAGCCTTCCCCTGCCGCGATGCAGGGAAAATCCGCCTGGTAGATACCGTCGGCCTCGGTGCCGCCGACGTGGACGCAAACCAGAAAATGCTGGAAACCATTCAAGAAGACAGTGACGCCGTCGTTTTCTTTAAGTTCCCGGATGCAAATACCGGCGGCAGCCCGCTTTCTCAAGAGCTGAAAATTTTTGATGAGGTCCGCAGGCTGTTTGAAGATAAACAAATGGATAAATGGTTCGCTTTCCTGCTCAATCACAGCCGGGAAAATGCCGAAAACCGCCGGTTTGACAACTTCGCAACCTGCGAAAACTACCGCCAGTCAATGGAACTCGGCAAATACCTTCCCGCTATCATGAACAAAATTGTAGACGTTACCGACCCGGACGAAGTGCGGGAACAATTCCTGGTGCCACTGCTGGAAGCACTCTCCGATAATCTCGCCGCAATCGACCGCGCCTATGTGGACGCACTTTCCCCACAAGCCGAACGCACCTGGAAAGCCTACGACGCACTGTGCCGGGCCGCGGAAGGCCTCGTCAAATGCAGCGCCGGAGGCAACCTGACCAATGAAGTCTATCGCCTGTTCGATCGCACCTACAACGGCGGACTGACCGTTGCACTGCGCAGCATCAACCGCGAATGCGGCAAGAAACGCAACGAAAAATGCGAAGCATTAAGCGTTCGCCTTGAAGAAATCACGGGAAATCTCATGCAGATTGCTCCGCCACAGGAGACCGTGCAGGCCTACATCGACACCCACGGCGCAGCATCCACCGCAGAGACCTATATCCACTTCCTGGATGTCGCCCGTTCACAGCTTACGCAGCAGTTTATTGAAATGGACCGCGTTTCCCTACAGCCGATGATTGCCGATTTCAAAAACCAGATGACACGCATCCTCTTGGAGGACGGCCTGCTGGGCCGCATCCAGCCGCCCGCCAGTGACGGAAACCTCTTTGAATGGCTGCACACCTTTGCCGAAACGCATCTGGAAGACCCCGACTATGAACAGATCCGGCGTGCGTTCCTGTTCCTGTACGAATTTGATTTCAGTGTGCGCGGTTCCCTGATGCATAAAGTCCGTATGAGCCTGTATGAAATCAGCCGCGCAAATCCCAATATGGCGAATGTCAATTTTCCCAGCGATACTGCGAAAAGTATTGCTTTCCAGCTCCGAATCGCACTCAAGGGCGTGCAGGAACAGTTGAAAACTACGCTTCAAACCTTTTATATTTCGCCGAATGAGGCCATTTTTGCAGTATGTGATGAATTTTTTGAGCGTATCAGCACCTCCGAGGGCGCTGTGGCGGCATGGTTCAAACTCTACAGCAGTTTTGCCGGACGCATCTGGAGCCGCGAACTGATGGCAAGCGAACAGGCCGGAAAGGCACTTGAACACTGGAACGGCAGCATTGCCCAGCTGCAAAAATACAACCGGAAAGATAGCTTTGTTTTAAGCCTGTAATGAAAAAGGAGTGCATCAAATGAAGAAAATCAGGATTTTCATGGTGGGCGGCCGCCGCTGCGGGAAAACAACCGTGCTAACCTCCCTCTGGCACAATGCGGATGCAACGCTTGCAGGCACAAACCTTTCTCTGGGCGCAGACAATGTACTGGTCAGCCGCCTGCAAGATACCTACGACCTGTCGGAATCCTATTTTGACGACCCCGATATGGAGGATTTCGTCCGCGTCAGCGACGACAACGCCAGCCAGGAGCCTGCAAGCTATCCCTTTACGCTGACGCTGGCCGGAAAGAGGACCGGCATTCAGGCCGAGTTTACCGACATCCCCGGCGAATGGTTCACATGCCCGGACCATTATAAAGAGGTCAAGGACTACATCCGCGAAAGCCACGTCATTATTTTCGCGATAGACACGCCCTGCCTGATGGAGGATATGGATGAACGCGGTTTCGGAAAGCGGCATATCAGCAGCAATAAGGCAAACCATATCACCCACTTTATCAAAGAGCAGCTGACTACGGACGAAATCGCGGAACGGATGATCCTGTTTGTCCCCATCAAGTGCGAAAAGTATTACTATCAGCACATGATGCCGCAGGTGGTCGATGCCGTGCGCAGCGGTTACCGCGAGCTGTTGGAATATATCGCCGAACCCGCGCTCCGTTCGCGCTGCACAGCAGCCATCCTGCCCATCCTCTCTTTGGGCGGACTCAAATTTTTCGGCTTTGAGGGGCAGAGCCCGAGCCCAACCGCCAGCCAAGAATATATCTATCACGCAAACTGCGGCAAGGAAGCTAAATATCTGCCGCGCTACTGCGACCAGCCGCTGCTTTACGCCATTGCTTACATCCTGAAAACCTCTGACGGCTACCGCGACGGATTTCTCTGGAAGCTGCGCAGCCTGTTGTTTAATGATGCAGACGGTAAAGAGCTGCGTGCCGAACTCCAGCCGCTGGCCGAAAAAATCAACCGCCGGGATGAGGACGGCTTTGTCCTGCTGCAAAACGCCATTGGTTTGTAAGGGGGCCGGAAATGGCTGATAAAACGATGCATGTCCTGATGTTCGGTGCACGCCGGGCGGGCAAAAGCAGCGTGCTTGCCTCTATGATCGGCAGCTTCCAGGAGGTGGCCCGGGATACGGGCTTCCTGCTGAAAGCCGATGCAAACACGAGTGCCTTTATCGACAGCAAGCTCATCGGCCTGAAGGATATTTTTGACGAATACTGGGGACAGGAACAATTCACACTGGACGAAAACCCGACACTGAACCCGGATACTTATACCTTTACGGTATCCTATCGGAACAAACACCGCAGCCGGGAAATCGCTACAATGGTTTTCCATGATATCCCGGGCGAGGAGCTGACCAGCGAAGAAACAGCCGAACGAATCCGTCAGAGCAGCATCCTTCTGGTTGCCGTAGACACCATCCACCTGATGGAGGAGAACGGAAAATATTCCTCCGTATTCCATAAGCCAATGCCGCTGAAAAGCGCGATTGAAAATGCCGGATTTACAGATGAGACGAACAAACCAAGCCCCAAAATGGTGCTGTTTATTCCGCTGAAATGTGAGAAATACTATGCGGAAGGGCAAATGAACGAGGTCGCGCGGCGGGTAGAACGGGAGTTCCGCAGCCTGATTGAATTTCTGACCAAACCGGCCTTTCAGTCGCGGGTCACAGTCGGAATCACGCCGATCCTGACCATGGGTTCGCTGGCCTTTGACAGCTTTGGACGGGATGAAACCGGACGGGTCCTGCGGCAAAAACCGGCGGGAAGGCCGCAGTATGTGTATTATCGTTTTATTGGCGACAAGCTGTTCCAGCCCCGATACTGTGAGCAGCCAGTGTTGTATATTCTTGCTTTTTTGGTCAATTCCTCCAAGAAGGTGCAGGAGCGCCTGCGCGAAAGCCCGATGCGAAGTGCAGTGCCGCTTGCGCTTGCACTTCCGCCCATATATCTTATTGCCTACCTGATCGGCTGGATGCTGCTGCGCAGCAAGCGTTTTTCCGAGGCGTACAGCCGGATCACCTCCCATCTAAAAAAGGACGAGAACGGCTATAAAATGCTTCAAAATCCGTTGAATTTATAATGTTAAGGAGGCCTTTTTCGATGAAGGTACACTTCTACTGTTCCTATAATATGTCGCCTGTGGGCTATCAGCGAGTCCTGTTTGAGCCGGAAAACGGCGGGCAGAGCCTGCATGGAAGCGACTGTGCCACCGTCGAAGATCTGCTGCTGCACGGTGGTGCAAAGTCGGTTTTCGGGCTGGATGAAAACACCTATTATTTCGTCCTCAAGGATCTGCGCGAGACCCGGCAGGATACTGCGCCGGACGCGCCGGGCCGCCGCTGGTATATGAACTTAGCTGTAACCGTACCCGCGCGGGAGCTGAAAACGCTGTGCGCGATTGCCTACGAGGCTTATACGCAGTCGCAGGCTTTTTCAGCCAGGCTGGCGGCATGCCTGACGGCGCAGGACCAGGCCTGTTCCTATGCGGTCGATACGGCGAAGTGGAATGCACTGACGGAGGCTGCGTGCCGCCGGTATGATGCTTTTGCGGCGAGCGGTGAGCCGGAAATTTCCGACACGCCCTGCGGCCTTGCGCCGGAACGGCTGGACGCAGCCTTTCGGCTGCTCCGCACGCAGGAAATCACCGGCGTATATGAATTTGCACTGCTGGAAGGGAGCGTCTCTTACTTCCTTGGCGAAACGCGCGACCCCACCGGCCTTTGGAATTATGTCACGATTGGCGCGGAGGAAACGGAATCAGATGAGGGGCTTCCGGCGGAACCGGAACGGTTCTGGCCTATTGTGGCTGCGGCTGGCTTCCTTATGCTGGCGGCGTGTCTGTACCGGCATTCCAAAACGCGCCGTGCAAAGCGGGAGCCTGCCATGCTGCCGCAAAACCATCCGGCATTGTTCCGCTGCCCCTGCCATAGGATAAAACAGGAAACCGACAAAGGCAAACGCCGCAAGTCCGCTTTATAAGCGCGGGAGTGCCTGCCATGATAAACGTATTTTTATATTGTTCCTACAGTGGCTCCCCGGTGGGCTATCAAAAAGCCTTTGTAGACTTACAGGCACGGACAGTCCGGCGGCCCCGTGAAGACGACATTCCGCCGTTGGTCAACCAGATTATGATGCACGGCGGAACGGCTGCGGCTGCGGGCTGTGATGCGGGCACAGAATATTTTCTGGTAAAGCATTTTGAATACCGGAATGACAGCCTGCCTCCGAACACCCCAGGGAAAAAGGTCTTTTTGAACTGTGCATTTACAGGCGGCAGCCCGGATGAGATGCAAAGCCTTGCGAATGGATTCCTGCTTTGCTTCCGGGCGGTATCGCGGAAGCTCGGCGGCCTGCTGGTGCTTAATGATAGTGAGATTGGCTACACGGTCACAGATTTTGGCGGATTACAGGCGCTGATTGCCTCTTGTATCGCCGCAGGAGGGGGGGGCAGCCAGGCAAAGGTGCGCATGACGGGCGCACAGATCAGCTTTATAGTGTTAGAGGGGGACTGGGATTACTTCCTGTCTCAAAACCGTATTTCTGCACAGTGCCCTCAAAACTGCATGAAAATCCGGCAGTATCGGAACATGCTGGATACGAGCCGGGAAGACCTGCCTGCGCCGCGTCCGGCGGCTGCACCTGCGCGGCCTGCGGCGCGGGCGCAGCCCAAATTCTCCATTCTGTCAGACTTATCGGAAGGACTGCTTTTTTCAGCGGAACCGGAACCCGAACCGGAGGACGATGACACCGCACTGCTCCCAGACGAAACCAAGACTATAGAGGCAGCCCGGCCCTCTCGTCCTGCCCCGGCGGAACAGCCTCCGCCGCTGCTCCGCCCGAACCTGACTGCACAACCGGCTCCACCTCCCCGGCCTGCCCCGCCACGTGCTGTCCCGCCTTCGCGTCCGGCTCGTACTGCCCAAGCGCCCCGCCAGGCTCCGCCTGCACGGCCTGCTCCAACACCTCGGCCTGCTCCGACTGTCCGTCCGGCTCCACCCGCGCGGCCTGTTGATCCTGCACCGGACATATCGGAGTGGTGGAACGCTGAACGCCGGGAGCTCAAGCGGCGAATCACGGAAGCTGAGGCAACGCAAAAGATGCTTGCGGAACGAAACAGCAAGTTAGCGCGCAGCTTACGATGGAACCGTGTCTGGCTGACGGCAGCTATCGCGGCAGCCGTGATATCGGAAATTTTACGATTCCTGGGTTAGCGCTTTGCAGCTCGTTACTGCGTACGCCCCTTCGCGGGGAGCGGCAGG
>CAJUSB010000146.1:0-164 GCA_910589115.1 uncultured Clostridia bacterium | reverse complement strand
GCGCTGCCCTGCACCCGCCCCTTCGCGGGGAGCGGCAGGGCGCTGCCCTGCACCCGCCCCTTCGCGGGGAGCGGCAGGGCGCTGCCCTGCACCCACCCCTTCGCGGGGAGCGGCAGGGCGCTGCCCTGCACCCGCGATTTTTTTGTAAAAAAATCGAGTAAAAA
>CAJUSB010000145.1 GCA_910589115.1 uncultured Clostridia bacterium | reverse complement strand
GCAGCGCCCTCTGGTGTCCGCCGCAGAGGCGCAGGAGTCCAGAGGGCAGCGCCCTCTGGTGTCCGCCGCAGAGGCGCAGGAGTCCAGAGGGCAGCGCCCTTTGGCGTAACGAGTGCCTCTAGTTGTAGTGGAAGAAAAGTTCGTCGCTGCATACGCGCTTGAGCATGGTGCGGACAGCTCCAGGCCCCTTCAGCATTTCATTGAAATAGAAAAGTACCGTGTCGTCAAGGCCAACCTCTGCAAGGTTTACACCGAAAATAAATTTGTCACAGATGATCGGCTCAATCTTGCGCATCGGTACGCTCATCCCTAACTCTACATCTGCAAGAATTTCCCGGAGTGAACCCAGACGCGGGTCCGGTGAAAGCTCCATCCGCCGGCCCTTGTCATCTACCGCAATCAGATAACGCAGCCAGCCAGCCAGCACAAACGGGATATAACGCAGGCGGGATACCCGGTGCTTCGGCACCGGAGAATCATAATACGCAAGAATCGTTTCACCAAAACGCATCCCCAGCTTGTGGGAAGTGTCCGTCGCAATACGCTTCGTCTGGTCTGCCAGATACGGGTTCGGCAGCCGCTCGGTGAGTACCTCGTGCAGGAATTCCCACGGGTCTACAACGCCAGGATCACTAACCATCGGAATTGCCTCATCATAGCTCATCTTCCGGTTGAAATTCTGTAGGTCAGCATCCTTCATCGTCTCCGCGATGGTGTCATAGCCGAACAGACAGCCGAAAACAGCATTGGAAGTGTCGATTGGGTTCAGGCAGGTGCAGGCCTTCATGCGGGCTGTACGGTCAACAATAGAACGCGTCGTGAATATAACGCCCGTCTGCTCAAGCGGCGGATGCCCATTCGGGAATTTATCCTCAATCAACAAATACTGTGTTTTTTCCGCATTGGTAAAGGCTGCCGCCGCAGTGCCCCTTTCAGTCTGGAAAATGTCGATCCCTTCAATCCCGTCTGCCTGGATTACCGACAAAATCCGATGATCCGGATGCGGCGTGATCTTGTCAATCACTGAATAAGGATAGGAAATCTTTGTCGTCAGATATTGTATATCTTCCTCTGTAACAAAGCCGTGCTCCTTCCAGACACGCGCAACCTCCAGCACAGCACGCTGGAGACGGGTGCCGTTATGCGAACAGTTGTCAAGCGAAACCAACGCCAGAGGCTGATCCGTTGCCTTTTTGCGCTCCAAACACATGGCAGTTGCAGCAGTAATGACATTTGTGCAGTGCTCCGGGCCGCGCTCCAGGTCGTCAATCACGCAGTCCTTAAACTCGCGGTTACCCTCCCGCAGTGTATACGCTTTTTCTGTAATGGTAAAGGAAACCATCTGAAGCCCCGGGTTGCAGAAAATCTCACGCACACGCGCCCAGTCTTCGCTCAGCTTGAGACTCTCTGTAATCGAACCTACGACTTCCTTTTTGATCGAACCGTCCGCGTGGAGTGTGGCGGCGATGGAAAGATTCTCAAACGGGCGGTAAACCCGGTCAATCAGCTCTTCATCATAGCTCTCACAAACAATAATGCCAGTATCCATCAGCCCAGCGGTCAGCAGGCGCTGTACCAGCATGGCAGGATAAGCACGGAAAATACTTCCTGCGCCAAAATGGAGCCAGGTGGGATGCTTTGCCGTACGTCCCCGGACGGCAGCGATGTCATAGGTTGGGAGGCGGTAGCTTTCCCAGCCGGTTTTTGCCTCAAGGCCTTGCAGGGTCAATTTCATAATATTGGGTTCCTTTCTGTAGTATCTTTCCTGTCAGTGCATCCGGTGCGGAAACGGCTTGTCCTGTGGCTGCCAGATGATGTTCCGGCAGTTATTTAACCGCCATGCTTCGGCAAATTATCTTAATAAATCCACAAAATACACAAGGGATTCCTGAAAAATTTGTCCTCGCCTGACGAGAATTTTTTGTCAGCCAGCGTTTCTACAGATACAAAATACGTTCTGATACGGGCGGTTGCCGCGCAGCGCTCCCCCGGATGATGCCGTTCTATTGATAGTATACCAGATACATAACCGATTTACCAGACTTTTTTGTGCACCATTCCTATGTTTTTTGCGGGATGCCTTTCCCGCAGGCGGGCGCTGCGTGAAAATAAGGCTTTTTATGCGCTGCGTTGGGAGGGCACGACAAGTTTTGCTTGATTTTAACACGATTTTACGGTATGATATGGAAGGATTTCATAAGGCCTGCGCGGAAACCTCCGAACCGTATGCCGGAGGCTTCCGCATAGGCCTGCTGGACATTTCAGAACCTGTATTCAAAGTCTGACGATGCCAGCCTCATACAACCACAACTGTCATCTTGTGAATACAGATTCTAAGTCGTATCCGCAAATGCGGGAACCTGTTATGCGCAGTGCCGGTTCAGCGCGGGTTACAGGCGGATGCCGTTTGGCACAGCCGCCTGCCGCCGCTTGGTACACTGTGTATATCCGTTTTGAGAAAGGGCTTTTACTTATGAAATGGATCATTGTCGTTTTTGCGGCCCTGCTGCTTCTGGCGGGCTGTTCCCACACACCGGACCCGCAGTCCCTGGCTGCGTTGGAGGACGTTATGGCGGCTGCTGCCGTCAACAATACGCAGGAGGAAGCCGATGCCACGGATACCGTCTCGTGGGATGGAGAGTTTATCAGCGGTGACCGTTCGGTTACGCTTTCGCTTGATACGGATGGCTCGCTGCTGTTCACCTTCTCGGATGACGGCTGCAAGGGCTCTGCTGAAATCAGCGGCTCGGCTGCTAAGAATGATACCCTGCACTTTTCCCTCAGCGGCGACACCCTGTCTGTCTTTGGCGGAAGTTATACCGGCAATTATCAGCGCCTTTCATAATTGCTGATTCCTCTGTATCCCCGTGAATATGGAACCGCTCCATTTGCTGCGCCTGCGAGCGGGACTGGGTACAGACACAGCACTTTGATGAATATGCGCATACATCAGGGCGAATTGAGGCAATATGAGGCTGGAAAATTCTATGCCTTTGCAGAAACCGAAAAACGGATCGGGTGAAAGCTATCCCGATCCGTTTTCCGGATAAAAAGATGAAAAATAAAGTGAAATAGGAGTAAGCGATTTTTATGGGGCAGCAGCCTTTCAGCGTACCCGGTGTGCCAGGCGAGGCCGTCTCGGACGGTCCAGCAGCCAGAAGGAGGCCTGAATGCATGGCCCGATCAAAAGTGCTGCGCACAGCGTTGCGAAGCCAGGCCGTATGCCAAGTACAAATCCGGCCAGCAGTTCGGTGCAGTCGAATGCAACACGCACCGTGCGGAACTGCATCTGCGGGAGGCGTTCGCTAAACAGGATCGGCAGAATATCATTAGCGGTTGAACCCAGCCCGCTGCGCTGGATCAGTGCAAGGCCAAGCCCTGCTAATGGGGCGGCAATTAGTACAAAAGCAGTCCGAACAGCCAGCGGGGCGGCTTCCAGCACAGGTGCGAGCGTATCGCCGAACAGATTCACGATTACGGTAACGACCAGCGAACCTAATACGGTGCCGGGCCCGGCCTGTTTCCTGCCGCCTAGCATCAGCACAATGGCCAGCATGGTCAGCTGTATCACATAGCTGCTGGTGCCGACTGACAGATGAAGATAGGGGGCAATTCCTTTGACCATGGAATTAAAGCAGTCTGCGCCGAGTCCACAGTAGATAAACAGGCCGGAAGCCGCGCCAATCAGAAGATAACCGGCAAAAGCCGCACTTATTTTATGTTTCATTGTTGTTATCATGTTTTCAACAGCCCCTTTCGTTTGGGTGTGCTATGATTGTAACCGAATGCGCGCCGAAAGGGAATGGATTTTCTTGCGCTCCTTGTGGGGGCGTTTCCGGGAAGGGGGAAAGCGGGTTTTGTCAATCCAATATATTACTTTTGATCCGCCGGAGGACGGCCTGCCGTGGCTTAGCCGCATTACTTACAGCGATTGGAGCCACGGACACAATCATATCCTGCACTGTCACGAGGACACGGCCGAGATCCTGCTGATCTTACAAGGACACGGAAGTTACACGGTCGGCCTGCACCGGGCCGAGGTAGAGGCCGGGGATGTGGTGCTGACTGGCTGCGGCGTACCACATGACGAATTCCCGCAGACAAACGAGCTTTATCAGACGCTTTGCCTTGGCATATGCGGGCTGGCGATTCCCGGACGGGAGGCCGGAAAGTTTGTGGAAGCCAGCCGTTCACCGGTTTTCCATCGTCCGGCGCAGTTTCTTGAGTTGGCGGCGCTGGGCGGGATTATCCGGCGGCACGGGGAAGCACGGCAGGCATATGATGATGTGCTGTGCCAACATGCAGCCCGGAGTGTGCTGGCGTTGGCGGCGCAGATGACGGCGGAGGCGGAAGGGCAGCCGCTTTCCGGGCAGGCGGCACTGATTGCGCGGCTGGAGGATTATATTGGCGGTCACTATGCAGAAGATCTGACAATCGACCGTTTGAGCAGAAAATTCTATATCAGCCCATATTATCTTTCGCACTTATTTAAGGAGCGGACAGGCTATTCACTGAAGCAGTATATTTTGCGGCGGCGGATAGGGGAGGCGCAGACGCGGCTTTACACGACACGAGACAGTGTGCAGCAGATTGCGGCTGACATGGGGTTTGAGGATGCTGCTTATTTTTCACGCATATTCACGAAATATGTTGGTTTACCTCCGGTCGAATACCGCAAACTAATGAACGTTACGCTCTAGGAAAGAGGCTTTTCTTAAAAAAGGAGCTCTTTTCCCAAACAAAACGCAAAAAAGTCCGGGGGGATGTCCTCTGCGGACGGCACCAGAGGGCGCTGCCCTCTGGACTCCCGCCCCTCGCCGGGGAGGCGTCCTCTGCGGACAGCACCAAAGGGCGCTGCCCTCTGGACTCCCACTGGGGCTATTGCCCCAGACCCCGAGATGCTGACGTATCTCTGCTTCGCCTGCGGGCGGGACGGGGGATTTCTGCTGCGCTGTTTCAGCTGTGGTCCTTCTGCTGCCAGCAGGATTTTTTCTTTTTTGTGAGCTGCGCTTCCTTTTCTACAAAAATTTTGATGCAGGGAGTTGCATTCTGGGGGAATTTAGGGTATACTATAAACGTGTTTAATATTTTACGGCACCATGCCGTAAGGAAGATAGAAAGGAGCCTTCCCCTTATGGCTGAACTGACCAGCAATGAAGGCAAAAATTTGAATATTGAGGTTGACGGCGTTTGTTATCAGCGTCTTCCATTGCGCACACATGTGGTAACTGATGAAGATGACATTTGTGATGTTGCCGAAACCTATGCTTCCCCCTTTTTGCGGGAGGGTGATATTCTTTTTATTTCTGAAAAATGTGTTGCCTGCACCCAGCAGCGGGCCATTTTCATGAAGGACATCAAACCGCGCAGGCTTGCTGTAATCTTGTCCCATTTTGTGACCAAAACACCCCATGGCATTGGCCTTGGAATCCCGGAGACGATGGAATGCGCCCTGCGCGAATGCGGAACGCTGCGTATTTTGTTTGCCGCTTTTTGTTCTGTCATTGGCAAACTTCTTGGACAGCGTGGGTGGTTCTATATTGTTGCCGGGCGCAAAGCCGCTTCGATAGACGGCCCTTGCCCGAATACGATTCCGCCCTATAATCAGTGCGTTGTTTTGGGGCCTGACGATCCTGAAAAAGTATCCAGGGATATTGCCGGGCGCTTAGGTTTCCCTGTTTTGATTGTGGATCTCAACGATTTGGGCGGCAATATCTTAGCTGCTTCGGATTCCGCGCTGGACCGCGGGCAGATGCTGCGTATCCTTCAGGACAATCCGCTCGGCCAATCTGGGGAGCAAACTCCGATGGGGATTATTCGCCGTGCAATGGCATAAAACAAAATGATTTTGCAGGGGAGGGCTTTGCCCTCCCCCTATTTGTGCGCATTTATAAAAGTGCGTTTTAATTTTCCAGAAAAAATAAAAATGGGGGTTGACTCTCACACGGTGTGAGACGTTATACTGATATTGAGCTCAAGAAAACAACATATGTTGAGGAGGATAAACATTTATGCTGAAGATAGGAGATTTTTCTAAGCTGTCCCGCATCAGCATACGTATGCTGCGACATTATGATGAAGTCGGCCTGCTGCATCCGGCAAAAATTGACCGGGATACAGGATACCGTTATTATGGGGAGGATCAGTTGCTGCCCGCCGGACGGATTGCCATGCTGCGTGATATGGGATTTGGCCTGTCAGCGATTGCAGACATCATGATGGAACAGGATACAGCGCATTTGCGCAGGCAGTTGGAGCTGCATTGCGCACAGCTGCGCGGCCAGGCGGACGAGCTTGGGAAAAAACTTCAGCTGACAGAGCTGTATATTGCACGGCTCGGAAAGGACAACGACATGAAAACCGATTATGAAGTAACCGTGAAGGAAATGCCCGCACGTTATGTGGCAAGTGTGCGTAGTGTATTGGAAAGCTATAATTATGAAGGCCGTCTGTGGCATATCCTGATGAGCGAGACAAAGGATCAGAATTTGCAGCCGGGCAGTCCGTGTCTTGCATTCGGACTGTATCATGATTACGAGTATAAAGAGCGCGATGTTGACGTAGAAATCCAGATGACGGTATCCGGGAAATATCAGGATACCGAGCATGTGAAATTCAAGGAGGTTCCGGCGGTATTTGTAGCCTCCGCAATGCATCGCGGCAGTTATGAAGAGATTGGCTGTGCAAATGCAGCAGTTGCCGCATGGATAGAGGAAAACGGCTATGAAATGGATGGATTGATGTTTAGCATTTACCATGTCAGCCCGCATCAAACCCAAAACCCGGATGAGCTGGTGACAGAAGTATGTTATCCGGTTCGCCGCCGTTAAGCAGAAAAGCGCCTATAAAATCGTATTTCAAAAGCCCGTAGGGACATTGTGTTCCTACGGGCTTTTGAGGAATGAATATCGTATTATACCACCCCGCCCGCCGTCCTTTTGGCGGGCGGGGCAGTGTGCATGAAAAGTATTTTCCGCACCTGTCCCCGCCGCAGCGGAAAAAGGGTGCAGGGCAGAGCCCTGCCGCTGTCCGCGAAGGACGCCGCCCCGGCGAGGGGTGCCCGCCGCATAGGCGCGGGTGCAGGGCAGAG
>CAJUSB010000144.1 GCA_910589115.1 uncultured Clostridia bacterium | reverse complement strand
TTTGAAATCCATTTGGAGTATACTATTCCATTTTGAATTTCACGGATTCAGGTTGTCCCTAAATCGGCTCTACGCCATCCTCAATAATGCCGCCGACAATCATTATATCAATATCGACTTTAAGGCTTTTATCGCCCTGTGCGGCTTTATGGGAACGCTTTGTAAAGTGTACCTTTTTCAGCTCATCCTGCACAATAGCCGCTCCGTTATTGGCATAGGATACCACCATGGAAGGGATTTCCAATGCATAAAATTTAATGCCGTTTGCCCTGCAATATTGCAGCAGTGCCTGATAATCATCCCGCAGCATACTGATCTTGCCAGAGGATTTATAATTGCCGCGACCGTAACCGCGTGGCCTGTGGCCGTAACCGTAAACCTCTTCTTTTTCCAGTTCGTCATCGTAGCTGATTTCCTGCGGCTCGAAGGGCATTCCGGGGATTTTAACGTCTACATCGCCCCAGTCATAACATTTACCATTCACAATAAGGGGATTTCCTTCAAATGCCATAACTGCAGCCTCCTTTCATTACGTAATTGCTGCACGTCCAATATCGATATCAACCTCACGAATATATCCACGAGATAAATAGCGGATTTTCAGACGCAGCGTTTCATCGTCAAGAAATGTTTTTTCGTGACCGGGTAAAACCGCGGTTTTATAAGAACTGATTTCCTTTTGCTCCACCATGCGATCAAGCGGAATACTGACAAACTTCGCTCAGGCCTCCAATTCTCCCTGAATATCCTCAAGGTCAATATCGTCATTCTTGAGCAAAAGGCCCTTTTTCCGCACTTCACGAATAATCTTATTGCGAACGCGCACATCCTCCGCATACCGGTAATCACTGCCCTCCGGACAAAGCATTTTCGTGTGATAAATATAAATATCACTTAACTATCATACTCGCGAAAAGTCATGTATCCAGCAACATCAAGCAGCTCGATAACGGAATTGTTATAGCCTGCCGGAAGCAGCTCGGTCAGCCGTGCGCCGGAGAATCCGTAACCGGCTTCAGACCGTGTTTTGCCGATGGATTCCTGCACTGGCGCTTTCGCGTACCGGCCTGAAACCAGCCCGGCAAGATTGGTAATCTGTGTTCGGCCATCCAGCCGGACAATACGGCCCCACGCGGCACATACTTGGACATCGGTGACATCGGTATTTGCAATCTTCTTTCGGTCGGTTTCCATCTGCGCGGCCCAATCGTAAATACCGCCGCTGCCGTCACTGTCCTCGGTCGGGAATGCAGCCTCTAAAAGGACAAATGCCGGTTTATGATATATCGTCAAAAGTTCCTTTTGGGCTTCGCTGAGTGCCAGCCAAAGCGGCAACATGCTTTCTCCTACAACATGGATAAATTCGAACTCTTGATTGAATTGTTTCAGTTTGTCGGCCGCTGCCAAAACGTCACCATTTGTCATGATTGGTGCAGTTGTTGTGAATGAATAGGTGTCATCCACTGCAAAAGATTCAAATAAACTTCGTCCGTTTTCTCTGCAAAATGGAGGGTCAGGCCTGTTCCTGTAAGTTCATAATCTCCGGTTAAAGGGCGGGCTGGGATTTTAATACGAACCTGCTTTTTCGTAACCCAGTGCCCGCTCACCTGAAACCGCAGCGCTTTTGCCCTGCGTGCGCGGATCGTGCGTCCCGACTCGCCGAATTGATGGGTGGCAGCGTGCTTCGCATTCGTACCGACTGCAAAGCCGCTGTCGTCCGAATAGACGCGGATGGAGTTTCGCAGCTGTGCGGTGTCGACCAGCGTCTTACCTCCAGTCTGCGCTGCACGAATGGAGGTTTTCCAGCGCCTGCCGTCCGGGCCTCTGCTCTGCTGGAAGCGCTCCAGCGTGGACTCCCGTACAGCCTGGCCAAGTGCTGCATTGATGCCGCGCCGGTCGATTTCTGACAGGCTGCGAATCCTGCGCAGTGCGGCCTGTGTATCGCCCTCCAGGCGGATGCTGTACATCTTAAAGCCCCCTCATGCTTGCCCGACTGAACAGGCGCGGGCTTGACTTTACAGTAAAACCAGCCGCCGCTGCACGCGCCGGATCTTCGGCCTCTGCGCCGATGGAAACCTTTCCGTCTGCGACCAGCGTCAGAAACTTAATTGCCGCATCGTGTCGCGTTAAATAGATTTTTTGTTCGCTGTCTTCACTGATTCCCAGCCGCGAAAACAGGTTGTAAATCGCAATATCCTTCGAGTATTTGTTAATCACCTTCGGGACAGGGGAGAGCGGCACACGGTATCGTTTGGCAAGATAACCGTCGATTTCGCCGTCCGCATCGGCGATTGCTTCATCAATGACAGGCCCGGCCAGTTCTTCGCGTTCCGAAGCGTCTTCATGGAACGCATCGCCAAAAATTGTATTTAACGTGTCATCCTTCAGCATTGCGCGGACTTCCGCCCGTGTACTGTAACTCATGCCGAAACCTCCTATAAAATGTAAATTTTGCCTGTTCGAGCTCGAAAATGCCAAGAACAGCCAGGCATGTATTATCATAGAATCATCTTCATTAAAGAAAGGTGATTTTTATGAATTCTATTTCTCTCATGTTCGACATCTTGGGAGCGACCAGGCACAATGTCCTTCCAATGGCGTATGCGCTTGATGCGATAGCAGAGCGTATGTTTGAGCGGCATATCGCAATGGACGATATCAATATGTGCGAAGTCTGCCGCTGTGTTTCGGAACGCTTATATTATAAGATCAAGCCCTGTTCCGTTGACTCCGAAATCAGACGCATGGCCATAGACTGTTCAGACAAGATCGTGAAAGAGGGTTGGACTGAAAAATATTTCGGAAAGCAGCTGTCCGATCCCGGCAAGCCCCGCGAGATTATAATTTCTCTGGCAACGCTTGCCTATTTCGATAAGCCCTTTTATCAGATGGTTCAGGAGCACGGGGAGTATTTCACAGGTCAGCTGTCCCGTCACTGCCGTAAGCCATCTGCCAAAAGCTGTAACCGGCATTGCCGCGAGCATCGACTCCGTAAATAAACTGCCTGCCAAAGAATACATTATCATCCGTTTCCTGCGTTTTGGAAACAAATTTCGGCTTTTTGCGTTCCTGATAAATAAGCGGCTTGACCGGGCGCGAGGTGCACAGCAGGAACCATGAAGAATCGTTTCCGGCCAGCTGCGGGACGACCAGCGGCTTTGCCGTGCCCTGCATGGTGTTCTTGGTGCCGTTGATAAAATCGGCAATCAGAATATCACAGGCTTCCTTCTCCAGCGCGGGTGGGACGACCAGCTTGTCCGGTACGAGCGCGAGCGCCCTGCCCTTGCTGTTGGTCAGGCTCATCATCGAAGCGCGTGCCACTATGTAGGATTCAAGAGATAATTTCGCGTGGCTCATATTGGATACTTTTTTGCCCCCGATTTCGTGCGAATCGGAAAAGAAAGGCCTGCCGTCAAAACAAAGGTTTGTAAAGCCCTTTTTCAGAAGTCCGAAAACCAGGTCGTCAATATAGTTGACAGCATTCTGCGCATACTACTGAATAATCGGGCTATAGATACCAAGCCTATCATCATCAAACCCCTCGCTGCCTTCCGGCTCGGGAATGCTGAACTTCTTATATAAGTAGCTGACAGGCACACGCAGTCCGGTTTTTTCAATCAGCAGGCCGAGGATATTCGCAGTCTGCATCAAATCCTCCGACTCCTCGCAGTCAAAGCGGATACGCGGAATACGCTTGTTTTCACCAAAATTGAAGATGCACAGCGGGCGGATCAGGTCGCGGCGGAGGGTGGAAGCAAGTGCTTTGCAATCCGCGACCGTGAGGTCGTGCCGCACGTCATTGTGCGTTTTGCTCTGTGCGTAGCTGCCGCCGCCCGAATCCGAAGTCAAGGTCTGTCCAAGTATCGCCTTGCTGATTTGTTCGTCACAATAACGCGCAAATCGTTCGTAAAGGTCAATAGAACCGGACTTTTCTGTCGTAATAAAGTCAATCGTTGTGCCGTCCGGGATAATGCCTGCCGCGTCCGCGCCGATTTGTATAAGCGCCAGCTTGTCCGCTTCACCCGCGCCGGGCTGGTACTTGCCAAGTCGCAGCGGCAGTCCGTAGACCTCGGCAAAGCTGACCCAATCCTTAATATCGTAATTCTTAAAAAGGTACATCCATGCCACAACCCGGAGGATTCCAGCCCGCGAAGGGTGGCCGCTGCGGGCCTTATATTTATGGATAATAAATTTGTTCTCCGGCAGCAGGATGCCCTCCGGCGCTTCCTGCGTGCGCACCTTAAAGGAATCGTCCAGTGCATCCCAGAAGAATTTCTTTTGATGCCGGGACTTGATTTCCTGGACCGTGACGCGGGTTCCCTCAAAGCCCCATAGGATTTCTGAAACCGCAAAGCCTTTGCCGATTGCATCAAGCAAATCGGTTTCGACTTCTTCAAAACTTTCGATGCTTTCCAGCTGCTCGGCAATAAAGTCTGCAATCTCCTTGTCTCGCGGTTCATCACCAAAAGGTATGATTTCAAAGTCAAGGCCAGTGACCGCATTCTTGCGCGTTTGAAGCTGGGAAAAGAGGTGCGGGTCTTTCTCTTCGATATCCTCAAATAGCTCGACCTGTCGGAGCACATCGCCCGTATCGGCTTCCCTGAATATTTCGGCAAGCCGGATCGGGTTTAGTCCGTTTGACGGATAATCACTATATTTATCACTGACTTGTGCAACAGCGATTTCCCGCGTTTCCGGCCTGCGCAGAGGCGGCGGTGCGTTTCGCCGCTGCCGCTTCTTGCTCACGCTTCAGCCTCAAGACGCTGCTGCGCTGTCTGGTAATAGCCATCATCCAGCTCAATGCCGATATACCGCCGTCCGGTCTGCTTCGCAGCAACCAGCGCCGAGCCGCTTCCGGCAAACGGGTCAAGGATGATATCACCTTCGCGCGTGATTGAGGTAATGATATCCTTCATCAGCTCAACAGGCTTTTCGGTCGGATGTACCATATGGGCGCTGTTCAGCTTTTCACAGGTCAGCAAATCGCGCGGCCTGCCGCCCGGAAAAGCAAACTTGCCCTTTACTGCAAAAATGATGTTTTCATGGGACGGTGCAAACTGTGCTTTATGATCGCCCATCCCGTGATAGACCTTGTTCCAGATCAGTTCGCTTTTGATATCAAAGCCCGCAATTTTCGCAGCGTTCATAAATGCCTGCTGCACATCCCAGCGGGTAAAGCAGACCAGTGCGCCGCCGTTCGGTTTCAGCACGCGGAACGCATCGTAAAGAAACCAGATAAAAGGGTTTTTATCGTTCTGAATCTTTACACCCGTCCGGCTTTCATAATTGATTCCATACGGCGGATCGGCAATAACTGCATCAATGCAGTTGTCCGGGATTTCTCTCAAAACATTCAGGCTGTCACCGTTGATAATTGTATTTTCTTTCAAGGTTTTCATTTTAGATTTTCACTCCTTAATAGGCTCCGCGCTTGAAATTCAAAGCGCGGGCAAGTACGCTTTTATAAAGGTCGGGATGCTCCTCAACTGCTTTGGCAATCGCCTGCGTGCGCTGAAGGGTGTCAGCAACACGGCTTGCAATTTTAGATGTGCGCCGTACGTACCGTGAGAGCGCTGATTTGCTAATCGTGTAGCCTTCGTTCCGGAGCCATACAATGATTTCATCGTAGGTATTTGTAGAATCAGCAATCAGGCTGTCAACCTGTTCTCGAATTCCATCCGGCAGCTTATCAATGCTGCCATTGACCACCCGCGTTTTCCTGCGGCTAGACATCGACTCCCGGGTCTTGGATCGTGTCCTCCAGCAGGTCAACGCCCTTGCGCGTCAGTTTAATAATGCCGTCCTTTGCATAGACGTTGTAGGCGTGGATGTTCTTGCCGGTGAATTCGATATAACCCGCCTCCGCGAGGTATTCAAGATATTTACCGATATCCGGGTTATAAATCTGATTTTCAGCATACAGGGCGTTGCTGATCTGCTTTACAAACAGAGTATTGTTGCTGCCCTTTGCAAGCGACCGCAGGATATAGCCCCGGATGGTCTTGTTTTTCTTTACTTCCTGCTCGGTCATTTCGTCCAGAAATGCCATGGTATCAGCCCTCCTTGTCTAAAAGCCGGTAGGTCAGCCGGTTTAATTTATCCTCAATCCGGTTCATAACACGGATGCTGTCCTCCCGCGTCTCGAAAACAAGCGGAAGATTGACTTGCAGCTCATTCAGCTTGTCTTCGACTTTTTCGATATGGTCGGCGTTTTGCTTATCCGCGTTTTCCAGATTGGCGAGCGTCTTTTTCATAAAGTACGTCAGCGCACCAACAACGAGCGTGCAGAGCAGGGAGGCTGCCGCGCCAATGACTGCGGTGACTTGTACGATATCCATATGGAGCCTCCCTTAATGTACACTCTCATTCGCGGGAATGCTTTCGGGAAGCATAGCAAAGGGGTCATTCTGCTTAACCTTCAGGACTGCATCTTCAATGCATTTCGTGAGGTAATCGTCAAAGCTGCCAAGGGTTCTGGTAATCGTGGCCTGTGCCTCCGGCCCGACCGCCGCCTTGACTTCATCGAAGACCGTTTTGCCGAGTGCAAGCAGTTCCTCGCGATCGGCGATGCCGTTCTTCACATTCTCACGCAGCTTCTTTGCTGTGGTCTGCTCCATCGCACCGACCGACAGTTCGGCAGGCTGCCGTACATCGTCCAGCGCCGTATCAAGCACCCAGCGCGTGCGCTCGTTTCGGATCTGCGCGGTTTGTGACTTGACCTTTGTCGCGCAAAGCCGGATAAAATAGATGCCATACGCTCCCGCAAGGGATACGACCGCCAGCATTGCATCCGTCAACAAAGTGTTTGCCGCGTTCTGAATCGTTCCTGTTTCCATGATTTCTGCCTCCTTTGGGCTAAAAAAATATGAGTACAAGCTGAGCTTGTACTCATAGATTACCTGATTTTTTCGGAAACGTCTATACGAAGCAATTCCTAGATTTAATTCCTAGAATCACGGTTCAAAAGTTTCATCAAAAAAGCCGATTTGCCCTTCTGCGAAACCAGTTCCGCAGAGCTGCCTAACCCATCTTTCGGTTACGTTATACTTCTCGGCCAGTGCAACATGGTTGAATCCGGTAAATTCAGCCTTGATATGTGCATCACGTACAGGGCGGAGCAAACTTTCCGCTCGCGGAATGTAAATTGTCGAACCGCCAACCGTGCAGGCCAGCTTATAAAAGTTATCGATACCTATCGTTTCTGCAATCTTTCGATAAAGGCCATCCTGAAGCATTTCGACTGTCAGCTCGTTTGTGTAATCGTCCATGCCGCACCATCCTTTGCTTAGCCAGGGACTTCCGTAAACAGATTGCCTAAGATTCCAAACAGCTCGCCAACCGTAACATTCTGCAAAAGCCGCGCTTCCCAATAGTCTGGCGAATTGATAACGCCCGCCTCTGTTAGAGCAATCGGCGAAAAGGTATTCAGTATCCGGCGCAGGTAAACCAACCTTGA
>CAJUSB010000143.1:3685-7478 GCA_910589115.1 uncultured Clostridia bacterium | reverse complement strand
CTACGCGGGCAGCGGCAGGGCTCTGCCCTGCACCCGCGATTTTTTTGCAAAAAAAATCGAGTAAAAACTTTATTTCCGCTGCGGCGGGGAATGGGTACGGATATAGTCGCAGCTACGTGCTGCCCCGCCCGCCAAAAGGACAGCGGGCGGGGCGGTTTCATTTTCTCGTCTGTTTTTATGAACAATAATCGTATTCAGAAAGATTTACCGCAGCCCTTCCCCCGTCCCGCCCGCAGGCGATGGAAGGGAGTCCAGAGGGACAAGTCCCTCTGGCGCTGTCCGCGCAGGACCGCCCGCCGCGCAGGCGGACAAAACAGCTATTTCTAACGCTTATGAGAGACGCTTCGTCAGCGGGCGTGGTTAGGAAAGTACAGTGTCAAGTGTATCAAAAAGTGCTTCTATGTCAATCGGCTTTGCTATATGTCCATTCATTCCGCTTTGAAGTGCCTGCCGCCGATCCTCCTCAAAGGCATTCGCCGTCATGGCAAGGATGGGTATAGATGACAGCTGCGGATTATTCATCGCCCGAATCGCTTTCGTTGCTTGATAGCCGTCCATTTCCGGCATTTGTACATCCATCAGAATCAGCTGGTAATAGCCGGGTGTGGATGCAGCCAGCATTTGCAGCGCAGCCCTGCCAGTGCCCGCAATTTCTACAGAGAATCCGGCTTCGCTTAGGATTGCCACTGCAATTTCCTGATTCAGCGCGTTGTCTTCTGCCAGCAGGATACGGCCCGTATGCCGCCTGCGAGGCGGATGGACTTCGACCTCGGCTTCCTCTGTGCCGACCACGCTGCACAGGCAGCGCTGAAGCTCGGAGAAAAACAACGGCTTGCTGCAAAAAGCTGTCACACCAGCTTCCCGGGCCTCTGTTTCAATATCGGTCCAGTCATAGGCGGTGAGTACGATAATCGGCGCTTCATCCCCTACCTCTTTACGTATTCTGCGGGCAACTTCTACGCCGTTCATATCGGGCAGCAGCCAATCGATCAGATACACCATATAATGATCCTGACGTGAGGCTGCCTGACGCGTGCGCAGCACGGCCTCCCGGCCGGAAAGCGTCCATTCCGCACGCATCCCCAGCTGGGAAAGCATATAGGATACACTGTCACAAGTATTGAAATCGTCATCTACCACCAGCGCACGGCAGTTTTTCAGCTGTGGGATCACCGGCGTTTCCCGTCGTCCGGAGTGCAGACGGAAGGTAAAGGATACAACAAATTCGGTGCCAACACCCTGCTCGCTTTCCACGGAAATGGTGCCGTTCATCATATCTACAATGTTCTTCGTGATGGCCATTCCAAGCCCGGTGCCCTGAATCCCGCTGATGGTCGAGTTGCGCTCCCGCTCGAACGGTTCAAAAATATGGGCCAAAAATTCCTCGCTCATACCGATGCCGTTATCTTTAATATGGAATTCGTACAGTGCAAAGCCTTCCTGTGCGGATGGCTTTTCGATCACGCGCATACTGACAATGCCGCCTGCGCTGGTGTATTTGACCGAATTACCCAGCAGGTTCAGCAGGACCTGATTCAGCCGCAGCCGGTCACAATAGATATCCTCATCCCAAACATCAACTGTATCCATATACAGCTCAAGCTGGCGTGCATGAACATCGGCCTGTACAATGCTGCGCAGGCTGTGCAGCAGTTCCGGCAGGCTGCACGGCGCTTCTTCCAAATGCATCCGGCCGCTTTCAATCCGGCTCATATCCAGAATATCATTCAGCAGGCTCAGCAGATGATTACCGGAGGTCATGATTTTTTTGAGGTAATCCTCCACCTGCTCGGTCTGCTCGATGTGGGTCAGCGCCAGCGCCGTGAAACCAACGATTGCATTCATCGGCGTGCGGATATCGTGAGACATATTAGAAAGGAAAACGCTTTTCGCCTTGCTGGCCCGGTTGGCCTGCATCAGTGCATCCTCCAGCTGATTTTGCTTTTCCATCTCGCTGCGGATCTCTTCATCTACGCTGCGGATACCGATTACGACGCTGTAGTCGCGGTCGTCCCAGCCGCCTGCACGCACTACCTTCGCCTGAAAATATTTCATTACACCTTCGCAGGCGGTACGATAATTACAGAAATAAACGTCCTTCTCGCTCAGCTCTTTTTTCAGGAATTCACGTGATGCGAGCTGCATCATCGTTTCCCGGTCTTCACTATAGACGCAGTGTGAAATATAGGTGCCCATGCATTCCTCCAGCACCAGCTTGCCCTCAAAAACAGTTTGAAGGAAGTCGGTAATGCAACCGCTGATTCGGAAGGCACGGCCCACGCCGCTTTCAAGGTCAAAGTAGCAGATCAGGCTGTAGTCGATGCCCAGCGCATGGACAAGCTGCATCTGCCGGCGTTCCTCGCGTTCTTTTTCCAGCTTTTGCTTGGTACAGTCCAACAGGAAGCGCTGATAAAAGCGCTCCCCATTTTCCTCAACCAGTTTAATGCTGCCCATAACGTGCAGGCGCTTCCCGTCCTTGTGGCGCACGCGGTATTCCACGCTGACGGTATCGCCTGGTTTTTCCAGGCTTTGTATCGCTTTGCGGAGCCTTTCCTGATCGCCTTTTTCCACTGTCGCGGCAATCATCTGGAAATCATCGGCTTCCAGCTCTTCAAGAGAAGAATATCCAAGTATTTCAAGCGCAGCACGGTTAACGCCTATGACGTGCCGCCCATCAAGCGAATGGCTTAGGATACCGCAGTCCATCGTCCGAAAGATGGCCTCCAGTGTACGGCTTTTCCGAACGATTTCCTGTTCGTAGGCACGTTCGCGAGTGATATCGGTAGCAAGGCCGACGGTACCCATCACGCTCCCATCCAGGTCATAGAGGGGAGATTTATAGGTTGTCAGGAGGCGGATGCCCTCCGGTGTTTGAACAGATTCTTCTGAAACGACGGTTTCCCTGCGCTCCATGACGATCCGTTCGGATTCGATGCAGGCGGGGTCATCTTCTTCCACGTCCCAGATATAGGCATGGCGGCGGCCCTGCACCTGCTCTCGCGTCTTGCTTACGACGTGGCAGAAGCTCTTATTGACCCGTTCATGAACGCCATCTTTATCTTTGAACCAGATGAGATTGGGAGAGGAATCGCTCAGCGCCTCCAGGAAGTGCTGATTTTCGTGCGCACTGGCCCACTGCTGGCAGGCCTGCTGCCAGCGCAGGAAGCGGAATTTTGTTTCTTCATCTGACATTGGCAGCATCCAGATATCCTGAACGGAAGGAAGAAAGCCGGAAAGCAGATCCGGCTGACCGGGGCTAGCCAAAAGGATGAGTCGCGCATCCTCACGCATCGCCGAGACGAGCGCAGAAACGACCGCAGCCGCGTCTGCGTCTTCCAAATTTGCAAAGACGACGTCCGCCTGTGCGCAGAGTGCCTGCTCTGGCTGGTCACTCTGTTGAAATGTATGAGTAAATGCCGTCAAGGGCGGCATTTCCCGAATCCGTTCAAACGTCCTGCACGGACAGCCTACGAAATAAAAATGAACATGACAGTGATACATCTTACGAGGTCTCCCCTTGTTTCCGTCTGTTTTAGTGGATGCTGATTCCAGGCTGTCCGGCCTGCGCTGGTCGGGGCAGCAAATCTGCATATCACAACCAGTATATCATAAAATCCGCCCTCTGTACAGGTCTGCATTTCCAAATTGAAAGGAATTTCCCTATTCTTCGCCTCCGCGGCGAGCGGTCCTGCGCGGACAGCGGCAGGGCGCTGCCCTGCACCCGCGCCTCCGCGGCGGGCGGTCCTGCGCGGACAGCGGCAGGGCGCTGCCCTGCACCCGCGCCTCCGCGGCG
>CAJUSB010000143.1:0-3585 GCA_910589115.1 uncultured Clostridia bacterium | reverse complement strand
GGCGGTCCTGCGCGGACAGCGGCAGGGCGCTGCCCTGCACCCGCGCCTATGCAGCGAGCACCAGAGGGCTCTGCCCTCTGGACTCCCGCTGGGGCTAATGCCCCAGACCCCGAGATGCTGACGCATCTCCACCTCGCCTGCGGGCGGGACGGGAGATTTGGATGCTCTGCCTACCGTATTTGCACTGCTGACCAGCCCGCCATAAGGACAGCGGGCTGGTCGGGTCTATGCTGAGCCAACAAGATGATTAAAAGGGAGTTTTGTTTGTATGGAATGCTTTTTTGCGTCCCGGCAGGCAAGTGTCCAAAACGGTCGTTTGATATTCACAGTTTATTTTCATTTATATGCTTGACACATAGTATTATACAGTGTATAGTATTATATATCAAACAAACTGCAAAGTGAGGTGACGGCATGGCGTTTCCCGTATCGGCCGCACTGCTGGATGCGATTGTTCTGGCGATTGTCGCACGTGAGGGTACCTATGGATACAAAATCACGCAGGATGTACGACAGGTAATGGATATTTCAGAATCCACCCTGTACCCCGTTCTGCGCAGGCTGCTCAAAGATGGAAGCCTGTCAACCTATGATCAGGCCATTGCCGGACGAATCCGTCGGTATTACCAAATCACATCGAATGGGCTGGCGAAACTGGACGCTTATCGCAGTGACTGGGTCGTATTCCGCAATTCTATTGAGCAGGTACTTGGGGGGAGAGAGGACAAATGAATGCGTATGAATATCTCAACGCACTGCGCAAAGCACTGGATGTACTGCCAGATGACGAACGCGCAAACGCGATCCGCTATTATGAAGAATATTTCCTGGATGCGGGGCCGGAAAACGAACAAACCGTAATCGCCGAGCTTGGCACACCAGAGCAGGTCGCGCAGAATATACTGAATGAATATACTGAAATTGCCCGAACTGCACCCCGGCAGCAGACGGACGGCCCCCAGCAGGCCGAACAGGCAGAGACCCCGCCGCGCGGCTTCCAAAAAGACAGCTCATTTGTACCGCCCCGGCAGTCGCCCCTTTTGACCTTTCTGGCTATCTGCGGCGCTGTATTCTTCGGCCTGCTCGTCGGATTGCCGCTGTTGGGTACGGCAGCAGCACTGATCTTCTCCGCAGCCGCCACCGTATTTTTCTTACTGCTGGCCGCGGTCATCGCTGTGGCAGCACTCGTAATCGTTTTGCCAGCCTCGTTACTATTGGCCGGGTTTCTGCTGTGCGTCTGCTCCCTGTTCATCTGGACTACGCCCGCATCGGCAATTTTAACCCTTGGCGCCGGGCTGTGCCTGCTGGCACTGGGCGGAATGCTCACAATCGGCTGCATCCGGCTGTGTGCTGTTGCCTTCCGGCCGGTTATGAACGCTTTCGGGTGGTGTATCGAGCTGTGCGGCAAGTGTGTCCGCTGGTGCTGTGACGTTGTGCGCCGTTTTCTTGACCGTTTGAAAGGATTTTGACCTATGAGATTTCTATTCCGGCTTTGCACTGCCCTAATCGGGCTCGGTGTGCTTGCGCTGCTCGGCGGAGCCGCCGGAGTCGTAATTCTTGCGCTGCTTATCGTAGCGGCAGTCGTTGGCAGCGGATTGATCGCTGTTCTTGCAGTGATCGGCATATTGCTGCTGCTGATTTTCTAAAAATCTTCAGGCCTTGTTTTATCATTGGAAGTGCACCCATCGGCGAGGGATTTTTCCGCCAATCAAGGCAAATTTTCGCAGGAGTCCTGTCGGATTTCAACAAAATTTAACGCAGAGTGGCGGAAAAAGACCCGCTGATGGGCGTGCGGACAATTTTCAAACAAGGCCTGATCTAAAAAGGAGCGTAATCATTATGAAAAACTGGGTTCGTGTCTTTGCTGTTATGCTGGCAATCGGTGCGGCATTCTGCATCGGCGGGGCTGCTGCTAATGGCACCCTCTATGGCAACTTCCGACATGGAAGGCTCTTCCCCATCTGGGGTTCCGACGATGTCATCCGACCCGTTGGAAGCGGGCGCGGCGCTTCCGTCTGGAATGGCACCCGTCACATTGACAGCGATATCGGTGACATGAGCAACTGGCTTGGCAAGCTCGACGAAATCACCGAAATCACCGAACTTCGCGAAATGGATTTTTCATTAGGCGCAGGCAACTACCAGATTGTCGAAGGCGATGGCTTCGGCCTGCAATATGACGGAGACTGGATCGAAAGCAACATTGAAGACGGCGTATGGAAAATCTGTACAGAATGGGTCTGGACAAACGCATTCCGAGACGATGACCGTACCTGCATCATCTATGTACCTACCGGCTGTGTCGTCGATAAACTGAATTGGTCCATCGGTGCGGCCAGTGTTGAGGTACTCGCCCCCATTACCGCCAATACAGCCAATCTGGAAATCGGTGCAGGCAACCTGGAATTCGACCGTCTTGATGTTCATAAAAAGATCAATACCGAAATCGGCGCAGGCAATCTTGAACTGAACCTGACCGGCGGGTGGAGTGATTACACCATTGATGCAGACGTTGCAATGGGCTCCATCTTTGTCAACGATGAAACCTTGGTCAGCGGTCTTGCAGGCACCTGCTCAAAAGGCTCCGGCCCACGCAAAATCAAAGCCTCGCTCGGCATGGGATGCATTGACATCCACACCGACGATCAATAATAAGCGTATTTGAAAACCACCCCGTATCAAAAAGGAGGCTTCCATTATGCCACAAAAAAGACTTTATCGCAGCGAAAGCAACCGTATGCTCTGTGGTGTGTGCGGAGGTATTGCAGAATATTTTGGAATCGACCCGACATTAGTCCGGCTTGGATTTATCCTGCTGCTGTTCGGTGCAGGCACCGGACTTCCCGCCTATCTCGTTGCCGCAATCATTATTCCTAACCAAAGCCAGATATAAAACCTGTATTCACAAAAAACCGGCTGGACGCTTTCGCGCCTGGCCGGTTTTTTATACGGAGACATTTGCCCCATCAGCGTGTCGGGATAATCTCAATCCAATAATTATCTGGATCGTGAATAAAATATATCCCCATTTTCTCATTCTCAAAACAAATGCAATCCATTTCCTTGTGCTTTTTGTGCGCGGCCTCCATATCATCCACTTGCAGCGCAAGATGAAATTCATTATCCCCCAATTCGTATGGACGCTTCCAGTCACGCAGCCAGGTCAGCTCAAGACAGTGCGGGGTAATGCCATCCCCCAAAAACACGATAATAAACGAACCATCCTCCGGCGTGATGCGGCGCACCTCGCACAGCCCAAGCGCTTCCTTATAAAATGCAATCGACCGCTCTAAATCAAGTACATTAAAATTATTATGCGCAAATTTGAACTCCATAATTAACAGCCTCCTTTTTTTCCATACCCCTGTTTCATATCCGCAGAAACCAGGGCTCATCCCCATCATACCATATCCCAATCAAATGAACAAGCAGAAAAATCATAAAATTAAACCGCCGCATCCCCCCCTTGCGGCCCGCGGTCGTTCTGGCGGGCCGTAAGACGGCGCAGCAGCGGAATACACTGCACCCATCCCCGTCCCGCCCGCAGGCGAAGCGGAGATGCGCAGCATCTCGGGGCCTGGGGTT
>CAJUSB010000142.1 GCA_910589115.1 uncultured Clostridia bacterium | reverse complement strand
CCCTCTGGACTCCCGCTGGGGCTTATGCCCCAGACCCCGAGATGCTACGCATCTCTGCTTCGCCTGCGGGCGGGACGGGGGATTTGGGTGCAGTGTATTTTCTTTATACGGCGCTGACCGACCCGCCAGAACGATTGCGGGCCGGTCGTTTTTTTACGGTTGGACTTTGAGGATAAGAAAATTATTTTTTCTTGACTTTTTAATCCGCTGTAGTAAAATAAAGATATTGCAGCATTGTCTGTTATCGAGTGCGTATACGCCATATACGCCGAAAGGAGTACAATTTTTATGAAAAACACTGAAAAAACGATGGAGAAAATCGTTGCTCTGTGCAAAGGGCGCGGTTTCGTTTATCCCGGTTCCGAAATTTACGGCGGCCTTGCCAACTCCTGGGACTATGGCCCGTTAGGGGTTGAATTTAAGAACAATGTAAAAAACGCCTGGCGTAAAAAATTTGTTCAGGAATCACAGTATAATGTTGGGCTGGATTCTGCAATTTTGATGAATCCGACAACTTGGGTCGCCTCCGGCCACGTAGGCGGATTCTCTGACCCGCTGATGGACTGCAAAGATTGCAAAACCCGTCACCGCGCAGATCAGCTGATTGAAGAGCATTCCGATGCGAACCCTGCTGGCTGGAGCAATCAGCAGATGATGGATTACATTAACGAGCATCAGATTGCATGTCCAAACTGCGGCGGGCATAATTTTACAGATATCCGGCAGTTTAATTTGATGTTTAAGACCTTTCAGGGTGTGACGGAGAATGCTAAAAATGAGCTGTTCCTCCGTCCCGAAACGGCACAGGGTATCTTTGTTAATTTCCAGAATATCCAGCGCACGACCCGCCGGAAACTTCCCTTCGGTGTGGGACAGGTCGGCAAATCCTTCCGCAATGAAATTACCCCCGGTAATTTTATATTCCGTATTCGTGAGTTTGAACAGATGGAACTTGAATTTTTCTGCAAGCCGGGTACCGACTTAGAATGGTTCAAATATTGGAAGGATTACTGCCATAATTTCCTTCTTTCGCTTGGCATGAAGGACGAGAATCTGCGTCTGCGCGACCATGACCCGGAAGAGCTTTCCCACTACTCCAATGCGACGACTGATATCGAATTCCTGTTCCCCTTCGGCTGGGGCGAGCTTTGGGGAATTGCTGACCGCACCGATTTTGACCTCACCCAGCACCAGAAGACCTCCGGCGTTTCCATGGAATATTTTGATCAGGATGCCAATGAGAAATATGTCCCCTATGTCATTGAGCCGTCCCTCGGTGCTGACCGTGTCGCACTCGCTTTCCTGTGTGATGCCTATGATGAAGAGGTTGTCGGTCAGGATAAGAAGGGGAAGGATGATATCCGTACCGTGCTGCGGCTGCATCCTGCGCTTGCTCCGTTCAAGGCAGCTGTGCTCCCCCTCTCCAAGAAACTCTCTGAACAGGCACTGCCGGTTTGGGAACTGCTTTCTAAACACTTCCAGGTCGATTTCGATGATGCCGGTTCTATCGGCAAACGCTACCGCCGTGAAGATGAAATCGGTACGCCCTTCTGCATTACCGTTGATTTCGAGACGGAAACCGATAACTGTGTTACTGTCCGCGACCGTGATTCTATGGCACAGGAACGTATTCAAATCAATGTATTGGTAGATTATTTGACGAAAAAGGTCGCGTTTTAACTGCTGGGTGCGGTTTCGGAAGGATCTGAACGAATGAAAAAAAACCTTGATGCCGGACAGCTCAAATTGCTTGCAATGGCCGCTATGACTGCCGACCATTTAACTTCTGTCATTTTCCCCGGATATCCGTCTGATTGGCCGATTGTATTGATACACTTGTTCGGACGGATGGCCGCGCCGGTATTCTGGTTCTTTGTCGCGGAAGGTTATCATTATACCCGTGATTTGAAAAGATATGCCGGACGGCTGCTCGGTTTCGCAGTCATCAGTCATTTTGCATATAATTTCGCGTTCGGAATCCCCTTTTTGCCCTTTCAAACCTCGGTCTTTAATCAAACAAGCGTTATTTGGGCGCTGTTTTGGGGTTTGGCCGCACTGACTGTCAATGACAACCCGAAACTCGCCGGATGGCAAAAAACAATTCTTACGATTGGCATGACCGTTCTTGCTTTCTGTGCCGATTGGAGCAGCATTGCCGTGCTCGCTGTACTGGAAATCGGCACGCATCGGGGCAATTTCCGGCGGCAGATGTGCGGGATGATGGCTGCTGTGGCAATATATGCGGCAGTTTATATTGCATTCATTAACCCGCTTTATGGCGTTCTTCAGTTTGGTACGGCATTAACAATCCCGCTGCTGGCCCGATATAATGGGAAACCCGGGTCACCACGCCTGAAATGGCTGTTTTATGCCTATTATCCGCTGCATTTGGTGTGCTGTGGGCTGATTCGTCTTGCACTGCACGGGAATGTTGGTATAATGGTCGGCGGCGTTTGAGCCATCCTCTCAACATGATTAAAAATATCCCTTTACGAAAAATACGGCAGATACCCGCCCCGCCCGCTATCCTTTTTGCGGGCGGGGCTGTATGCATATGCGGCGGTTACCCCCGCCGCAGCGGAAATATAGCTTTTAGTCAATTTTTTCACGAAAAAATTGCGGGTGCAGGGCAGCGCCCTGCCGCTCCCCGCGCAGGGGCGCTAAGGAATCTCCACCGTATAAACCGCTTCCCCTTTTTAGGGTTTCCAGATGCCGATGGAGCGCTTCCAGCGGAGTACCCTGCCGACCGCTTCGTCCAGCCGTTCCGCTGGGATTTCTCCGCTTTCGACTGCCGCAAGCACTGTGGCATACTGCTTCGGCAAGTCGGAGGTGATCAGCAGGTCGCTTCCTGCCTTAATGGCCATCACTGGGGCCTGGGTTCCAAACTGCGTGACTGCGCCCATTGCCAGATCATCCGTCATTGCCACACCTTCAAATTCCAGCTCCTCCCGCAGAAGCCGGTGCACTGCGGGCGACAGTGACGCCGGATATTCATCATCCATGCACAGTACCACATTGTGCGAAACAAGTACCGCATCTGCCCCCGCCTGAATCGCTGCGGCAAAGGGCTTGAAATCACTTTCCCGGAATACCGTCAGCGGGCGTTCATCAAATACCACACCCGTATGCGTATCCTCATTATTCCCGTACCCCGGGAAATGCTTGAGCACACTGCCAATGCCATCCTCATTCATTTGCCGGACAACTGCCGCTGCATATTGCGCGGTCTGTACCGCATCCTGCCCAAAGGAACGCGCGTAAATAAAATCCGATGAATTACTGCTGACATCCACAACAGGCGACAGATTGACGTTGATCCCCAGGGACAGCAGCAGCTTATCCTTTGCCGAAGTATCCCGCGCAAGCTCTTCCCAGCCGCCCGCTGCATAGACCGCCTGCGGGGATCGGAACTTCTCTGCCCGGAAGGCTTCCCGCCCACTCACCCGCGTAACCGTGCCGCCCTCCTCATCTACCCCAATCAGCAGCGGCAGTGCAGCTGCTGCCTGGCACTCCGAAAGAAAGGCTTTTAATGTTTCCGGCGTCCGGTTCTCAAAGTCCCGGCCAAACAGAATAAATCCTGCCGGCTGATATTGCTCTGCCAGCGCTGCCGCGTCACTCTCCGGGCAGCGCGCAAAAAATAACTGTCCTACCTTCTGCTCGTCCGTCATTTGTCCGAGCCGTTCCGCAATCTTATCGGGGACAATCGTTACCCGCACAGCCGGGGTGATCTCCCGCCCAGGCTGCTTTTCCGGCGCACGTGCTGCCGGGTCCGCACGGCAGCCGCTCAGGCTCAGCAATGCCACCAGCAGGAGCAGGCTTTTGATAAGCATCCGCATCCCTCCATCCGGCCTGCCCGGAAACCTGCGGCATTGGAGAATTTTCTCCCTGCATCTGCGGTTTTCGTTCAGGTCCTTTATTTTTTATGCTTTTATTCTACCACATTTCAGGCCGTTTCACTACGGAAACGGCTTTTTTTATAACGGGAAATATCGGTACTTTCCATTTGCTTTTCAAATAATCTGCTTTTGAGGCGGAGACGACACCATATATTTTTTGTGCTATCATACAGGCATGGCACGCGGGAAAGACCGCCGGAGCCACTCTCTTTCCTCTTTATCGGAACAGAGCGGCAGCAATTATACCGCGCATCCCACGGGCAGAAATGCGGCATCCGCCCGGCCACAGAGCAGCAGCGCGCCCACCGCTCAGGCGCAGGGCAATGCGGGTGAATCCGGGAAAGGCAGCACTTTCGTCAGCTGTCCCCCGGCCCGCCGCCCATCAACATCTATAATGCCTGCCGCACAGTTCCTTACGGCGGCACGGCAGTGCAATTTTCCGGAAACCGGCAGCACAGCCCCCGGGGGATTTTCGGAAAAATTAAATTATCCATCTGGAAGGGAGATATTCTAAAATGCTGCACTTATTAAACACCAATCTTCAGGCTTTCGCAGGGGGCTTGAATACCCAGACCACCGGTACGGCAAACCTGTCGGCAGAGATGAAAACCTATTATGATGCCACGCTGATTCATTCTGCCGAACCCAAACTGGTACATGCACAGTTCGGACAGAAGCGTAATATCCCGCAGGGGCGCGGCAAAATTATCGAATTCCGCCGGTTCAGCCAGCTGCCCAAGGCGCTGACTCCCCTGACCGAAGGCGTTACGCCGGATGGCGGTTCGCTTAAGGTGACGGGCGAAACTGCAACCGTCGAACAGTACGGTTATTATATCGCGATCTCTGACGTACTGGAAACGACTGCGATTGATCCGATCCTTCAGGAAACGGTCAGGGCATTGGGTGCACAGGCCGGGCGCACGCTGGATACCGTTGTGCGGGAAATCCTGAGTTCCGGTACCAATGTACAGTATGCCGAGGGACAGGTCACCTCACGCGCCGCATTGTCAGAAAACCACAAACTGACGGTAAAAGCCGTTAAAATGGCCGTCCGCACGCTGAAAAATGCCAATGCAGACACGATTGAAGGTGCGTATATCGGTATTATTCATCCAGATATTGCCTTTGATCTGACCGAAGACCCTGAATGGAAATATCCGCATCAGTATGCAGATACCACCGAAATCTATGAGGGCGAAATCGGTAAAATTGCCGGTGTTCGTTTCGTAGAAACAAGCGAGGCTAAGATTTTCGAGAATGCTGGTGCAGGCAGCCGATCGGTTTATTCTACCCTTATCCTGGGGGCAAATGCCTACGGCGTGACCGAAATCGAAGGAGGCGGCCTGCGTACCATCATTAAGCAGAAAGGTTCGGCCGGTACGGCAGACCCGCTCGACCAGCGTTCGACCGCCGGTTGGAAAGCGATCCTTACCGCAAAAATCCTTTCCGATGAGTATATGGTGCGAATCGAAACCGGTTCCACCTTCTCCGGCAAGGCAAACTAACAGCTTAACCGTGTATTACGCATTCTGCCCCGTCTGCTGCAAAAATACAGGCGGGGCGGAATGATACGGTTTGTTTTTACTATTTGTAATATATTACTATAAGTTATAATCCTAGGATAGGAAAGGAGGCTCCCGCATGAAAACTGGCGATTTAATGGAACGTCTGCGCGAGATTCGTCCACATCCCTTTGACAGTCAGGCCGTTTTTGATGAGCTTTCCCGGGTCGAAAGCATGATTTCAGAAGAGGTATTTCATGAAGGCCCTGTACAGTTTATCCCCGGTGATGATGATGAAACAACACTTCTCGTCGGGCCGCCCTACGATGGTATGTATCTGCACTATTTATGCGCAAAGCTGGATCAGATGATGCAGGAATATCAATCCGCAAATACAGAGATGACCGTTTTCAACGGCCTGTATGATGAATTTTCTAAATGGTATCGCCGCACCCATCTGCCGGCACGCGGCGCAGAGGTAAAACTACATGTTTAGATACCGTATTCCCGGTGCGAACGCACCCGATACCATTACCTATCAATTCACAGGGCTCGACCGGCGGGCCCGCATTGCTGACGGCGCCTGCCGGGACATGACCAATCTCACCACGGATGACGCGCCTTGTCTGAGTGTTCGCAGCGGAAGACACTGTCAGGCAAATTATCCCGGAGCAACACTTTTGCTGCATAAAAACGGGAAATCTTTCCTGATTCATGGTACATCGGCACTCTATGACGGTAAAACAGTAGGCAGCGTAACAGCAGGCCCTAAGCGTGCCGCCGTGATGAACGATTGGATTTTCCTGTGGCCTGATAAGGCCGCATTCAATACGGCAACAGAGGAATTCCGCAGTATGGAGGAAGAAACCGGGAGACTGTTTGTTGCATTCACAAATTCAGCAATTACACGGCAGGATGGGAAAACCTGGCCGTTCCAGCCCGGGGACGGCGTGACAATCGCCGGTTGTGTACAATCCTATAATAATCGTACCGCAGTTGTACAGTCCGTTAATGGTACAACAATGACCTTTTACGACAATATTTTTCAATATGGCAGAGCGGGCAGCACCCCAAACCCCAACGTCCACTCATGGACTGAAAGCGGCGCAGAATTTTCACGCACTGTCCCCGCACTTGATTTTGTCTGTGAACGGGATAATCGTCTATGGGGCGTGTATGGCAACCATATCTGCTGCTGTAAGCTCGGCGACGGCTTCAACTGGAATGTATTTAACGGTCTGGCAACCGATGCCTATGACGTGACTGTCGGTTCCGATGGCGCATTTACCGGTATTTCCGGCTATTCCAGCTATATCCTTGCTTTTAAGGAGGACTGCGTGCATAAGCTGTATGGCTCAAAACCTTCTAATTTCACGGTATATACCGCCCATATCCCGGGCGTACAGGCCGGATGTGCCGATACACTGCAAATGTACAGCAATCGCCTGTTTTACTTGAGCCGCGAAGGGGTTATGGCATTCGGCGGCGGCATCCCGGAGCCGGTCGGAGCTCCGCTGAACCGTTCCTATATCCGCGCCACTGCCGGTATGCACCATGCAAAATATTATCTCAGCGGTGTTTGTGATAAAGGTGCGGAAATTGTCGTATTTGATACCGAACGCGGCCTGTGGGCCAGAGAAGATCATACCGAAGCCGTCAATTTTTCATCAGACGGCGGCACGCTCTGGCTGCTTGATGCAGCAGGTGGGCTTTGGAAATGCGGCACAGAGGATACGGTCGAATGGGAAGCGGTATTCGGGCCCTTTGAAGCTCCCTCCGACCGGAAGCGCAGGGGCAGCCGCCTGTCCCTGATCCTCACCGCAGAAACCGGTGCAAGGCTTTCTGTCGAAACCCGCTGCGATGGTCAGGACTGGCAGATGGCCTGGCAAGGTCAAGCGAAACGGGATGATGACACCTTGAAAATCCCGTTTCTGCCGGTGCGCGGACATGGTTTTTCTATCCGGCTGCGCGGTACGGGTTCTATAACACTTCACGCTATTAACCGGTGGTTCCGCTAGAAGATGTTAAACTATTTAATACCATAATAGCTTGCCAGATAAAATTGACGCAGCAAATCGACCTGCCCGCTGTCCTTATGGCGGGCAGGTCAGCAGTGCAGTAACACTTAACCATACACCCCCTCCCCCGTCCCGCCCGCAGGCGAAGCAGGGATGCAAAGCATCCCGGGGTCTGGGGCATAAGCCCCAGCGGGAGTCCAGAG
>CAJUSB010000141.1 GCA_910589115.1 uncultured Clostridia bacterium | reverse complement strand
AGAGGATAAGCGTCAGCGGGAAATTAAACGTACTGGGCGGATACATCGGGTTATAGGCCGGGATAGGCTGCCGGTAATCCCCCAATGTGCCATAGATCAGATCGGTTTCCTCTCCCGTTTCCGGGTCTTCCGCGAAAACCATAAACTCCGATAAATAAAAGCTGCTTACTTCCGGGTGCTCTGTGTTGGAAAACTGGATGGTAAAATGTAATCGGTCGTTCTCGTGCCTGCGGTTGCAGACCGCGCCGTCTGACTCAAAGGCGAGCAGCTCGTGCACGTCTGCAAGGTTGGTGTCTTCGTCCACCTTGCCGCTGCCAAAGGCAACGCGGGTAATCTTAAAAGGTTTCTCCAGCGCAAGGCATGCCGCCATGACGGCAAGGCCATGCGTGGTAGGTTTATAAGCCTGTTTCATTGGTTTTTAGCTCCCTTCTGGTGGGTCCATGATAATGGTGCAGACGTTCCCCATCCGCTGGATGCTGAACGGTGGCGGGGCTGCATCCGGCGGGATGGTGACATGAATCCCGCCATTGCCGCCGACATGGAGCGCTCCGGTAAAGTCCAGGTTATTCGGCGCTTCCGGGACGCTCGTTTGCGTGTGCATCCCGGCAGTACCGCCAACGTGCAGGGAATGTCTAAAATCATAGGCATTCGACTTTTCCGGAATGCCAAGCTCTGCAAGCGTACCGATTGCACCGCCAACGTGAAGCGTTTCACGAA
This sequence comes from uncultured Clostridia bacterium, assembly GCA_910589115.1. Classification (GTDB taxonomy): domain Bacteria; phylum Bacillota; class Clostridia; order Oscillospirales; family Butyricicoccaceae; genus QXXE01. The sequence continues at coordinate 6,903 of CAJUSB010000141.1, read as the reverse complement.
AATCGTAAATATTCGCTGCTTCCGGGACGCCAAACTCTGTAAGCACACCGACTGCACCGCCTAAATAAAGCGTCGTGGGCGGCAGATCGATTGTATAATTTACGCTGTCCAAATGGGAACGCAGATTCTTATAATAGTTTAGTCGCTGCAATACGCGCCGCTGTTTATCCAAATCCCCAAATGTTCCTGCAAGGCTGATTTCAAGCTTAAAGCAGTATGGATGCCCACCATACTCGAACCATTCCCTTACTTTCGTATTGGGATAAATTGCAGATATCGCAGTTTCGACTGCGTATTTTGTCCCCAGACGCTTGTGTATAATCCAGCTATCCTTTAGTGTTTTCCGCTTTTCCTCAAGTGTGTAATCCTGATCCCACCAGTCAACCTTGAAATCGTAAGCAAGAATGCTTAAAAGCGGCTCCTCCAATTCATCAATTCTGGAAAAAATACGTAGTCTGTCTATTTCATCCACACGTTCTGAAAGAATATCTGCCGCAGTCTGTGTCCGGGCAACAGCCGCAGTGTCCCAACGTAATGCCGTCGGAACCGCAGCCAGCAGGCCCTCCCGATTGAGACCATATCCCGGAGCCGGTGTCGGCTCATTCATCCTCATAGCCTCCGTTTAAGACATTGATATCCCGAATTTCCCCAATCTGCGGCACCGTTGTCTGGATATCTTTTGTGGTTCCAACCATCCGACCGTCACGTAAAGAGGTGAAAGCGGGAGCACGGATATCCACACGCTTTACACCAGCCTGCATTAACAGACTGTGGAGCTTAGACGGGTTGATATCCCGGCCCAACCGTGCACTTTGCCATTTTATAAAATCTGACACTGCAAGGTTCACGTCTTTTTGAATCTGTGCTGCACTCACAGCACTGTTTTCCGCAATATAATAAGTAAAGTCAATATCATACGGTATCAATTCCGGATCGCCCATATGGACATAATCAGTGAATGCCCTGACCTTATCGCCGCTGCATTCCCGAAATACTTTGTCTTTCATTTCATCTCCGGCGGGCTTGCCATCCTTCATAAGCACATAGATATAAACCTCTCCGGGCAGCGGGGAATTCGGGACGACATCGGCAATCTCTGTTGAGACACGCTTTGCAAAATAAATGTATCCGCCCAAACTTCCGGCGCAGCTGTATCCATCCATGGACTCCCGCATAAGCTCGTAAAATTCCTGATCTGTCGCGATATCTGAACCGCCCTCGGTTTCTGATATATTCTCACACTCGGAATAATAATCGTAAATATCCACAAGCGTATTGATTGATCCCGGAGCATAACCATTGCTGACGGTTCCGCTGGTCTGGCAGCGTACATGCACATCCACAAAACTTTCACCCGCACTCACATATGCATCCGCTTCGGTTTCCCATACCAGCTTTGTTTTTGTGTCTGTGACGCGCGTTCCTGCTGGGATTAAAATTGCGGTTCTTTGCGGTTCGGAAATATAGAAACGCATTGTACAGCCGGAAGGCTTTGCCTCTGGCCGTTTCTGTTCTAATACCAGTTCTGCCAGTGCGTCTAAGTTGTCGCCCTTCGCGCGGCTCGGAATGTTTTGATTGCCGGTAAAGTTATTCAGTACGCGTTCCTGAATGATAGCTTCAGACATCCATTTAATAAACAGCCACTCCGGCGTTGCCTGCCTTACCTTAATTTTGCAGATTCCCTCGTAAAGCTCGGTCAAATATTTCTCTATCTCTGCCGCGTCCGTCGGGATAAACTGGTATTCTTCTTTTCTATTCATTGACGATTTCCACCTTTACTATTGGGGTCAGCTTCCCACTCACGGAGTCTCTTTTTGACGTTACTTCCAGTACCTTTGCGCGCGGTTCCCAATGCTCTACCGCTTCCCTGACGGGCGCGACCATCATCATTTCCGCCATTGGAATTGGCAGGTCAAGAAAGTCCATTTCCACGCCGAAATCCCTCGCCATCGGCACGGTTCCCTTTGGCGTTGCTAAGATAATCGCAATGTTTTGAAGGATTGATGCCAGTGTATTTGTTTCGTTAAAACTAAGATTTGTTAGATTCGGCGCTACAGTATAATTCATCGTTCCAAATACTCCTGTAACTTAATTGCCACGATACCGGAAATGAAATTCCCTTTGCCGTCAGTATTGACGACTGTCAAATCATGACTTAAAATTGTCCAGCGGTATTTCCCATAGGGTCTGGTCCCCAGTGTCAAAGGAAGCGCTTCACCCGACCGCTCATAATCAAATATTTTTTTTAGTTCCGTGCGCGGTGATGATCCGTATTCCTCCGGGAGGATGATTTCAAACGAATACTGATCCGGATCTACACCGGCAAATTCAGTCAAAGCGTTCCCGCCGTGCCTCTGGTGGGTGGCGTACCGCGCAGAAGCAGACCATTTTACATTGTTAATTGCGGTCATGGTTTTATCGGACACCTGAAAAATAATATCGCCAAGGCAGCCAACTACAGCCACATTACAGCCCTCCTAACACAAACCCGTCGCCGTCCTCTACCGGGATGAAAACCGTTAATACTTTTCTGCCAACCGACGGCATCCACTGATCAATCACCAGATTGTGTTTATGGTTTTCATATGCTGGAAACCCACTGCCGCCCTCTGCGTATTCGGTTCGCTGCTGTGTGTTATGGCCGGGGATAAAAGACCTTGTGTCGATTACACGCAGCCAATCAGAGGTATAATTGGTGTCTTCAAATTTTACACGAACCATGTATTTTTCAAGATTTACGGCAGTTACGGTCCCAACTCTTACAATCCCTTTTAGGAGCCTTATTGCCTCTTCCATCAATACCCCTCCAACACCTTCCGCAGCTCAATTTTAGTGGTGTAGCTTCCGCTGACAGTATGGGCCGCTCTGCTGATAATATATTTTCCGTCCCACGCGCCAAATCCTTCCAACGTCAATGTAATTCCTGATACCAGTGAAGCATCCCCCGGCAGCGTAAAACTTGCCGTTTTTGAAAACTTATTGTGCAGCCGCAAATGTTTTTCCGCAAGTGTTTTCGCTTCGTCTGCCGAATAAACCTTTGCAGTAATTTCCAACTGCTGATTGTTGGAATCGTCCTCGTTGTAATCTTCTGTTTTTGCAGTCCCTTCAAAGCATTTTCCCTCAGAATCCACATAGCTTACCCGGCAGGAAGCATACTGTGTATCCGCCGCGCCGGTGCTAAGGCTGTAATCTATGTATCCGGTTCCGCGTCTGATTGTCATAACCGGCGGCTTCTTTTCATAAGCAGCCTGATCAAACAGGACAATCATGGAATCGGTGGCTTTCAACGAAATCCCCGCATCCTGACACAGCTTTTCCAGAAATTTAATATCGCTCTTTTTCCTTTGTTCTTTCCTCTTATAGAACGGGTCAAACTCCGCTTCATACATACAGGTCATGCCGTTTGCCGAAGCAATTTCTTTCGCGATACCGGAAAGTTTGTAAGATTCCCACGCCTTTGATTTCAGTGTCTGCCGGATTTGTGAGCTGAACGGCAGCGCTGTACCGCTGATGGAAACGGTTGCAGGCGGTCCCTGTGCACTGACATCATCCAGCTCAAACGTACCGCAGGGTAAGAGTTTATCTTCTTCGCCGACCCGCCAGTATTTGGGAAGGATTGCTGCCTGTATTTTGAGTTTCGCGGCAGATGCCGCCGCTATCGCCTCATTCAGCCATGATTCCATCCATAGGCTTTCCCGATCCTGCAATTCAATTTTCAAATCGTCGGCTTCGCCCTCTTCGTTATCCGTGTAGGTCATAGATAACAGATAGGGCATAATCTCCTTTGTAATGTCAGCCCCGTCAAAGAGGATTTCCACTTCTGTGCGTCGTGCCAGGATTTTTTCTGTCATCAGCGATCGCCCCCTGTGCTCCCTTTGCGCTTCCACGGCGGCAGTGATGAGCCTACCGTTCGCGGCACGTCCGGCAGCGTCAGGACGATACCGGACGGAAAAATATAATAGTTCCTGTATGCCGTGTTCAGGTTCATCAGAAGGTCAACGTAATTGACGCTTCCAAGCTGCTTGTAGGCGATAGCGTCCCACATATCACCGCTCTTTGTCGTATAGGTCACGGTTCCCTCCTATCGGTATACTGTGCGTGCCTGCATACGCTGTTTCTTTGCCCACCATGCATCCATACGGGCTTCAAAATCCTGCATGGTCTCCGCCAGTGCGTTTTTGATTGTGGCTTTGTCCGCGCTGCCCTGTATGTTAATGGTCGGCGCAAACTGAAATGTAGCTGCTTCCGGCGAAAAATCATTTTGCGGAAAATCTACGGAATTGATTTCCGGCGTGTCCAGGCTTACCGGTTCCGGCAGACTGGCTACAGCCGCCGCTTGTCCACCGCTCACACCAAGCATCCGCCCCGCCTGCATCCATGTATCAATGTTCTGTCGGCGCACGCTGTTTTGAAAGCTGATAACGGCTTCCGTTCCAGCTTCGCCCGCGATACTAACACCGTTTGTGAAACCGCCTTTTGCAAAAGTTGGAAGCATCGGCAGATTGATTGAAAAACTATTTCCGCCAACCACTGGCACCCATTCTGGAATTGTAAAACCCATTCCATTGATACTGGAAATAACACTGTTGATAACTGATACCACCGCATTGATTGGCGTTTTACATAATTCAATCAGCGCATTAAACACATTGCCGAAAATCAGTTTAACACTTTCCCACGCCTGTGACCAATTTGCGGAAAATACGCCCGTAATAAATGTAATCAGACCTTGGAAAATCCCCTGAATTGCGGTTATAATATTTGCGATTCCTGTGCTGAATGCCTGAATTCCGGAGAGTACCGCCGGTATCACAACACTGGCAATATTCAAAAACCCGGAAACCAATCCCCCAATGACAGGAAGAACATAGTTAATCGCAGAACCAATAATCTGCATACCTGTCATAACGGCAGAACCGATATTGGTAATAATGCTTGAAATCGTCGGCGCAGCTGCTGTAAAAGCCTGTAGAATCATCGGCATAGCGGTTTCGGTAATGTATCCGAAAATACCCATAATAATTGGTTTTACCGTTCCTGTCGAGAAAGACACGATTTGACCAATGACACCCATGACAGACTGCAATATCTGAATGACCCCGCCGAAGGCGGCACCCGCATCTTCCCCAAACAATCCCGTAATGCTTTGCTGAAATGGCGACAATGCATTCGCTACGCCGCCATCCTGAAATAGTCCAGAAACGAAGTTCCCGATGCCGTCCAGTTTTCCCTTGAAGGTATCGAATGCCGCAAGGCCTTCGTCCCCGAAGATATTTCCGACAATCCCCCGTATGCCTTCCAGATGATCCCCAAGGATACTTACAACGGCAATAATGCCAGAAATTGCCGCAACGACCGGAACAGCTCCGGCGAACAGGCTTCCAAACCCGCCAGCGATTGGTCCCCAGATACTCCCCAGCGTGCCAAGCCCTGCGCCTGCAAATTGTTTTGCGCCGCCCAGAGCCGGAGCCACGGTACTTCCAAGCATCCCCACCGTACTGCTGACTGTCTGTATAGGTGCGCTTGCCGCAACGGCAGATAGGGCACCGCCAGCTTTCCCGGCAAGCCATCCCGCACCGCCCTTCACGGCTCCTGCTGTACCTGTTGCAAGTCCGGTTAATCCGGTTGCCTGCGAGATGTTTGACAGGATTTCGAGCGTCGCACCGCTAAAGGTGCCCGCGCTGTTTGCTATTCCGCTTACAACCGGAGAGGACGCAATCCCCCCGAAATATTGAGCAATGCTTCCGCCGACCTGCCCCGCCCTTGTTTGGGCAAACATATTCCGGAGTACATTTCCTGCACCGTTCATACGGGCATCCATGATCGTTGTGTTGATAATCGACCTTGCATCATCCGCCCGCCCAGCGTTTCCGCTGAGCAGGCCGCCCAGATTTTGCAGTGTTGACAGTGCGCCAACTGCTCCGTTTGCGAAGCGTCCTCTAATACCTCCGTTCGCTCCGGCTGTTGCACTGCGGACACTACCTGCAACATTCGCAAATACATTTCCGGTTGCTGCCGCTGCGTTCTGACCGCCATGGAATAGGCCCGTCATCGTTCCAAGCAAGCCGCCGTGCCTGTTTTGCCCGCCGTCTGAACTGTTTCCGCTGGACGATGCACTGAACAAAAGACCTCCGGCATCTCCCAGCAGGCTTTCTATTCCCGGAGCAAACTTCATTGCTGCAAGTACCGCAACCAGCTTTTCCAGAATAGATACCACTTTCGGGCCGTTATTCGTCACATAGTCAAGCCCATTCATGAAAATCGGCATACCGCTCTGAATGGCACTTCCTATTTTCGATACGCCGCTGTGCAGTACGCTGGCCAACATATTTGCAAATTTAGTAATTTCCGGCATGTACTGACGCGCTCCGTTGATTGCGTCAATCATCATCAGGCTAAATTCTTTCTTGACGGGAAGGAAGCTTTCTCCAACTTCACCTTTCAAAGCGCTGATACTGCTGGTGAGCATTTGATTCACCGCTTCCGGCGTGTCCATCTTGATTGCCAGCTCGCGCTGCATACTTCCTGTATAATTGCCTGGATCTTGTACGGATTTTAATGCATCCGTAAAGGCATCAAGATTGGTGGTCAGTTTACCGCCCGCTTCAATAGCCCATTGTCCGAATAATGTACTGAGCGCCGCTACGCGGTTGTCACTTGGCAGCTGTTTGATCGCTTCGAATACAGATATCAGCGTACCGGTCGCGTCCTTCTGCATCCCTCCTGCGACCTGGGTTGCCGTCATTCCCATAGATTCCCACATCTCTTTTTGGGCCTTCGTTGCACTTGCGCCCTTGTTGAGATTGGTATACATACGGCTGATGGAGCTTGCCGCTTTTGCATCATCCACGCCCATTGCCAGTATCGCGGTCGCAAGTGCGGCAGTGTCGTCTGCTGCCATAC
>CAJUSB010000140.1 GCA_910589115.1 uncultured Clostridia bacterium | reverse complement strand
CGCTGCCCTCTGGACTCCCGCTGGGGCTTAAGCCCCAGACCCCGGGATGCGATAGCATCCCTGCTTCGCCTGCGGGCGGGACGGGGGTCAGTGTGCGTGTATCAGTGTTTATACGGTTATGACCGGCCCGCCAGAACGATTGCGGGCCGGTCGGTTTCCTGCGGTAAAAGAAAAAAGACTTTTAATAATTTACGAATTTGCTTGTATTTAATTGTTTTCTATGGTAAAATATATAAAATCAGTTTGAAGGAGTATTAACAGATGATAGTGAACGAACAAGATAATCATGAACAAAACAGCATAGATCCTGTAAAAGAACCGTCCTTAGAGCAATGGAAGACACTATACGGCCTGGCTGCTGAGCTGAAAAAATTAGCGCCTTGGAAATCATTACGTGATCACAACCTGCTCATGATCGAACTTCCTAAAAAAGACGAGCCGGTTTTCTGTTCTGTCATGGGTGGTGGAAGCATGACCTTTGGCATTTCCGTATATCCGGATTATAATTCTTTCTTCCGCCTTAACCAGCTGCTTCAAGCTGAATCGCACATAGATAATATGCTGCAAATGATGAACCAGCGCTGCATTTCCTGTCAGTTTGGTGATCGGGATGAGATTGAGCCGGCAGATCGTAAAATCATTAAAGCACTTGGGCTGCGCTTCCGCGGGCAGAACCAGTGGACATACTTCCGGTCAGTAAATCCCGGACAGTTCCCATGGTATCTGAATGCGGACGAGGCAGACATCCTGATACGCACAATGGAACAGCTTCTTCCTGCCTGCCGCAGTTATATGAATGGAGAAGTATCGATTGATTTTGAAGAGCAGGTTATGCTGCGGCGGTATTATTCGGAAGAAGAGGACAGCTGGAAAATGGAATCGTTTTCCACGCAGAATTTTCAAATCCCCCTTTCAGGCATTCCGCTCACGCTAACGGACGAAGTTGAAATGGCGCGGCTGAAAAAAAAGAAAAAAACAAAGGCTGTATTGGAACTGGCAACTGCTTATATTCCGATTCCCTTTAGAAGCAAGGATGGGTTGATACGAACGCCTCACTTAGCGGTTCTGATGGACAGAAATACAGAAACAGTAATTCGTCAGAAAATCATGTCAGATCCGGAATCAAGTGAAACGGTTCCTGCGGATATGCTGCTGGATTATGTTATGGACTATGGACGGCCTTCCGCACTTCATGTACGCACTGTACAGGATGCAATTTCATTACAGGATCTTTGTTCAGAATTGGGGATTCGTCTCCATGCAGGCGGAAACATGGATTTGTCAAACGACCTCTTTTTTGAATTTATGTGTCAGTTGGGGCAAGGGTTGAATGAGGACTTTGACGATGACGAGGGCGAGGACGACGACGATGATGATTTTTTCTTCTGAGGAAAACGGTAATAACCTATATTTTCAGCTGGCATAAACTGATATCTTCGATATTTTATTGCTGATATATTTTCATTTCACTGCGGCACTCCATTTTAAGAGGAACCGCCACGCAAAGCATGGCTGCAATTTTTTTCTCACATCAGAGAAATTCATCTCGCGTAGGGATAACAACGCGTTTTTCGGGCAGGAAGCTCCCGGACTGGGAGACCTCCTGCCCTTACCTATCCCCTGCGGACTGGCAAATGTGCCTGTTTTTCCGTGTTCGCGCCTCCAAAAAACTGCAAAATCCCTCTTTCTAAATTGCAGCAGGTTTGTTATAATAAGAGGGTGTTTGAAATCATGGCATGATTTCAATTTACTGGAAAAGGAGCGGAGCATGAACGCTAGAATATCCGAGCTGCGCGAACAGCTGCGGTATCATAACCAAAAATATTATGACGAAGACGCCCCAGAGATTACTGATTTTGAGTATGACACGCTTCAGCGGGAGCTACGCGCATTAGAGGCGGCGCACCCCGAGGATGCGGACCCGGAATCTCCGACCCGCCGGGTTGGAGGGACAGCGTCTGAAAAATTCTCCAAGGTACAGCACGCCTATCCGCTGGAAAGCCTACAGGATGTATTTTCGTTTGAGGAACTGGAAGATTTTTTTGAACGGGTACAGGGGACGCTTGCACAGCAGGCAGAAACAGAATCCACGACCCCCATACCGGAGCAGGCTGAATATGTGGTTGAACTCAAGATTGACGGGCTTTCCGTCGCGCTTGAGTATGAAAATGGAGTATTTGTGCGTGGAGCGACCCGCGGCGACGGCCAGGTCGGCGAAGACGTGACCGAAAACCTGCGCACCATTACAGATATTCCGCAGAGGCTGGAAGGTGCGCCGCCGCATCTTATAGTACGCGGCGAGGTTTATATGAAAAAGCAGGTGTTTGAGGAATTGAATGCTGCTTTGGAGCTTGCGGAAAAGCCTTTGTTGGCCAATCCTAGAAATGCGGCGGCGGGTTCTCTGCGGCAGAAGGATAGTAAGGTTACGGCGGCGCGGCGTCTGTCAATTTTCTGTTTTAATATACAGAACAGTGACGAGCTGCCGCTCGAAAGCCATGTACAGGCGCTTGATTATTTGAAATCGTTGGGCTTTACGGTCAGCCCGTTTTACCGGCTGTTTGGGACGGCGGAGGAAGTCTGTGCTGAAATTACGCGCATGGGCGAAACGCGCGGCGAGCTTGGCTTTGATATAGACGGAGCGGTGGTTAAGGTCAATCGATTTGACCAGCGGGCCGTGTTGGGCTCGACGGCAAAGTTTCCGCGCTGGGCGGCGGCGTACAAATACCCGCCGGAGGAAAAGGAAACGGTGCTGAAAGATATTGTAATCACGGTTGGCCGTACTGGCGTACTCACGCCGAATGCGGTGCTTGCACCGGTGCGGCTTGCGGGCACGACGGTATCGCGTGCGACGCTGCATAATCGGGATTTTATCCGGACTTTAGATGTACGGATAGGCGACACGGTGCTGGTACGCAAGGCGGGCGAAATCATACCGGAAATCCTGCGTATTGTACCGGAATGCCGTCCATTGGATGCTGTTCCGTATGAGATGCCGCAGGTGTGTCCGGTATGCGGTGCGCCGGTGCTGGATGATGAAGAGGAAGCGGCTATGCGGTGTACGGGTGCGGAATGCCCGGCGCAGCTTTTACGGAACCTTATGCATTTTGCCTCGCGGGACGCGATGGACATTGACGGCTGTGGGCAGGCAGTATTGCAGGCGTTGATTGATGCGGAGCTGATACGTTCGGCGGCTGATCTTTACGCACTGGAAGCGGAGCAGGTAGAAAAGCTGGACCGTATGGGCAAGCGATCGGCAAAGAAGCTGATAGACAGCATAGAGGCATCAAAAACGCGTGATTTATCGCGGTTGTTGTTTGCTTTTGGCATACGGCACGTTGGGCAAAAGGCGGGAAAGATTCTGTCGAATCATTTTGGCAGTTTGGATGCGGTGCTGAATGCATCCGAAGAAGAATTGACTGAGATTCGGGACATTGGCGGCACGACGGCGCAATCGATTGTGCAGTGGCGCAGCCAGGAGCAGTCGCAGCATTTAATTGAGCGTTTGCGGGAAGCGAACGTCAATTTCACAGGAGAAAAGACAGCGGTAAGCGACTTATTTGCGGGCAAGACGATTGTTGTAACGGGCACACTGCCGACGCTTTCGCGCAAAGACGCAAACGAACTGATTGAACGTCTGGGCGGCAAAGCCTCCGGCTCTGTTTCCAAGAAGACCAGTTATGTAGTAGCAGGGGAAGCTGCTGGCTCGAAGCTGCAAAAGGCGGCAGATCTAGGCATTCCGGTACTGACCGAAGAGGAATTCCTGCGCATGGCGGCGGGCACCCCGTAAGTGCCCGCGCCTATGCGGCGGGCACCAAAGGGCTCCGCCCTCTGGACTCCCGGCGGGCTCTGCCCTGCACCCGCTGGGGCCTTAGCCCCAGACCCCGAGATGCGTCAGCATCTCTGCCTCGCCTGCGGGCGGGACGGGGGATTTTGGTGCATCAGCAATCGATATTGCGGTGCTGACCAGCCTGCCAAAAGGAGGGCAGGCTGGTCGGCGGACTGCACAGACCGAAGTAATTCCGGGATTATTTTTTATGTAATATAGGTATTTCACCAAATCCTATAGATTCAGGAGGAGATTGAATTGGCAATTACAAGACAAGAAATCGAGCATATTGCCGTATTGGCGCGGCTCGACTCGACCGGCGGTATTTTTGACCGGCTGGCAGAGGATATGCAGGGCATTGTTGGCATGGTAGACAAGCTCCAGGAGCTGCATTTAGATGATATCAGTGATGTCATTGATGCTGAGCGCAAGAATGCTTTTCATGAGGACGTGCCGGTGCAGACATTTACGCCTGATAAGCTGATTGCACCGAATGCGCCTACATTTGAGGCGGGCGGTGTGAGTGTGCCCCGTGTGGTAGAATAAAAGGAGGTGGAACTGATGGAACTGATGAAAAAGACGGCGGCGGAGCTGTCCGAAATGCTGACGAAAAAGGAAGTCAGCGCAGTCGAGTTGACGCAGGCTGCTCTGGCAAGAACTGCGGAAACAGACGAAAAGGTTGGTGCTTATATTACTGTCGCCGGGCAGCAGGCAATCGAAGCTGCCGAAACGATTGACAATAAGCGTGCTGCTGGTGAAGCGCTTTCGCCGCTGGCCGGTATCCCGGTAGCGATTAAGGATAACATCTGCACTGAAGGGCTGCTGACAACCTGTGCATCCAAAATGTTGTATAATTTTGTTCCGCCGTACAACGCGACGGTTATTGAAAAGCTGTCCGCACATGGCGCGGTCATTACCGGCAAGTGCAATATGGACGAATTTGCAATGGGTTCTTCATGTGAAAATTCTGCGATGAAGGTCACGCATAATCCGCATGGGCTGAATCATGTACCTGGTGGTTCCTCCGGCGGTTCGGCGGCAGTGGTTGCCGCTGGTGAAGTGCCGCTGTCGCTCGGTTCAGACACTGGCGGTTCCATTCGTCAGCCTGCGGCTTTTTGTGGTGTGGTTGGTCTCAAGCCGACCTATGGCGCAGTTTCCCGCTATGGCCTGATTGCATTTGCATCGTCGCTTGACCAGATTGGCCCATTTGCCCGCACGGTAGAGGATGCGGCACTGCTCATGGATGCAATTACTGGTTACGATCCACAGCATGATTCCACCTCGGTACAGACCCCGTTTGAGGGTTCCCTGCGTGCGGGACTGAATGCCAATGTGAAAGGCCTTCGTATTGGCCTGCCGAAAGAATATTTCGGCGCAGGAATTTCAGACGAAGTGCGCAGCAGTGTGCTTGCAGCAGCAGAAACCTATCGTTCCCTTGGTGCAGAGGTTTTTGAAATCTCGCTTCCGCTGGTTGAATATGCCCTGCCGATTTATTATATTCTGTCATCGGCGGAGGCTTCCTCTAATCTGGCCCGGTTTGACGGTGTAAAATACGGCTACCGCGCCGAAGGCTGTGAAGAACTGCTGGATATCTATGTAAAGTCACGTTCCCAGGGCTTTGGTCAGGAGGTACAGCGGCGCATCATGCTGGGCACCTATGTACTGTCATCCGGTTATTACGATGCCTACTATAAGAAAGCGCGTGCTGCACAGCGTAAAATCCGTGCTGAATTTGCGGGGGCATTTGAAAAGTGCGACGTAATTTTAACGCCGGTTGCGCCAACCACTGCCTATGAATTGGGTTCCCGCACGGCGGACCCGCTGGAAATGTATGCAGGCGATATCTGCACGGTTTCGGTAAACATTGCCGGGCTGCCTGCATTGGTACAGCCGTGCGGCTTTGACGGGGGCAAGCTGCCGATTGGGATGCAGCTGATCGGCCCGCGCTTTGGCGAGCAGACGCTGATGAATGCCGGGCTTGCATTTGAGCAGGCCAGCGGTCTGCGTAATCTGATCGCGGCACTGTAAGGAGGGTTTTTCAAAATGAGATACGAAGCTGTCATTGGCCTTGAGGTGCACGCGGAGCTGTCCACCAAGAGCAAGATTTATTGCAGCTGCCCGGCGAAATTCGGCGCGGGCATTAACCAGAACACTTGCCCGGTATGTACAGGTATGCCCGGCGCACTGCCGGTGCTCAACCGTCAGGTTGTGCATTACGCGGCTAAAATGGGCCTTGCGACCGGCTGCACAATCAATCAGCTGTGCAAAGCCGACCGGAAAAATTATTTCTATCCCGACCTGCCGAAAGCCTATCAAATCTCCCAGTTTGATGTACCCATCTGCGAGAATGGTGAAGTCTACTTTTATGTAGATGGTGAAAAGAAGTGCTGCCGTTTGGAGCGCATTCATTTTGAAGAAGATGCGGGCAAACTGCTGCACGAAGAGATTGACGGTACTGTCGTAGATTTCAACCGCTGCGGCGTACCGCTGATTGAAATGGTCACGCGGCCTGACCTGCGTTCATCGGCAGAAGCCAAGGAATTCCTGGAAACGATAAAGACCACCCTGTCTTATCTGGACATCTGCGACTGCAAAATGGAGGAAGGTTCTATCCGCTGTGATATCAATGTTTCCATCCGTCCGGAGGGCAGCACAGAACTTGGCACCCGTGTAGAGATGAAAAACGTCAATACCTTTTCCGGTGCGGTGCGTGCGATTGACTACGAAGTCAAACGTCAAATCGAGCTGGTCGAAGCTGGCGGTACGGTCCAGCAGGAAACCCGCCGCTGGGACGATGTCAAAATGAAAAATACCGTCATGCGTACCAAAGAAGATGCACAGGACTACCGCTACTTCCCCGATCCCGACCTGATTGCTGTTGAGATTGATGATGCATGGCTTGAACGTATCCGCGCAGAGATTCCCGAGCTGCCGGTCAGCCGATACGAACGCTACCTGAACGAATACGGCATGACCGCAATGGAAGCGCGTCAGTTATCGGATTCCTTTGCCAAGGCAACCATGCTGGATGCAGCGGCAGCCTCCGGAAAGGTCAAACCAAAGGCAGCAGCCAACTGGATTCTGTCTGACATTTCAAAGTACCTCAACGATACCGAAAAAAGCCTGGAACAAACCGCCCTCACCGCAGAAAAGCTGGTAGACCTGATTTGCCTGATTGACAGCGGGACGATTTCCGGCAATGCGGGCAAAAAGGTACTTGTTCAGCTGTTCGAGACAGACGAAACCGCTGAAAAAATTGTAGAACGCCTTGGACTCAAGCAGGTTTCTGACGAAGACGCAATCCTTGCGATTGTTCAGGAGGTGCTTGCAAAGAACGAAAAGGCTGTAAACGACTATAAAAACGGTAAAAATGTAACTGGTTTCCTTGTCGGACAGTGCATGAAAGCCTCCAAGGGGCAAGGCAATCCGAAACTGATTAACCAGCTGCTTGCCGCCGAGCTAGCAAAGCTGTAATACCCGGAGAAACGAAATAAATTTCCCGGGAAATTTATGAAACACCGCTTGACAAAACATCCCGCAGCATGTATAATAAAACATGCTCGCGGGTGTAGTTTAGTGGCAAAACTCCAGCTTCCCAAGCTGGCTATGAGGGTTCGATTCCCTTCATCCGCTCCAATCATAAGATACGGCGAACAGATGTTTCGCCGTATTATTTTTTTATAAACGAATCAGTAAACCGACCTGCCCGCTGTCCTTATGGCGGGCAGGTCTACGGCGAAAATACAACTACGCCGAACCCAGTCCCCCGTCCCGCCCGCAGGCGAAGCGGAGATGCGTAAGCATCTCGGGGTCTGGGG
>CAJUSB010000139.1 GCA_910589115.1 uncultured Clostridia bacterium | reverse complement strand
GAGGGCTGCGCCCTCTGGACACCCGCGCCTACGCGGCGGGCGGTCCTGTGCGGACGGCACCAGAGGGCTGCGCCCTCTGGACACCCGCGCCTACGCGGCGGGCGGTCCTGTGCGGACGGCACCAGAGGGCGCTGCCCTCTGGACTCCCGCTGGGGCTGACACCCCAGACCCCGAGATGCTGACGCATCTCTGCTTCGCCTGCGGGCGGGACGGGGGCTTGGGTGCCTCGCCTGTTCACGCTGCTCTGCTGACCAGCCCGCATAAAGGATTGCGGGCTGGTCGGTTTTTTGCAGCCGTATTTTTTGTTTCCGTGTTTTTGCCTGTTTCTTTAACATCTCACAGTCGGCCCGGTTTATTTGGGCTGTTGATGCTTGTACAGGGTTATGTTCCCCCCTCAGCAAGACAACCCCGAAGGGGAATATCGTTTTTCTGAGGATTCATTTTTTCGGAAGAACTGCACAAAGATATATGCATCAGATTATCAGAACTTCCACTGTAATCATATCAGATTTTAATAGGAAAGGAAAGTCTTTTTTTTATTCCCAACGGAGAAATTTTATGGATGCTATTTCTCAACAAACGCTGACTGTCTATCCTGATAACATAAAAATGTAAAAATGAATGCATTTTGAATGCTTTTTATATGGACTAACGATAATCTGAACGTAAATAAAAAACGCAATCATTTGAGGGAAGGTGCATTGACCTTCTCAAATGATTGCGCTGAAAAATTTTTTATTTTAACCGCCGTAGCGCAGGTAGCCGAGATTTTCCAGAATAGAGGATACAAGCACAGCTACCAGGCAGATGGGTGCAATCCAGCGGATCATAAGTTCAAACATACGTTTACGGCGGAATGGACCGGAAAGCTCCACCTCATCACATATGGTTTTGGTTCCGACTGCCCAGCCGACCAGCATACAGGTAAGGAATGCGACAACCGGCATAATCACGGAATTAGATATAAAATCGAAGAAATCAAGGAATGCCATGCCAAATGGTTTCATCGAGCCGATGAAACCGCTGCCATAGCCATAGCAGGAGAGTGCACCAAGCCCAAAAACAAATATGGTAGAGACCAGGGTTGAACGCTGGCGGCCCCAATGAGATTTATCATCGACAATGGAAACGACCGTTTCAAGCAGGGAAATCGCAGAGGTCAGTGCTGCAAACAGCACAAGCAGGAAAAAGAGTGTACCGATCACCCCGCCGAACTCCATATCGGCAAACACACGGGGCAGAGTAACAAACATCAATCCGGGGCCCTTGCCGAGAGCGGATTCATCCCCGCCGGAAAAGGCAAAAACTGCCGGGATAATCATTAAGCCTGCAAGAAATGCGATTGCGGTATCAAAAAGCTCAATCTGTCCGATGGAACCTTCCAAATTGTCTTCTTTTTTCATATAGGAGCCATAGGTGATCATAATACCCATTGCGATTGACATGGAGTAAAAGAGCTGTCCCATAGCGGCCAAAACAGTCATAGCAGAGAAGCGGGAGAAGTCAGGCAGCAAGTAATATTTCACGCCCTCAAGCGCGCCGGGACGGGTCAGTGAAAAGCCAGCGACAATGATGGAAAGAACGACCAAAATCGGCATCAGGAAGGTGCTGACTTTTTCGATACCTTTATCCACACCGCCCAACACGCACAATGAAGTGACAAGCAGGAAAATGAAAAACCACGGCATAGGATTATCCAGCAGGCCGTTGCTGGCGCTGATAAAGCTGTCAAAATATCCATCGGCATCAGCGGCGAGTAATTTTCCATGGCCGATCAGGAATTCGTAAAAATACTTGGTTACCCAGCCGCCGATCACGCAGTAATACGGTACAATAATGCTTGGCACGGAGGAAGCCAGCCAGCCAAGCGGGGCAAAACGCTTGTCCAGTGCGCCATAGGCGCCAATGCAGGATAGGCGGGTTCTCCGGCCGAGGGCAACCTCGGCAAGCATCAGCGCAAAGCCAAAAGTAACTGCCAGTATGATATAGACCAGCAGGAAAATACCGCCGCCGCATTTTGCGGCAAGATACGGAAATCGCCAGATGTTGCCCAGCCCGACGGCTGACCCGGCCGCAGCCAGAACAAACCCGACCCGGCCGGTGAAACTGCTTCTTTCTTTTTTCATAAATAAACCCCTTTTGCTGCGGCCAATATTAGGGAGATTCAAAAGTCGTTGACCCTATTTTTGAACAATGCCTATTACAGCCGCTTTTGTTATAATACTTCTAGTATGCCAGATTCCGCCAAAAAAGGCAACCTAAATTTTCGGTTTTTATAAATTCAGCCAATGATAAGCCGTATGATTTGAACTTTGCAGTAAAATATGGTACGATATAAAAAAGGAGGTTCCTGTATGAAAAAAATGTCGGCAGAAGAAATTCAGATTGCCTATATGGCGGTAAGAATGCGTGCGAAACGACACTTAATGACAGGCGTCACCAGCGGCATCCTTGCAGTGCTGTTGGCCTGGCCGGTGAAAGAATCATTTCCAGTATGGCTGATTTGCATTACCGTTATACTGTTGGCGCTGTCGGTGAAATCATTGTTTCAGTTATGGCTGGATTTCCGCTGCCCCTGCTGCGGGGCATTTCTTGGCTCACGGCGCAGGTTTTTTCATCACGAGGGGTGGAAGCCTGGTTTTCCAAAAAGCTGCTGGCAATGTCATACCGATTTTGACACCGGCAAAGAACTGCCGCATGACCAGCTGCGTTGGCGGAATATGCCGGTTGAACCGCGGGAAAGCAATCCGTCAAATGGAAATAACAGATAAGGAGAATGAAAATGGAACAAATCCGCAGATGTGAATGGGCAGGAGATGACCCGCTGTATATCGCGTACCATGACATGGAATGGGGCAGGCCGGAACATAACGATCAGAAATTGTTTGAAATGCTGATTCTGGAAGGAATGCAGGCCGGACTTTCCTGGATTACAATTTTGCGTAAGCGGGAGGCTTTCCGCGCGGCGTTTGATAATTTTGACCCGAATAAGGTCGCAAACTACGGCGCAGAGAAAATAGAGGCGCTGATGGCAGATAAAGGGATTGTCCGTAACCGGCGAAAAATAGAGTCTGCTGTTCAGAATGCAAGGCTGTTTCTGGATATTCAAGAGCAATACGGCAGCTTTGATAAATTTCTCTGGAAATATGTTGATGATACGCCGATTATTGGTGAAGTAGCCGATATGAAAAGTATTCCGGCTACCACACCGCTATCCGACCGGATAAGCAAGGACTTAAAAAAATTAGGTTTTCGGTTTGTAGGTTCTACAATTATTTATTCTTTTATGCAGGCTGTAGGGATGGTGGACGACCATGCAGTCTGGTGTTTTTGTCATACTTGTCAGCGGAAAAAGGAAGATAAGATTCCGAAAAAATCTAACGATACAGGCTGATTGATATACTTATAAGTAATATATTTTACCGAAATATGGGAGCCTTATTCTTTCAGTTACTATAAAAAGAATAAGCCAGAATTTCTCAGCATAGAATGGGCAGAGGGAAAGGAGTCTGGTTATGGGCTTTGGAGAACAACTGCGGCGGCAGGCAGGGGACAGCTTTTTGGCAGAGGACTTAAATATGTATGTGCCCCGCGTTGAAATCTGGGGCGACCGACGGGTTTCAATCGAAAACCATGAGGGCATTCTCGAATATGGAAGTGAAACAATGCGCATAAAATGTGGACGGATGGTCATAAAAATCAGTGGGGAAGAGCTTGAGCTGCGCAATGCGTCATTGACGGATTTGTCGGTGACTGGCCGCATTATCAGCATAGAATTGATATAAAATAATTATACTGCGGCTTATAATGGGCTATTGCAGTGAATCGACCGGCCTGCCCTGCTTTTGGCAGGCCGGTCAGCACCGTATGAGCAAAAATCAGTGCACCCAGATCCCCCGTCCCGCCCGCAGGCGAAGCAGAGATGCGCAGCATCTCGGGGTCTGGGGCGTAGCCCCAGCGGGAGTCCAGAGGGCAGAGCCCTTTGGCGCTCCCCGCGGAGGGGTGCCCGCCGCATAGGCGCGGGAGTCCAGAGGGCGGAGCCCTTTGGCGCGCCCCGCGTAGGGGAGCTCCCCGCGGAGGGGTGCCCGCCGCATAGGCGCGGGAGTCCAGAGGGCAGAGTCCTCTGGTGTGAGTATAAGGAGTGAGTGCTATGTTGTACCATCTGCTGTGCAGCGCAGGCGGTCAGGTTCGCGTCCGCGTGACAGGCGCACCCCTGGAACGCTTCCTCAACCTCTGCCTGCGTGAAAATATTAAACTGCATTCCATCGAACGACAGGACTGGAATCGCCTTCAATGTACCCTTTCGCTGCACGACTTTCGCCGCCTGCGCCCCAAAATGGGACGCACCGGCTGCCGCGTACATATCCTCCACCGCAGCGGTCTCCCCTTCCTGCTGCGCACAATGCAGCATCGGTTCGTTTTTAGCGCCGGTTTTTTTGTCCTGGCCGCTGCCATCTGGTTCCTGCATTCCCGACTGTGGATATTGCAGCTGAAAACACCGCCCGGCATCTCCTCCGCCGAATTGTCCAGGGCCTTAGCCGCAGAAGGCGTCACCATCGGTATGCGCCTGAGCGATTTCGACTCCGAGTCTGTCCAGCGGAGCCTAATGATTAAAATGGACAATATCTCTTATGTTGGGTTTAATCGTATGGGTAATCATATGATTGTTGACGTCCATAAGAAAAAAGAACAGCCGGACATACTTGATGCGACTGCTGTTACCTCTGTCGTCGCCCGCCGCGCCGGGCAGATCGTCCGCATTACCCCGATTGGTGGCTGGGCCGTCGTTAAGCCCGGCGATATCGTCGCTACCGGCGAAAAGCTGATTGACGCACTTGTCCCGCCCTCCCGAGATGCAGAAGGAATGTCACCGCGCCTGACCTGGTCGGACGGCGATGTCATTGCCCGCACCTGGTATCAGAAAACTATTTTGCGTCCGATTTCCGTGCTCCGTAAGCACTATACCGGAAAAACAAAAACACAGTATGCGCTGATTTTGGGAAAAAAACGGATAAATTTATATTTAGGCAGTGGAATTTGCGGGGCCGGTTGTGATAAAATAGTAAAGGTAAGCTATCTGACGGTTACAGACGGCCTGACGCTTCCCGCTGCGCTCGTAAAACAAACCTACCGCTACTATGAGCCGGAAACAGTGTCGGTGGATGAAGAAACACTCCGCCAGGACATGGAGGAACGCGCCCTGGCTGCACTCACCAGTGAGGTGTGCGGAGAAGTTACGTCCCATAAAGCCCCCGCAAAGCGGACAGAAGCCGGTGCATTAGAGATGCAGTTTTCTGCCGAAGCCCTGGAGGATATCGGCGAAGTCGTTGAGGACAGCCAAACCCTGCCCGCGCCTGAACCTGATCCGGCCGAAACGCAGGAGTAAAGCACTTTTCAGGTTGATTGCGGCGGCGCATTTGCAAGACAGCGCTGCCGCCCGCTGTTTGCCGTCTGACTGCATGATACCCAAAATCTCCGAATAAAGAAGGAATGCCCTATGACGGAAAAAATCATGCTGATGGAGCAGGCAAGCCTGATGATCAGCGTATTTGGCGCATTTGATGAAAATATTAAGATTTTAGAGCGTGAGCTTTCCGTTTCCATTGTCAGCCGTGAGCAGGAGCTGAAGATATCCGGCGAAGACGCGGAGGCCGTCAGCCTCGCAGAGCGCACGCTTGCCGCACTGCTGGAAATGGCAAGGCGTGGTGATCCCATTGGGACGCAGACTGTCCAGTATGTGCTCGGCCTGGTGCGCGAAGGCCGCGAAAGCGAAGTGCATACCCTTGCCCGTGACGTGCTGTGCATTACCGCGAAAGGTAAGCCCGTGAAGGCCAAAACGCTTGGCCAAAAAAAATATATGGAAGCAATCGCACATCATACGGTAACGCTTGGCATTGGCCCGGCAGGTACAGGCAAGACCTATCTTGCAGTGGCAGCGGCTGTAGCCGCTTTTCGGGATAAGCGGGTATCACGCATTATTCTGACCCGCCCGGCAGTTGAGGCAGGAGAAAAGCTCGGATTTCTGCCGGGGGATCTGCAAAGCAAGGTTGACCCATATCTGCGGCCGTTGTATGACGGATTATTTGATATGCTGGGCGCAGAAAATTTCCAGCGGCATATGGAAAAGGGTTCGATAGAGGTCGCACCGTTGGCATATATGCGGGGGCGCACGCTGGATGACAGTTTCATTATATTGGATGAAGCGCAGAACACAACGCCGGAGCAGATGAAGATGTTTCTGACGCGAATCGGGTTTGGATCGCAGGCGGTAATCACAGGGGACATCACACAGATTGACTTGCCGGATGGCAAAACGAGCGGGTTAAAGGAGGCCGTGCGTGTCCTGCGGGATGTGGAGGGCATAGCACAGTGTTTTCTAAGTGAAAAGGATGTTGTGCGGCACGAGCTGGTGCAGCGCATTGTCAAGGCCTATGCGGAATACGAAAAGAAGCGCCAGCCTGCAAAGCCGGACAAGCCAGTCAGGAAGGACAAGTCTGCGTATCGGTTTGTACGCCACAAGATGGAGGGGCGGAGATGAACATGGAAAAGAACGCCATGCAGCAAGGGCAGCCGGAGGTGCGTGTCCGGGTAACGGCGGAGGCGGAACTGGCAGACGAGGAGGCTGTCCGTCAGCTGATTATTCGCTGTGCAACAGCGGTGCTGCGGCAGGAGAAGATAGATTTCCCGGCATTTATTGACGTAACCATAATTGATGATGAAGAGATCCGGCGCATGAACAGTGAGCATCGTGGAAAGGACAGTGTAACGGATGTGTTGTCTTTCCCGATGTATGAATTCTGCAACGGTGAAGCGCAGGAGGAGTTGGACGAAGACCCGGAAAGCGGCTGTGTGATGCTGGGCGATATGTTATTGAATTATGACAGGGCAGTGCAGCAGGCGGAGGAATACGGCCACACTCCCGCACGGGAGTGCGGGTACTTATCGGTACATTCTGTGCTGCATTTGCTGGGTTATGACCACGAGCGCGGGGAAGAGGACTGCCGTCTGATGCGCAAGCGGGAGGAGGCCGTGCTGGAGCTGCTCGGTCTGACGCGGGGATGAACCGGGAGATTCGGAAGCTGTGGCAAAGTTTTGCGTGTGCATTTCGCGGGGTGTGGTCATGCCTGCGGACAGAGCGAAACTTTCGCATTCATATTACGGCTGCGGTATATGTCAGTTTATTTGCCATTTTGGGACGGCTGGATGCGGTCCGCTGTGCGATTCTGTGTTTATGTTTTGCGAGCATGATGTCGGCGGAGCTGCTGAACACGGCGTTGGAAAGGCTGTGTGACCGGCAGGTCGTTGGTTATGACAAGCTGGTGCGGGAGGCGAAGGACATTGCGGCGGCGGCGGTTGTTGTATGTGCAGGCTTCTGCGTCATTGTTGGCGGCTTATTTTTCCTAAAGGAAGGCGCACTATGGACGGCGCTTCATGTACTTTCAACGCATCCATGGGCGGGAGTGATACCTGCTCTGCTTTTGCCGTCGGCCCTGCTGTTCATTTTTCGTTTCCACTGAACGCCAAAGGGCGCTGCCCTCTGGACACCCGCGCCTATGCGGCGGGCACCAAAGGGCGCTGCCCTTTGGAATCCCGCTGGGGAGATGCCCCAGACCCCGAGATGCTGACGCATCTCTGCTTCGCCTGCGGGCGGGACGGGGGCTTGGGTGC
>CAJUSB010000138.1 GCA_910589115.1 uncultured Clostridia bacterium | reverse complement strand
TACCCTTATTATAGTACATTGATTATTCCTTTTCAAGTGGTTTTACTATAACCATACCGGAAGAAACCGCAGTCCTGTTGCGTAAATATCGGGCGTGGTATATGGAGCAGCGGCTATTATACGGTGAAAGCTGGAACACATCGGATTACCTTTTCACCAAAGATGACGGTTCACTGATCATTCCCGGAACCATTAACGGCTGGCTTGACCGGTTCAGCAAACGCCACGGCCTGCCGCACATCAACCCGCACGCATTCAGACACAGCGCAGCATCCATTATGATTTCTCAAGGTGTGGATATTGTGACTGTATCTAAAATGTTAGGCCACACTAAGACAAGTATGACCACCGATACCTATGCACACATTATTGAAGAAAACAAAGCAAAGGCAAGCGAGTGTATAGCGGATGCGATTTTGAGAAAGAAAGACGAATAAACACTTGCATTTCAGAATAACCAGTGCTATAATGAAACCAACAAAAACAAAATAAGATAGTTGTGAGCCATTGAGCCGATATGTTGACAATGGCTTGCACAGACCTTCATCCTAAAAGTTGGATGGAAAGGGCTAAATGGGGCCATTGTTGGGAAATATCCTGGCAATGGCCCTTTTAATTTTGTAAAGGAGATGTTTGTAATGGCAAGGATTAGAACGATTCCCAAAGCAGTTGAAGCGATTAAGGCGAAAGATCCCGATACTTACTTGAATGTTACTTCATTGCGGAGGTGGGTGAAAACCGGGAAAATCAAGAGCTTTGACGGGGGCAAGATCGCACTCGTTGACCTAGACGAACTGGAAAAGATTGTGTTGGGTGATGCTGTTGAAAATAGTTGATTTTCTTCCACGGGGAGAGAAGAACGCTGTGCCAAGTCGTCATCTGGTGGAAATGCTTGGTTTCCGTTCTGTTCGAGATCTGCAAAAAGCAATCGAGCGGGAACGGAACTCCGGGGCGGTAATATTATCTACGTGCACCGATGGAGGAGGTTATTTTAGACCGGAAGACACAGAAGAAATCAAGCGGTTTATCCGCACACTGTCCTCACGGGCGAAGAATACAGAGCGTTCCATTGAGAGCGCCCGTCTCGAATTGCAGCGGCTTGAAGGTGGTATAACCCTTGAATGATGTTTTCAGAGAAGCCAGCGAGCGGGTAAGCGCTCAGGAAGCCGCCCGCCTCTACGGGCTGACCTTTGACCGGCGCGGATGGGCACTATGCCCGTTTCATCCAGATACTGTGCCGTCCATGTCCTTCCGGGATGGCCGCTTTCGCTGTTGGGCCTGCAATGAATCCGGGGATTCCATCGACTTCACAGCACGTCTGTTTGGGATAAGCGCTATGGATGCAGTGCGGCAGCTGAATGCGGATTTTGGGCTTTTACTCCCGCTCGACAGGGTATTAACACCAGCGGAGCAGAAGCAGGCCGCACGCAGGCGGGAGCTGCGGGAAATTGAGCGGTCATACAATGCGTGGCGGGAGAAATCGATAAATCACCTTGACCGCTGCTGCCGGGCTGCAAATCGGGCGCTTGCACGGTGCAGGGATGATCTGACAGAAACAGAGGCGCTTGCAATCCGGTCTGCGGCAATGTTGGAATATTGGAGCGATATTTTACAATCCGGAACAGTAGTAGATGTCATTACGATTTTCCGTGACAGAAAGGAGGTTGAGTATCTTTGCAGCAGGATTTTGAACGATATGCAGACGAAATCAAAGACGGCTTGAAAGAAGACGGCCCAGAGTTTGAGCCTTTTGTACCTTTTGAGAGCGAGGAACGCACCCCGCTTCCCTCATTCCCAGTTGACGCACTTCCGTCAGAACTGCGCAATTATGTTTCAGCGGTCGCGGAAAGCCTGCAAGTCCCGGTTGATATGCCCGCTGTTGTCGGCCTTTCTGTTATTGCGCTTTGTGTGCAGGGCAGTTTCGTCATCAACCCGATTCAGGGATGGTTCGAGCCGTTAGGTCTGTATACTGCAACTGTAGCGCTTCCGTCAGAAAGAAAAAGCCCGGTGATGGCGGCAATGACATTTCCGGTATATGATTTTGAGCGGGAGGAAAACCAAGCGAGAAAGCCAGCGTTGGAAGAATACACCGCAAAGAAAGACTTGCTTGCCCGCCGTGTCAATAGTATAACCGAAAAGGCAGCAAAGGAAAAGGGGAGTGTTAATTTTGATGATGTAATCGCAGCAAAGCAGGAGCTGAACGATCTGGAACCTGTAAAGCCTCTGCGTCTGATTTCTGATGATTCAACGCCGGAGGCGCTTGCTTCCCTGATGGCACAGAACGATGGCAGAATGTCGGTTATCAGCTCGGAGGGCGGTATTTTTGATGTGATTGCAGGGCGCTACAGTGGTTCCGTAAACCTTGACCTTTTTCTGAAAGCCTATACAGGTGACCCTTACAGGGTAGACAGGAAGGGCAGGCAGTCGGAATACATACAGCGCCCAACGCTCACGCTCCTGCTGACGTTTCAGCCCTCTGTGTTGTATGCGCTGATGCAGCAGGATGAATTTGCAGGGCGCGGCTTCCTTGCCCGCTTTCTGTACAGCCTCCCCCAGTCAAAGGTTGGAAAGCGCACATATCGGACACGCCCCGTGCCAGCAGAGCATAAAGACGAATACAGGCGTTTGATTTACGATCTTCTTAGCGTGCCACTCACCGAAAAGGCGCAAATAATTCATGTGGATCATGAAGCGGACAGCATTGCAGAAGCATTCCATCAAGAACTTGAGCCGCAGCTGATTGATGAACTGGAAGGGATCGGGGGCTGGGCTGGCAAGCTGCATGGTACGTCTATGCGGATCGCGGCGATCCTGCATTGCTGCAAGTATGGGCATTGCGCGGCAGAGGCAAAGATAGAGGGCGGCACAATGGCCGCAGCGGTAGCCATCGGCCAATATTTCAAGGCTCACGCGCTTGCAGCATTCTCACGGGCCGGAGCGTTGGAGACGCAGGCAGAAAAGGATGCAAAATACATCCTGCGGAGATTGGAAGAATCCGGGAAGGGTGAAATCAGCAAGCGCGACTTGCTAAGGGTCTGCCAACGGTTCCGGTCAGCAAAGGAACTCAACCCAGGCGTTGAGGTATTGGTTTCCAGAGGATATATAAGGCTGACAAAAATGACAAAAATGACAAAAGGCAGACCGACCGAAAAAATAGAACTAAACCCGGCGCTAAAACGCGTATAACGATCCAAAAATGTGAATTTCCAAACCCGAATAAAACGATGTTGCAGTCATGACAATAAATGGCGAAAATGACAAAAATAAATTCAGCGCAATTTTGTCATTTCTGTCATGTAGTCAGGGATGACAAAAAGAAATTGTAAAAAACCTTGAAAAGTGAAAATACAGTGTGAAAACGCCCTTGAAAGTTGCGTGAAAATGGTGTTATGGTTTTTGTCATTATTGTCATTTTTGTCATGCGGGGTTTGGATAAGGATGCGTCAACGCATACAGGAAAGGAGAATGTGATGCCGCAGATGATTTGTTATGGATGCTCTTGCCCGAGCTGCGTTTAAGGGCGAACCGCCGCCCCCTGACCCGCTCGGGCGGGCACAGTATTACATGATGCAGCGGCTTTATGAACTGCACAGGCGGGGTACTCTGTCCAAAGCGAATGCGTCTTACCTGAAAGGTCTGGTGCTGAACTATGGAGAAATGGGTAAACTCTCCCGGCGGGAATTGATCGATTCGTTTATTGGCTCGTGGAGCCGTGAAGACTTGCAGCGGTTCAAGCCGGAAATCAAAGCGTTAAGTTTAATTTATTTGGAGGAACTATATGCGAAAAGAAATTTGTCCGATGATTAAAGATTTTTGCCGGGATGAATGCGGCTTCTATGACCATCAAAATAATCAATGTGCAGTGCTTTCGATTGTGGAGGTGCTGGAAAATTTACATGGAGGGCTTTCAAATGACTAAAATTTTACAGATTATTCCCGCATCCGGAAATATGGAGGCACTTTTTGTGGATGACAAAGGAGACACCGGAACCGGCTTACCTATTGTCTGTTTTGCACTGGTTGAGGACGAAAACAAACAGCGCAAGGTGTGCCCGATGTATATGGACGCTTTCGGTGAAGTCGATTTCCCAGAAGATGAGACGGGATACACTGGCGTTTCTGTTGGGTAATGCTATGGGGAAATCGTCCCAGCGCAAGGGTGCAAACGGCGAGCGTGAGCTTGTAACCATTTTACAGGCTCACGGTTACCCCGTGGAGCGCGGCGGTTCTCTGTCTTTTGGGGGAGTGCCAGATTTGACAGGTCTCCCCGGTGTCCATATCGAATGCAAACGTGTTGAAAATCTTAATCTGTACGCAGCCCTTCGCCAAGCTGCGGAGGATGCACAGTATTTTGGGGACGGGTTGCCTGCTGTGTTCCATCGGCGCAGCCGGGAGGGATGGGTAGTCTCTATGGGGCTTACAGATTGGATACAGCTGTATAAAGCAGCGATTGATAAAATGTAGTTACCGCGCACCCGCTCGCAGTAACTACAAAAAGGAGTATCAGTATGTTTTGTGTGATACAGCAGGTACAATTAAAAAAGCCGAATCAGTACGGGGCTTACCGTGAGCTTGTGGCCGAGCGGGACAGTTGGAGCATAAACGGCAAACCGCCATTATGGCGGTATCGGTATGCTGGGGAACGCTTTGACCGTCCTCATCTGGAAGCCTATAAAATCAGCATCCATCAAAGTTATCGTGAATGCGGCAGGGTGCGAAAAAAACAGTATTCCATCCGAACCATGAGTTATTATGACATTGTAGAATACAGCCTTATCGATTGCGCAGGCGGCGCTATAGATGCCGCAGCAAAACAGCTTGGTATAGAATGCGACACGATCTATAACCTCGTAGAAACCAAGCTGACCCCGCTGCGTGAACGTTTAGAAGCTGACTTTCACCAATCCGAGGAATATCAAACGGCGAAGAGACACCGGCAAATCATAAACGATCACCTGAATCCGTGAAACTCGTCGTAAAATCACATGCACATTTTGCACTGTTTTGTTCTGAGATCGCATTTACAACCGCCGGATAATAGTTTATCACACTCTGAAAATTCTAATTTCACATTGAGAGGGCTACAGAATTTCTTCACCCATTGGGTGAAGAAATTCAAGAGTAATCTCGCTCGAAAATCCGAACTCTGACTGGACGATACCGCATAATTCAGCAATTTCAAGGGGAATTTACGAACAAAGGAAGGATGAAATCG
Organism: uncultured Clostridia bacterium; assembly: GCA_910589115.1. Taxonomy (GTDB): domain Bacteria; phylum Bacillota; class Clostridia; order Oscillospirales; family Butyricicoccaceae; genus QXXE01. The sequence continues at coordinate 2,506 of CAJUSB010000138.1, read as the reverse complement.
AAAATGGTTTTCTTTTGAGTTTCACGGATTCAGGGATCACATAAAGACCCGCTCGGATTTTTGCGCAAAGTATGGTGTGGATGGTGACGAATATGACCGCTGCTTTGATGTGTTCGGTATGCTGCGGAATGAGGCCTATTTGAAGCAGATACAGAGGGATCACAAAAACCGTCAAAAAGCCGAGCGGGAGGCACGCCGCCGAGCCCGTCAGGCCTGGCAGGAATATGCCTCCGGTAGTTACTCCACTGCATTGTCCGGTAACTACAGTGCAGATGAAACCGCTATGTTAAAGCAATTTTACAAGGTACTCTCGAAGAAATATCATCCAGACTTGAATCCAGGCAAGGACACCACCGCAGAAATGCAGCTACTGAACAGGCTAAAGCAGGTTTTTGGAATATGATGCCGGGTTGCCTTGAGAAAACCTGAATTTCTGCTGCACTTTTGTTTCGTAACAAAAAGTAACGATTTGTCAGAGCCGGATAGGAAAAACTAGGGAAAAACCTAAGTTTCAGTTATTTGGGCTATGGAAAACTACAGATGCATATTAAAACGGGTTCCCAATAAAACAGGGAACCCGTGTTTTTTATTCGGCTTTCTTATCGTCCATCAGCTCATCGACTTTTTGCTTTGCCTCTTCCAAGTCCTTGCATCCGTCAAGAACCATGCGAATCATTTTCATGATCTTGTCAAATTGCTTATCAGTCATTTGTAACGCCTCCCTTCTTTGCAGGATTTACCCCCAGCTTAAAGGCCATACTGTCCCGGTTGATTTGTTCGTTTACTGCACGTTCAATGAATGCATCCGTATCCTCCCCGGTCTTTGCAATATGCGCCTTGACCTGCTTCATTTGCTCGGACGGCAATATGGGCGCAGAGATGGCTTGCACGGTGCTTTCTGCGCCAATGGATACAGGGGTGGCGGTAGCACTGCCTGATGCATCTGCGGGCTTCTCTGCGCCGTCACGGGCGATTGTTTCCTTAATGGCTCGGCCTATAAAGCCGTTGACGCTTTCGCCAATGGCGGCGGCGTGGGCCTGCACGATTTCTTTTTCACCTTTGGGAACTGTTAGATTGATTCTGTCGTAATTAGCAGCCATATATTTATTTACTGCTTTCTGTTGTGCTTTAGATGCTGGCATAGTATCCTCCTTTTGTTGGTCACTTATTTTAGATTACACCTTCTCCATCATGCCATAATTATAGCACAAATGTCTATCTGTGTATATATAGAAAATAAACAAATATATCTGTGTAGATATGTTGTAATTGCTAATAGAAATATCTGCGCAGATATAGTATAATATAATCACAGCAAGGGAGAAACACCCAAGCGAGTACATCAGGCAGGAGGTAGAAAGGATGGCCGAAAATATGAGCATGACAAATGCGCAATATGATTCGATGCTGGAAACGCTGGCAAGGCTGATTGAAGCAGCGGCCAAGACCCCAGAGGAATCCGCGCAGATCGTCCGGGACGCGAAAACGACCGGCAAGTAATAGAATAGGCTCCCCCGGCCTAGCAAACCAATAGGGAGCCTAACAACACAAGACGGGGGCTAGAGCCTGCCATCTGGCCCCCATTATACCACAGGGATCAGAAGAACGCAAGGAGATGATTTAATGGCAAGTATTAGGAAGATCAAGGGCAAGACCGGGACGGCGTACAAGATCACAGTTATGACCGGGCGGAATGCGCAGGGGAAGCAGAAACGGCATTATAAGACCTTTACCCCGCCCGAAGGTCTGACCGCGAAGCAGGCCGAGAAAGCCGCGAAACAGGCGGCAGTGGAGTTTGAAAAGGAAATCGAACTTGGTTACCATCTGAACGCTGACCAAACTTTTGAGGAATACGCTTGGTACGTTATCCGTCTAAAGGAACATAGCGGGGGAGCAAAAACCACTCTTTCAATGCATGAATATTTTATGGAGCGGATTGTCTCGGCTTTTGGTTACATGAAACTACAGGATATTCGACCGCAGCACCTTAATAATTTTTATCGGGAACTCGCGAAACCTGAAACCAGAAAAACAGGTGATATGGCAAGGCCTATAGTTGATTTCCATGATTTGCCAGAAAAGCGGAAAATGTCACATGGAGCATTTGCAAGGGAACCTGGCATTTCACATACAATGGTAACAAGGCTTTGCAGGAGTGAATATATCAGCCTGAAAAAAGCTGAATATATTGCGGATTTTCTCGGGAAGAAAACAAAAGATCTATTTCAAGTTGAATGCAATGAAAAAACCCTCTCTCAAGAGACAATAAGAAAGTTTCACGGCTTTATTTCCATTGTATTTTCTCAAGCAGAAAAAGAAATGCTGATCCCCTATAACCCAGCTGCACATGCAACGCCCCCTAAAAAAGAAGACGCTGACCCGCATTATTTCCAGCCTGACACACTTGTTAGCATTATGGATGCGCTCGAAAGTGAGGATATCAGGCATCAAACTATATATAACACGATTGGTATTTGCCTCAAAGGCATAATCTGTCAATGACGAT
>CAJUSB010000137.1 GCA_910589115.1 uncultured Clostridia bacterium | reverse complement strand
GGTGCAGGGCAGAGCCCTGCCGCTCCCCGCGTAGGGGCGGGTGCAGGGCAGAGCCCTGCCGCTCCCCGCGTAGGGGCGGGTGCAGGGCAGAGCCTTGCCGCTCCCCGCGTAGGGGCGGGTGCAGGGTGGAACCCTGCCGCTCCCCGCGTAGGGGCGTAGGACGTGTGAAAATGGCAGCCCTCCCTTTCACGGGAGGGCTGTTTTTAGGTGCCCTGCTAAAGGGTTAATGCTTTGCGCCGCCGCCGAGATATTTTCCGTCGTAACGCGTCGGGTGGAAAATATAAGATGTCGTGTAGGCGCGGAAGCCGACTTCTTCCAGGACGGCGACCAGGTTTCGGACCAGGTCCGGGCGCGGGTCCCGCTGGGAAAGCGCGATTTTCAGCGTGTCGCGGTAAGAGCTGACCAGAATGCCGAAAGGCTGGTGGGCACAGGGCAGAATCGCGCCGTAATCTGCTACGTGCCGCTCCATGCTGATCGGCAGCTGGAACGGGCCGATATTAGTCAGGATAAAGCTGTCACGGCGGATGTAGGCCCGCGCCTGCTCCCGCATCATCTTTTCCTTTTCGTCGATTGGCATGTCCGATTTGTGGCCCGTTGAAACACGGTTTGCATTTTTTGAGGCCCAGTAGGCAGCGTGCGGCAGTGCACGCTGCGTGTCAAAAAATTCGTTCAGCTTCCGGCAGGCATCGGCAAAGGGCAGGCTGAAATATTCATAGTGGAACGGCAGGTCAAGCAGGGCAACGAAAAAACGAACCGTCGGGGAGGGCAGATAGGTGCGCAGATCGGTCGGGATTTCAGCAACGATTGCTTCCTTGTGGTCGGTCCCTTCATAATAAGTGCGGTACATCGCGTGGCATACAGCAGTCATGATAAAAGTCAGCGGCGTGATGTCATTCTGCTTGAGATAGCGGCGAAGCTGGGAAAACGGCAGGGTGATTTCCGTTGTCAGCTCGTTTTCATCCTCCATGCCGTCATATTCGGGCAGGTGGAAAGCCGGTACATCTGGTACATGGTTTTCGTCTGACTGCTCCACTTGATGCAGTTTTGCAAAGCCGTCCTCGTTTTCCTCCGGCCGGAAGTCGGTTTCCAGCGTGCGGATGCTGCCGTCATTTTCAATCGCATAGCCGCGCAGCTTCAAATAATAGAAGAGTACACATTTGATGAATTCGTTAAATCCGCGCCCGTCGCTGGTGCAGTGCTGGTATTCCAGATAAATCGTTTTTTCGCGATAGCCGCAGCAGAAGAGGTAGCCATTGGTGTCCTTAGAGCCGATATAATACGGGGAAATATCGTCAAACGGCAGCACAACCGGCGGTTCGCTCAGCAGGCGGTAGCGGTACTGCGTTGTGCCGCGCGTCAGGCCAAGGCCCATCTGCGGGAAACGCAGCAGGGTGATTTTCAGGGCTTCCCGCAGCAGCTCGGGATCGACCGGCTCGGTCATGCGGATGATATGGCGCGGCGCGGTCGTCAGGTCCTGATTGGTGGCGTACATGAAGACAGGGCCATAGCTGTCCACGTCCAGTAAGTGGTTCACGACATGGTTCATCATGTTATAGTTCACGGTGCATCCTCCTCTTGTCACGTTTCTTTTTCACAATACATTGATTATCTAACTATTAGTATACCTGACAAAATTCAACTTGAAAATAGGCTGATTAACTATAAATTGCAGACGGCACCTCTTTTTTACTGTCAAAACGAATATCCGATAGGAATAAGAGATTTTTTATTGCCGCAGACGGGCTCGCAGGAAAATTATTCTACCCTGTTTTTGAGGGAATGACCGCAGTTTTTGTTTGTAAAAATAGGATAGTCTGCTTATAAAAGCCAGATTTCAGCGATACTGCCAGAAAAAAAGTAAAAATTTTGTGAAAAATGCCTGTCACGGAATGCCCTCTGAATCCGTCTTTATAATTAGAAGGTCTGCCTGAATATTTGTGCAAGGCGGCGTGCCGCCGGTTTTGGGGCAGGAAGAAAATTTACCCCGTCCAGGACGGGGATATTAAGGGGGAATCTGGAATGACGGCTTTTTTGCGGCTGCTTTTGACATTGACCATTTCCAGCACGGCGCTTGTAGGCTGTGTGCGGATGCTTACACCGCTGCTTAGCCGCCGCCCGGCGCTGCGGGAGGCGCTGCTGCTGGCGGCAGGGGTGCGGATGCTGTTCCCGGCTGCGCCGGAATGGCGGCTGATTGCGGGCTTGTTCCCTGGAGGGGAAGGCGGGCTGTATGAAACGGCCCGCAGGCTTGCGCACTTTGGTGCGGCTCGGGTAGCCGCGTTTCTGTGGTTTTTTGGTGCGTGTGCGGCATTTGCTCCGCATCTTTGGGGATATATAAAGCTGCGCAGAAAGATTCGGCAGAGTATTCATGCGCCGTCTGCGGCGCAGCAAGAGGTGTTGGATACGCTGTGTGCGGGGCGGCGGAAACCGCTTTTGCGGTGCAGCGCTGCATTGCCGGCACCAGTGACGTTTGGTGTGCTGCATCCGGTGATTATCCTGCCGGACAGTGTGGGACAGGCAGAACAGCTTGCGGAGCTGCTCCGGCTTGAGCTGGTGCGTATCCGGCGGTTTGACAATCTGCGCGGATGGTTGATGTTGTTGGCGGCTTGTGTGCATTGGTTCAATCCGGCGGCTTGGTATTTGAATCGGACAGCGCGGACGGCGCGGGTGGCAGCGCGTGAGGCGGCTGTCCAGGGCGGTTCAGATGAAGCCGAGCTCCCTGGCTGCGGAGGACGTCTCCGGCGGGTGGTGCGCCGGTTGAAATTGTCGTGGTAACAAGCGTACTTGGCAAATGGACGGAGAGGAGGGGCGTGTCGTCTTGCTGACCTATATACTGGACCCGGCGGCAAAAATGCCGCTTTATGAGCAGTTGTACCGTTTGATCCGGCAGGATATATCGAGTGGGGTGCTGCGCGGCGGTGAACGGCTGCCTTCCAAACGCAGCTTGGCGCAGCATTTGGAGGTTAGCCAAATTACGGTTGAGACAGCATACGGGCAGTTGTTGGCGGAGGGATACGTATCTTCTGCGCCCCGGCGGGGGTATTTTGTACAGGAGGCATTGGCTGTGCCGCCTGTTCCGGCCCGTCAGACGGCAGTCTGTGCGGGTGCGGAACCCACAGCGGGGAACGGCATTTCATCTGAGCGAACCCAACCAGCCGAAACAGCCGAAACCGGTTGGCGGTTTGATTTCAGGACGAATACGGTTGATATGGATTGTTTTCCATTTTCGACGTGGGCGCGGCTTTCGCGGGCGGTGCTGACGGAGTATGCAGACCGGCTGCTGCGGGAGACGGTGCCACAGGGGGAATTGGAGCTGCGGGAGGCGATACGGGATTATCTGCTGGCGTTCCGTGGTATTGAAGTTTCTGCCGAACAGATTATTGTCGGGGCTGGCTCTGAATATTTGCTGCATATACTAATCCGACTGCTGGGGCAGGGCCAGCGCTACGCGCTGGAGAATCCTGGTTATCGAAAGCTGTATCAAATTTTCGAGGTAAACGGTGCAGATGTGCGGCCGATACCGTTGGATGGGCTGGGGCTGTGTGCGGACCGGCTGGAGGAAGCGACGGCGGTATATCTTACGCCGTCGCATCATTTTCCGACGGGGGTCGTGATGCCGGTATCGCGGCGGATGCAACTGCTGCAATGGGCGGGGGAGCGTCCCGGACGATATTTGATAGAGGATGATTATGATTCAGAGTTTCGGTACGCATCGCGGCCGATCCCGGCGCTGAAGGAGCTGGACCGGCAGGGGCAGGTAATATATTTGAATACTTTTGCGAACAGCCTTGCGCCTTCCCTGCGAATCGGGTACATGGTGCTTCCGGAGGGGCTGCTGGCGGCATACCGGGAGCAATTTTCGCTGTATGCATCTTCTGTGCCGGCATTTGAGCAGCATACGCTGGCGCGATTCATGGCGACGGGAGCATTTGAGCGGCACATCAACCGGAGCCGGAACATATACAAGGGGCGGCTTGAAGCGTTGCTTGAAGCGTTGCGGGAGAGTCCGTTATCGTCTGTAACGGAGGTATGCGGCGCGGAAGCGGGGCTGCATATCTTACTGCGGGTCAGCATTGGCCTAAGCGAGGCGGAACTTGTGCGGCGGGCTGCGAGCCGTGGGGTATGCATCTGCGGGCTATCGGGATACTATGCCTCTGGCAGCGAACCGGAGCGGGCGACTTTAATCCTGGGCTATGCGGGGATTTCCTCCGAGTGTTTCCGGGAGGCGGTTCGTTGTTTATGCGAGGCGTGGCTTTAGCCCCTACGCGGGGAGCGGCAGGGCTCCGCCCTGCACCCGCTGGGGCTTGCGCCCCAGACCCCGAGATGCTTCGCATCTCTGTTTCGCCTGCGGGCGGGACGGGGGATTGGGTGCGCTGTGACTGTTTATGCAGTGCTGACCAGCCCGCCAAAAGGAGGGCGGGCTGGTCGGTGTGAGTGAGGAGTATGGTGTTTGATAGCAGGGGAATAAAGGAGTAAATTGTTTATGTATGCAGGACCGGCCCGCCATAAGGACAGCGGGCCGGTCGATTTACTGCGCGGATGGGAATGGAAGCTCGCGAAATGGATTTTTTGCGGGGTTTCCCTCACATAGCAGCAGCTGGCGGCTGCGCAGGGTACAGGCCACTGACCAGACGGTGTCAAAACCTTGTGTGCGGTCATACTGGCAGAGGAAGCCGTATTTTCCAGAGAGCAGCGCACAGGCGTCTTTGAGGGAATGTATCTGATTTTCGCGCAGGCAGCGTGTGGCGGTTTGCCAGCGGAGTCCAGAATGCAGGTCATCTGTGCGGTCATAGCGGAAGGGGGACATTTCCGGTGTGCGGAAGTCATTGACTGCGGCAGCGCCCTGCGTGCCGGGGACAGGACGGCGGATGGTCAGACGTTCTGCATTACATTCGGCGACGGCGATTTGGCCGGAGGCATCAGCCAGGGTCAGTGTTTGGGAGGAACCGATTGTCAGGTGTGACAGTTCGGAGATTGCTTCTTCCGTAGTTTTGCAGTGTTCGAGCAAATGGCGGACAAGATACCCGGCATGGAGGCCGGGACGGCATACGGTCGGATAGACGAAAGTCATACCGACTGCAAGGCCGTATTCATTTACGCCGTCTTCCATCTCGCTGAAAGCAGTTGTATTCCCAGAGAAGGAATAAGCATTTGTGAGAGAATAATGGCAATGTTCATAAGGGGGTGCAAAAGCGGTCAGGAAGTCGCTGTTTCGGCCAAAAATCACGTCATCGCCGGTATCCACGGCAAAGCAGGTACAGCCGTTGCCCGCCGGAAAGGCATACATGCCCAGCAGGAAAGCCGCAGCATCTGCAAATGGAATCTGTGCGCCGTCAGCAAGGCCGCGCAGTTCATCCAGCAGGGCGGGCGCTTGCTGTTCGTAAATGGGGATACAGGCAGTGGCATATGCGCTGCGTTCCAGCGAAAGGGGGCCGAAAAGGGAAGAGAACGGGCGGTTTTCGGTGCGCAGAAGTGCGCCCTGCTGTCTGCCCGCCTCATAATGCGGGCCTGTCCAAACGGTATGTCTCATAGGGATGAAAACGCTCCTTTTTGTTTGATAGGTGAGCGTTGGCGCCAACCACTGAACTGAGAATAACATGATATAAATTTTCTGTCAAGAGACGATTTTTGAATAAAAATTATTTGTTTTAGATATTTTTAAGGCGTTTTATATGCGCAGTAGGAAGCAGTCACCAAATGAAAGGATTCATATGGTGGCTGCTGCTTATCTGTATAGGAATCAGGCGTTCAGTTCAGCGGCAAGGAAATTTCCGAAAAGCGTAATGGAGCGGAGCGCCTGCGTGAGCGTATTGCCGGATGCGCCGCATTCAATAATCATGGAGCCGGGGCGCAAGTGTTGATTAAAGCGCTGCTTGCGCAGGTTGACGGCGCGCATGAAGCCTGGATAAGCTGCATCAAGTTTGGCTTGCAGGTTGACGGCCCAGTTTAGATTTTGTTCCCAGTTGTCGTGTTGCAGGCCGCTGGCGCTGGTACCGATTACGAACATCAGGCGTGCATATTCTTCCCCGTCAAGTTCCCAGTCGAGGGACATTTTCCCGCCGCTTTCGAGGGAAATATCGTCGCGATGCAGGTCAATCACGATTTGGATGGAGGGGTTTTCTTTCAGCTGTTTTTGTATTTCCTCAAGAGAACGTCCATAGGAGCCGTTATAGGCTGGGCTGTCGAACATTTTGCGGCAGTGGATGGTCTGTATGCCGTTTTGTTCCAGCACTTCGGTGAGACGGTCACCGACCTGAACGACATTGAAACGGGTGTCAGTTGTGCGGAAATTTTCTTCCGAGGTATAGCTGTATTGGTCGTCACAGGTATAGGCTTCGCTGCCGTGGGTATGGACGATCAGCACCTGTGGGCCATCTGTCCGCCGGATTTCAAGGGGATTTTTCAGCATGGATTCCACACTGTAGGAAAGGCCGGTTGTGCCGGAAACCTCCACAGTATCCGCTTTTTCTGTAAAGGTTCCCACGGCGGGTATGGGCGCGAAAAAGGCACTCTCACTGACTGGCTCGTCCAAGGGGAGGTCGGCTGTCTTGTCCGGTTCCGGGGGCTGTTCAAGGCTGCTTGCAGCAGCGGAAGGGGCATGAACGACAGGGCTTTGACCACCGGGGCCGAGTTCCAGGGAAAGCGCACCGGAAACAAAACTCTCACTGGTTGCAAGACGGGTCAGGAATGCCTGGAAAGCAGGTTCCGCACCGATGCAGTGCAGGCCGAGCAGCAGCACGGCGAGCAGGATGCACAGGAATGCCGGGAGGGTGATCGGATTGCGGGAACCACGTCTGTGGGAGTGTTTCTTTTTCATGCTGCACGCCTGCCTTTCTCATAGAATGCCGTTCACGGCCTGATATCCAAAGCATATGCAGCCCCTGACGTATGTATGACGGTACTTGTAGCGCTCCATAAAATTTTTAAGCGCACGATTATCCCACATTTATAAAGCGGCTTCTTTAATAAGATATGCCCTTATCCGGGCGCACCATGAAAAAGCCCGCCCGCCTGAAAGCAAGGCGAGCGGGTCAAAGCAGTGTCTGGATTTTAGGAAAGCCTGTCCATTTCTTCCTGAATGGCGCTTTCACAGGAACGCATAGCAAGGATGGTCTTCTGAATCAGTTCATCAAGCTCCCAGCCGAGCAGTTCTGCGCCGTTTTTAATCACATCGCGTGAGCATCCGGCTGCAAAGCTGGCGGTTTTGAATTTCTTTTTGACTGACTTGAGTTCCATGTCCTGGACGCTTTTGGATGGACGCATGAGCGCACAGGCGCCAATCAGCCCGGTCAGTTCATCCGCAGCGAAGAGGACTTTTTCCATTTCATGCGTAGGTTTGATATCGACAGTCAGCCCCCAGCCGTGGCTGCAAACGGCATGGATCACATCGTCACCGACTCCGGCCGCCCGCAGCAGGTCAGGGGCTTTTAAGCAGTGTTCATCGGGATACTGTTCAAAATCAATATCGTGAAGCAGTCCGACTGTTGCCCAGTAATCGGCATCGTCCGCGTAGCCAAGTTCGTTTGCATACCAGCGCATAACGCCCTCTACCGTCAGAGCGTGCTGGATGTGGAATGGTTCCTGATTGTATTTGCGTAGCAGTGTGAGTGCTTCTTCGTGATGCAGTGTCTGCATATTCGGGCCTCCTTCAGGGAAATATTAAAACTGTTTATATTATAACCGCAAACAGCCAGATTGAAAATCTCTTTCCCGGAGGCAAAGCAGAAAACCGAGCGGCCCGCTGTCCTTATGGCGGGCCGCTCCAGCAATCATAAACGGAAAAACAATATAAATACTTTTCAAATCCTGCATTCGTTTTACCGACCAGCCCGCCCTCCTTTTGGCGGGCTGGTCAGCACGGCATGAACCGTTACAGCGCACCCAAACCCCCGTCCCGCCCGCAGGCGAAGCAGAGATGCAAAGCATCTCGGGGTCTGGGGCGTAAGCCCCAGCGGGAGTCCAGAGGGCAGAGCCCTCTGGTGCCCGCCGCATAGGCGCGGGTGCAGGGCGGAGCCTTGCCGCTCCCCGCGTAGGGGCGGGTGCAGGGCGGAGCCTTGCCGCTCCCCGCGTAGGGGCGGGTGCAGGGCGGA
>CAJUSB010000136.1 GCA_910589115.1 uncultured Clostridia bacterium | reverse complement strand
CCGCATAGGCGCGGGTGCAGGGCAGCGCCCTGCCGCTGTCCGCGTAGGACGCCTCCCCGGCGAGGGGCGGGAGTCCAGAGGGCAGCGCCCTCTGGTGCCCGCGGCAGAGGCGATGGTTCTATTTCGGGGGCGGCGGCCATAGACTGGGATAGAAGCAGCCAACAAAGGAGGAACAAGCTGATTATGGAGCTTAACAAAAATAAACTGGAATATTGGGACAGCATCCTGTCGCGCATTTCCAACTACGAAGAAGGGACCGACGCCATCGTCCCCGATACCTACCCCGATATCGGCCGGATCGTGTGCGCAAGGGGGATGCTGAGCGTAAAAGACGCCGCCCCCCAAAAGGACCGTATGCTGATTTCTGGCACTGTCAAAACAGCTGTGCTCTATCTGCCAGAAGGTGAAAACGAGCTGCGCCGCCTCGATATCCCCCTGACCTTTGCCCACATCGAAGAATGCCGGGGCATCCACGAGGATACCTGCTGCTTTGCGCGGTGCACCCTGGCCGGCGTTGAAGCCGTAGCAGTCAATTCCCGCAAAGTAAGCGTCACCGCTCGGATGGTGTTTGACCTCTCCGCTTACCGGCAAACCTGCGTGTCACTGACCGAATCCATCGAACGCGGCGACCCCTCTATTGAGACCCAGTGCGAAAGCCTGGAAGTTACCCTCATAGAGCAGCTTTCAGTGAATGATTTCACCGTGCTCGAAGATGCCCAGCTGCCCGATGCCGATGACCTCGACCTGCTGTACGCCACCTGCGAATTCCGTCCGACCGAATGCCGCGCCATGAACGGCAAAGCTGTTGTGCGCGGTGATGCTGTTGTCAGCGGTATGGGTCTGCAAATGGATGGTGAACTGCGTACCTTTGAACAAACGACCAATTTTATGCAAGTTTTTCCTTGTGAAGGACTGGAAGAGGGCGCGCCCGTTTCCGTGCGTCTGACCGCCAACAGCATGGACTGCCGCATGGAACCCGGCGGCGTGCTTTCCTTTTCCGTAGGCGCGTCCGCCATGCTTTGCGCCGAAAAAGGCCATGAACTCCGCACCGTCACCGACCTCTATTCTACAACGCACGAGCTGCACACCGAAACGCGGAATATTACATTGCAGGAACATAAGACCGTGGGCCGTTTGAGCGCTGAATGCACGCGTGACCTTGCACTGGGGGAAGCCGTCAGCCACTTGGTGCAGACCTCCGCCGTTATGACGGGCAGCCCCACCGCAAACGGGGACGGACGGCTGAATGTACCCGTTATTTGTCAGGGACTGTACCATAACGAGGAAGGTACGGTGCACAGTTTTGCCAAGCCAATGACGCTGGAATTTACTGCCGATACCTGCCGGTGCGAACAGTGCCGGGTGCAGATTGCCAGCGCAGTCTGCGGCAAGGAAGGCGTTACCCTGCGTATCCGTCTGGAAGGGGATAACGTAGAAGGCGGGCGGCATGAGCTGCGCGACCTGACCGAAATTACGATCGGCGACCCGCTGCCTGCGGCCCGGGAAGGGGTCACGCTGACACTGCGGTATATTGAGGCGGAAGAAGCACTGTGGGATGTCGCACGCGGATGCCGCACGACAGTGAGCGCCATTCGCGGGGCCAACGGCCTGGCGGAAAATGAGCAGACGGTATCAGGGCGGATGCTGCTGATCCCGATGGGCGATTAAAGGGAGGCGTGTAAAATGAATGGACTTTATGAGGAGATCAGCGCCCGTACAGGCGGAGAGGTTTATATTGGGGTCATAGGGCCGGTCAGAACGGGCAAATCGACCTTTATCAAGCGGTTTATGGAAACGATGGTCCTGCCGAATATGGAGAACGTCTACAAGAGGGAACGGGCGAAGGATGAACTGCCGCAGTCCGGCTCAGGGCGGACGATTATGACGGCGGAGCCGAAATTCGTTCCCGAGGACGCAGCCGAAATCGAAATTTCAGGCGGCGGGGTCTGCCGGGTGCGGCTGGTGGATTGTGTCGGTTATTTAGTGGACGGGGCGCTGGGTTCCATGGAGGAGGACACGCCGCGCATGGTTGTCACGCCATGGAGCGAAGAACCGATCACGCTTGAGCAGGCTGCTGAAATCGGTACAGAAAAGGTGATACGGGAGCATTCGACGATTGGCCTGGTTGTGACGACGGACGGCAGTTTTTCCGAGATCCCGCGTGAAAGTTATTTAGCGGCGGAGGATCGGGTGATTCGGGAACTCAAGGAAATCGGGAAGCCCTTCCTGACGCTGGTCAATTCGCGCGAGCCGGAGGGGGATGCAGCGCAGGCAGTCACGCGGGAGCTTTCCGACCGGTACGGTATTACTGCGGTTGCGGTCAACTGCCTGGCGCTGGGCACTGAAGAAATGGAGCATTTACTCTCGGATGTGCTGTATGAATTCCCTGTGCGGGAAATCGGGCTGAAGCTGCCGCGTTTTGTGTCTGCGCTGCCCACGGGACATGAGATACAGGCGAGTATTTATGATACCATCCGGGAAGCGGGCAGCGAAGCCACGCGGATGCGGTTGGTTGAGCGGATGTGCGCGCGGCTGTCCGAGAATGAATATATTACATCGGCGCGGGTGGATGCGCTCCAGCTGGGCGAAGGGGTGGCCCAGATTGCGGTTGATGTACCGCAGAGTGTATTTTACGGGGTAGTCAGTGAGCAGACGGGGATTGAGATCCGTGACGAGGCCGACCTGATCCCCATGCTGCGGGAGCTGTCTCATATTCAGAAGGAATATGACCGTATGGCGGGTGCGCTGGAACAGGTGTATCAAACCGGTTATGGCATTGTGATGCCGTCGATTGAGGAGCTTTCGCTCGAACCGCCGGAGATTATCAAGCAGGGTGGGCGTTATGGGGTCCGGCTGCGTGCGAGTGCCAGTTCGGTACATTTAATGCGTGCGGATATCAAGGCGGAGGTAAACCCGATTGTCGGCACAGAAAAGCAGTCGGAGGAGCTGGTGCATTATTTACTGAGTGAATTTGAGGATGATCCACAGCGGATTTGGGAAACGAACATTTTCGGGAAATCCCTTTCGGAGCTGGTGAAGGAAGAGCTTTCGCACAAGCTGAGCCGTATGCCGGACGATGCCCGCGGCAAGATACGGGAAACGCTGGAAAAGATTATTAACGAGCATTCCGGCGGGCTGATTTGCATTCTGTTGTAAGCGCAAGGGGAATGTGCCGAAAGGCGATGTCCTTTGCGGACGGCACCAAAGGGCGCTGCCCTCTGGACTCCCGCCCCTCGCCGGGGAGGCGTCCTCTGCGGACAGCACCAGAGGGACTCGTCCCTCTGGACTCCCCTCCATCGCCTTCGGGCGGGACGTGGGGACATCTTCTGCCCGCAGCGTGCTTCTCTCCCCACAGCGTATAAATAAATACACATAAAACCACTGCTGGAAAGCCTTTTCTTTTATAGATACAAGGCCATCAGCAGTGGTTTTTGAAATAAATAGGATTTAATCAGCGGGATTTACATGGATCATGATATGTTTAATACTAGGAAAAGTTTCTTCCACCGCATCATGAATACGCTCGGCAACGGCATGTGCTTCCTGAAGGGTTTTCGTACCGGTCATAGCAATTTCGAGATCGACATAAACCTTGCTGCCGAACATCCGTGTCCGTAGGGAATCCAGGCGCACGATATCCGGCTGGTTTGTAATGAAAGCGGACAGACGGGATTCATATTCTTTTCCGCAGGAGGTATCCAACATTTTATCAAAAGCGTCTTTCATTGTATCGAAAGCCACCTTAAAGATACATAAGCAGATCACGAGGCTGGCCACCGGGTCAAGCACAGGGAAGCCCAGCATTGCCCCGCCGATACCGATAAGAGAGCCGATGGAAGACAGTGCGTCTGAGCGGTGATGCCATGCATCCGCCATAAACGCGGCAGAATCGAGCAGCAAGGCATAATGGCGGGTATACCAATACATTGCTTCTTTGCTGAGAATGGATAAAAATGCGGCAGCCAACGCGATTTTACCGGGTACGGCAAGGGTGTCATAGGCGCGGGCGGTAATTTTAGTAAGGCCCTCCCATCCGATGCCAAAGCCAACAAGGAATAAGATTGTACCCAGGATCAGGGAAGCGGCGCATTCCATGCGTTCATGGCCGTATGGATGTTCGCGGTCTGCTTCTTTGCGGGAAAGGCGCACACCAAGGAAAGCGATTGCCGTCGTTCCGACATCGGAAAGCGAATGGACGGCATCCGAAACCATTGCGCCGGAGTGCCCGGCAATTCCGGCAAAGAGTTTGACTGCTGAAAGCAGGACATTTCCGAGGATTGTCACTGTGGAAACGCGTGCAATCATGCGGTCTTCCTGTGCAGAGGGAACGTGGTTAAGATTTGTCATAAGAATCAACTCCTGTAAAATAGAACGGGATTTCTCTTATGGCACCTCACAGGGTAGAAAAAAGCACCTGTGAAACATACCTACTGTCCCACAGGTGCGTAGAAATAACGCACACTGCTGCCGGTTGTCGGATACCGGCCCGGCCTCATGGGCGGCACAGCCGTCCACAGCCTGCTCAGTTTGTACTGTTGCCTGCATATTGAAATATGCCAGTGCAGTGCAAAGAGTTTCTTTTATTATATGCCCGGAACGGCTTCCTGTCAATCCCCGGAAGGCTGCTTTTTTACGAGATATCCCGACAAAAAATGCCTTTGGGAGTGTATACCCGATTATGACGGCAGTGGTATCGTCATACGGTAGGGCGGCATCCTGCCCGGATACGGTTTCAGGTGAGGGCTGACGGATACGTTATTCCGCTTGGCGGGAGTCTTCTGTATCTTCATTTTGTGCAGTATCGTCTGCCGTATCCAGTCCGGCTGTGGACTCTGAATCAGTGGAATCCTCCTCCGGTTCAGAGGGGATATCGGAGGAAGAGGGGGTATCCTTGGCAGTCGTTGTATTTTTTTCCGTTTTTGGTGAAGGTGCGATCCTGCGCACAGGAACATCGACCATTGCATTCGGATCAATGTAGGCGTCGGCCCCAAAGGTGCCATCGGTGAAGCGGTCATCTAACGCGGTTTGTGTCAGCCCTTCTTTCCGGCGGGAATAAGAGAATATCATTGCGGCTTCATCTTCCGCGTGGAATGGGACAATCCATGAAAGTTCAAGCTCAAGTATCATCGGAATACGCTGTGAAACCTCGGCTGCAAGCTCCCGGCTGTATTGTTCCAATGCCCTTTCGGTTGAGAAGCGGCCCTGCTTTTCACTCCATTTTAGGCGTACCACAGCATTATATGCACTCTGTCTGCCGGATGACATTTTGGATAATGAAATTTCTTCCTCTGTGGTGGAGGGGTATTTTTGGATAATACGTGAAAAACGTGTTTGCACTTCTTCTGCGGTGATTTCCAGACTGCACGCAGTACACAGCAGCCAAAGAAAACCGGCCAGACATAAAATGATCTTTTTCATCGCAGCCCCCTTTTTTGTCGATATTTCTATTATATCGGGTGATTGGAATTCCGTCAATAGACCGGCTTGGAAACTCGCGCATTTGTCGTGGAACATAATAAAATCAACTTGACACGTATATCTATACTTAATATAATAAATGAAAGGAAACCTGATTTCTAAAGTTGTTTTATGATTAGACAATGTTTTGTAATCCGAATTTACGGATTTGAAAATTCAATAAGGGAGTGATGTGCCCAAATACATGAACTGTTGTTCCTAATAAGACATAGGAATGTATTGGCATAAGCGCAATGCATTTATATAATTATTTGAAACATGGTATCTGCGGAATTTGGGTTCTCATTATATTTGTGGCTGCTTGTGAAAAAAAGGAATTTCTGCCACAGTTTGAATTCCCACTGTCGCAGGAGACAGTGGAAGCAGCGTTAGAAGAAGCAGGGCTGACATGGGAAATTGAGCAGGCAGCAACACCGAGGCAGGCAGCGCGTTCATCCAGAGGAAAATCGTTAACGCTTTTCCTTTATGAATCGGAAGAGGCCTATCAGCACTTTTTACAGATGTCCAAACAAGCAAAAGCCGAAAATCTATCCGAAGTCCAACAGCATAAATGAAATCCGAAAGGGGCTGTCTCTCATGATTTACGTGAAATCATTTTGAGACAGCCCCGTTTCGTTTGGAGCCGAGGGACTTTTTAACAGCCGCCTCTTTTGCGTTCCAGGATAAATCCGCGTTAAAGCAGAAATCCTGAAGCCGCGGGCATCCCCGAGACCGCCTTTACAGCGGCCTCAGGCTTTTTCTTCTCATACATCATACATCGAGCAAAACCGTTGCAGCATAGACGCAGCTTCGGCGCGGGTCGAGAATCCCTGCGGATCCAGGATATTTCCACTCTTGCCTACACTCACTCTGCTGCCCACAGCCCATTGCAGTGCGGGGATCGCCCAATCACCGGCCGCAGCAATATCCTGATAACCCAGAATATTGGTATTCTCGCCAACGGAGACATCATAACCCTTATAGTTTGCATAGCGCCAGAGCATCGACACCAGCTGTTCACGGGTGACAAGGTCATCCGGGCCGAAGGTATTACGATTGTAGCCGGAGACAATGTTTGCGGAAGCCGCCCATTCGACCGCATCCGTATACCAGGTATGATCCGGCACATCGGCAAACCGGGTGCTCTTTCCGCCGCTCACCGCGGGACTGCCTTCCAGCCGCCAGAGGATCGCAGCGATCATCACGCGCGAGGTCGCCTGCCCAGGCCGGAAGGTGTTTTCCGAAATGCCCACCATCAGGCCGTTTTCCAGGCAATAATGCACACCGTCATGATACCACTCGGTTGGTACTGCGTCATCGAATCGGGCAATGGGACAAGTGTGATCCTTCGGGCAGATATCATAGCCGCTTCCGACTGCCGAAAATCTTACCCGGATCGTCACCCGCCCATCAGGCTGGGTGAAGGTGTAGGTACCGTCGCCGTTATCAATAACCGGGATCGGTTTCCCGTTTTCGTCGGTAACCGTTAC
Organism: uncultured Clostridia bacterium; assembly: GCA_910589115.1. Lineage (GTDB taxonomy): Bacteria > Bacillota > Clostridia > Oscillospirales > Butyricicoccaceae > QXXE01. The sequence continues at coordinate 1,437 of CAJUSB010000136.1, read as the reverse complement.
CCCATCCGAATCGTAGCCCGCGTCAGGGGTGAGTGTGATCGTCACGTTATCCCCCGGCTTGGGCCGTTCGGGACGGATCGTCACCGTGCCATGTTCATCCCCTTCTATCTTGGGCGTATGATCTTCTTCGGAGCTGGCGGTGGGTCTGGCAGGCCTGCCCGGCCGTTCTTCCTCAGGGCTGCCCGGCTCTTCTTCCTCAGGCGGTTCCTCTTCAGAAATGTCATAGCCAACGGCATAGGTGGAGAATTTCCGGACAAAGAGGGTTATAAAACCGCCTGTTTTGTCGATTTCAATATATTCCTCGTCCGCATTCTGCCTTTCAGCCAGTGTATCCACGCTGCCATCATGGTAACGATAAACGGATACATTTTCCTTTCCTGTGAAATCAAAGGGGATAACGATTTCCAGTAATTTTTTGGTTACATCGATTTTGCTTACATCGCCGTCCACATTTTTTTCCACTTCGATTTCCAGGTATTCCAGCCGTTGGCCTGCCGCTTTCCTCTTGATCTCCTGGGAATGCTCAGCCTCATGCTCCGCTTTACCGGTTACCGTCATAGTGACGGTGATGCTCTCCGCACCATCGTTCTCTTTTCTGACTTCCTCGGCCTCTTCATCCAGGCCGCCAACTACGACCTCATTGATCTTAGCGCCGCTCCCGGATACCGGTGTGTTATCGACAACCTTCAAAATAGAGTTCACGTTGTCGCTGGGCATATGCAACGTAACCGTCTCGGTTTGGCCGCTCAGCGTCACCAGCTTTGTCACGGTCTTTCCGTCTTTTTCTGCTACAAGGTTGTATTTACCGCCAGGAATGCTATACATTCTGAACAGGCCGTCCGAACCGGTTGTCGTACGCTGCATAATAATATTGCCGCGCTGTATCCGTACATCAGCCCCGTCTACAGCATCCCCATCGGAATCTTCAACAGTGCCTTCTATATCGGTGGCATCGCCGCCGATGGAGATACTGCCGCCCTCCAGGATATCGATTGGAGGCGTTGGTCCGTCGCCCTTATCAATGATAACCGTGCCGCCATCCGGGAACTTGATCACATCGTTGTCCGGGTCCAGCACACCAGGGCCGGGGCTGTCCGGTTGAATCGTGACTGTAATATCATCGGTCGTGATTTCCGACCCCTTCGGGACCTCTACCGTGCCGTCCGGGTTCGGCGTGACCTTGCGGTCATCATCATCGCCATCGGTTGGCGGCGTGATCGTGATATCCTCGCCGCCGCTGCCGCCGCCGGGGATCACCACGCTGCCGCCCGGTCCGGGCGTTACGCCGCCGTCATCCGGGTCAACCTTGCCGCCGTCCGGCAGTTCCACCTTCGGGCCGTTTCCGCCGGGATCGACAGTGGAGCCGCCAGGTACCTCTACCGTGCCGTCCGGGTTCGGCGTGACCTTGCGGTCATCATCATCGCCATCGGTTGGCGG
>CAJUSB010000135.1 GCA_910589115.1 uncultured Clostridia bacterium | reverse complement strand
AACATATTCTTTTTCGGAAGAAAATTCGAGTTGTCAACCATATTATGACACCACCCTTTTTACGATGGCAGTGAATTTTCTGCTTATACATTTTTCGGCGCCCAGGTTGAACCGGGCGGCGTACTTTTCCGTGTCTATGCGCCCAATGCAAATGCTGTCTCGCTCATCAGCGATTACAACGGCTGGCAGCCCGTCCCGATGGAACCGGAGGAAAATCCCGGCGTATGGTATCTGTGGATGGAAGGAATGCGTCCGGGCGCCCGCTATAAATACCGCATTGATGAATACGGCGGACGCACCCGTGACCGGGCCGATCCGTATGGGTTCGGCGCAGAGCTTCGCCCGGCGACCTGCTCCGTCGTTACCGAACTGAACCGCTTCGCTTTCACTGACGAACGCTGGATGCAGCAGCGCGGGACGGATTTCTATAACCGGCCACTCAACATTTACGAGGTACACATGGGTTCCTGGCGCAAGCCGGACGGTGAGGGTTGGTATACGCTCCGTGAAGCTGCCGCACCGCTGATTGCACACGTGAAGGAACACGGATTTACCCATATCGAGTTGCTGCCCCTGTCCGAACATCCGTCGGACGAGTCCTGGGGTTATCAGGTGACCGGGTTTTTCTGCCCAACCGCACGCTATGGTACTGCGGAAGATTTACAGTATTTCGTCAACGAATGCCACCTTGCAGGCATTGGCGTGCTGTTCGACTTTGTGCCGGTGCATTTCGCGCCTGACGATTACGCATTATATGAATTTGACGGCACACATCTGTATGAGTATCCCTTTGAGGATGTGGGACATAATGAATGGGGTTCCTGTAACTTTAATTTTTCGCGGCCGGAGGTACGGTCCTTTTTACAGTCAGCGGCACATTTCTGGCTGGATGTTTTCCATTTTGACGGCCTGCGTATGGATGCTGTCCGCAATGCAATCTACTGGCAGGGCAGCGAGGCACGCGGCGAAAACAAGGACGGTACCGCTTTCCTGCGCGGGCTGAACAGCGGTCTCAAAGAACGTTTCCCCTCCGCACTGCTGATTGCAGAGGATTCGTCGGCCTACCTGAAAGTAACCGCCCCCACACGGTACGACGGGTTGGGTTTTGATTTCAAATGGAACCTGGGCTGGATGCATGATACGCTGGAATTTTTCCAGCTTCCGCCGGAACAACGCTGCATTCATTACGGCAGGCTTTGCTGGCCAATGCGCTACTTTTATAATGACCTTTTCCTGCTGCCGTTTTCCCACGATGAAGTGGTTCACGGCAAAGCAACCATCCTACAGCGAATGTGGGGGGATTATGACCTGAAATTCCCGCAGGGACGCACACTCTATACACTGATGTTTACCCAACCAGGCAAAAAACTCAACTTTATGGGTAACGAGTTCGGTCAGCTGCGCGAGTGGGACGAAAAACGCCAGCAGGATTGGGAGCTGCTGCGGTATCCGCTGCATGATGCGTTCCTTCGGTGGTTTTCCACACTTTCCAGATTGTATTTCATCCATCCGGCACTGCATGAGAATGAATATAATGCCGATTCCTTCCGCTGGGTCGAGGACAGCGCGCCGGAGGCCTGCGTCTATGCCTATGAGCGCGGCATGGGGGACGAACGCCTGCTGGTGGTACTCAATCTTTCCGGACGGACGCACAGCGCGTTCCGCATAGGATTTGACCGGACTGCGGTGTTTACAGAAGCACTGAATTCGGATTGGCAATGCTACGGCGGAGCAACAGCAGAGGCAGCGCGGGTATTCCGCACAGCAGATGTGCCATATAAGGGGATGCCCTATTCCTTCACGGTAGAGCTTGCGCCTTTTGGGAGCGCTATTTACCTGATTAAGGAGGCATACACAGAATGATACAGGTATTGTATGTGACAGCAGAATGCGCACCGTTTATTAAGGCCGGAGGGTTAGGAGACGTTGCATCCTCACTGCCTGCGGCACTCACTGGCTGCAATGTACATGTGGTGCTGCCTTATTATTCCTGCCTGGATGCAGAGCAGGCGGAACTCAGCTTTTTTGCATCCTTCTCGGTTGACTTTGAGGGCGGCAGCCGCAGGGTGCGGATGTATCGCGGAAAATGGCAGGGTATTTTCCACTATTTCTTGCAGGCGCCGGACTACTTCACCTGCGCGAAACCTTATGATGGCGATTGTGGGATTGAAACAAGGCGGTTCGCGTTTTTTGCCTGTGCATTGATGGCGGCGCTGCCGTCCCTGGGCTATCAGCCGGATATTATTCATTTGAATGACTGGCACACCGGCCCCATTGCGGCAATGATTTATTATCTGCGGCAGCATAACGCGTTTTTCCAGAATATGAAGACTGTTTTCACCATTCATAATCTGCGTTATCAGGGCGTTTGCGACAGGAATTATATGCAATACTGCACGCGTCTGCCGGATGAAGTATTTAATACCGGCGGCATGGCATGGTATAACTGGACGGCAAACCCCATGCGCTGCGGCATTTACTATGCTGACCGCGTAACAACGGTCAGCGAACGCTATGCGCAGGAAATCCAATGGCCGGAATACGGGGAAGGGTTGTACGAGCTGCTGCGGGAACGCAGCGCGGTGGTCAGCGGCATTATTAACGGGCTGGACTATCGGGAATTCAGCCCGGAGGAAGACCGGTATCTGCCGTTCCGTTACAATGCGGAAACAGTAAAAAAAGGGAAAGCATATTACAAGGAGAAATTGCAGCGGGATTTTGGTCTGCGGGTTGACCCGAATGCATTCCTGGCGGCATCCATCTCCCGGCTGACAGACCAGAAAGGAATTGACCTGATTGCAGCAGCAGCCGAACGGCTGATTTCACGGGGCGCGCAGGTAATCATCACTGGGGACGGAGACGATGAGCACACGCGAATGGTTAATGAGCTGGCGCAGCGATTCCCGGGGCGCATTGGCGCTTATCCGGTATTTAATGAACCATTTTCGCGGCAGCTTTATGCGGGGTCGGATGTACTGCTGATGCCCTCCCGGTTTGAACCGTGCGGCTTGTCACAGCTGATCGCAATGCGGTACGGCACCGTACCGGTTGTCCGCTGGACGGGCGGCCTGCGTGACACGGTCACCCCCTGTGCAGGAGAGTCCGGGCTCGGTTTCGTCTTTGAGGACTACTCGGTCGATGCACTGGATGGCGCATTTTCAGCAGCCGAACGGCTGTACAACGAAGACCGGCGAAGCTGGAACGCACTTGTTCAGCGAGACATGAACGCTGATTTTTCCTGGGATGCATCGGCAGTGCGCTATCAGGCACTGTACGAAGGTTTAGTTTCCGGCGAATAGGGATTCCGCCCTTTGCGAAGGGCGTCCAAGGGGCGCTGCCCCTTGGAACCCTGCGATTTTTTTGTAAAAAAATCGAGTAAAAACTTTATCTCGCCTGCGGGCGGGACGGGGGACTGGCAGTTCCATTTGCCCTCCGGTTTATACGGCACGGACTGACTGGATGAGAAAGGCGGCGTATTACATATGTTTCGAAAGTTTATCAGAACAGCTTTGCTTTTCGCCGGAGGATGGGCGCTTTGCTTTTTATTACTATATTTGCCTGATTCCGCTGGTTTCAAAGCAGATGGAGGACTTGCAGAAGTTCATCGTTTATGGCTCGTCATTATTTTTATTCAGACACTTATGATTCTTGTTCCAAAGGGCAGCTTTTTCAGATCGTTCAGAATCCTATGGGGAATTTGGCTGATGGTTATGTTGGCTGGAATTGTTTGGAAACCTTATACCTTTATCATTGTTTTAGAGGTAATCTTAAAGGTGGTTCTTACGGTTGAAAGTTTCTTTATTATTTCATTGGCACGGCGCTGCAACACCTGCAAACGTTTCGTTGTAATGCATCATCCCCAGGACAAGGCCTGTCCGCACTGTGGGAATAATATCCCTGAATGACTGCACGATAGAAAAGGTTTCGTTTTATTTCTAACACTTATTTCGTTGGTTATATGCCCTATATGGTCAAAATCCTCCCTTTTCAGGGAGGATTTTGACCATGTTTTCAATTACAGAATATCAGGCCTCAAGTGACCGTGATTGCAAGGTCATCAATCAAAGTAACGATTTCTTCCTTGGAGTAATGCTCTTGTTCGCCGCGGCTGAATAACAGCCTCAGATCATAGAGCAGTGCTTTTTGAATATCATTCCTTGTGCTTTCATTATCCATGTGGTTTCGCCTCCTCTTCACAGTAAATCAACCGGTCCACCCTGCTTTTGGTGGACCGGTTATCACCAAGTAATCAAATAGCAGAGCACCAAAATCTTTCGTCCCGCCCGCAGGCGAAATAAAGCTTTTAGTCAATTTTTTCTCGAAAAAATTGCGGGGTCCAGGGGCAGAGCCCTGGCGCTGTCCGCGTAGGACGCCTCCCGGCGAGGGCGGGGTCCAGGGGCAGAGCCCCGGCGCTGTCCGCGGAGGACATCCCCCCGGAGGCAGTCATCTTATACGGAGAAAAGGCGGTCGGCTATGCGGAAGCCTTCCCGGAGCAGAAGTCCAGAAGCTGCCCCCTCCGCTTCGTCATATGCTGCATGGCAGCCTAGCGCCTCGCAAGAATCATACAGCAGATACGGCACCGGATCTGCCGTGTGCGTGCGTACCCGAATCGGCGTAGGATGATCCGGCATGACCAGCATACGGAAGTCAATGCCCCGCGCTGTCAATTCCTCATACACAGGCCGGATGACCTGTTCATCCAAATATTCTATCGACTCTATCTTTCGCTCGCAGGAGCCTTGATGACCCATTTCGTCCGGCGCTTCTACATGCACATAAACAAAATCATTGCCGCCCTCCGTCAGCGCCTGCACGGCCGCCATCGCCTTTCCACGGTAATTCGTGTGCAGTCCGCCCGTCGCACCCGGCACCTTGATCACCTGCATCCCTGCTCCAATCGCTATGCCCTTTAACAGGTCTACCGCAGAAATCATTGCTCCGCGCCGGCCTGTCTTTTCCGTGAAGTTTTCCAGCGCCGGTCGCGTCCCTGCGCCCCAGAACCACAGCGAATTTGCCTTGTTCAGCCCCTTTTCCGCCCGCTCCCGATTGAGTGGGTGTCCGTCCAATATCTCATAACTGCGCTCCATCATCCTGCGCAATGCCGCATCCTCCGTCAAATATGGCCCGATAACCTCCGTCAAATGATCGTGCGGCTGGCTCATGTCAAATACTTCTCCGTTTGACCAGATCAGCAAATGCCGGTAACTAGTTCCTACATAAAAATGATACGATTCCGTTTCAAATTCACGGCGTACCGCTTCGATCAAAACCGAAGCATCCTCCGTTGATATCTCATCCGATGAATGGTCCAGAATGCGCCGCTCCGCATACGGGATGTTAGGCTCATCACTAAGTGTAACCAGGTTGCAGCGCAGCGCAATATCCGTCGCTTTCATATCAACCCCAATCGACAAGGCCTCCAGCGGTGAACGCCCCGTGTAATTTTTTGCCGGGTCATAGCCAAGCACGGCAAGGTTTGCCGTATCACTGCCCGGCTTCATGCCAGCCGGTATGGTCGCGGCCAGCCCAATTTCTGACTGCCTCGCCAGCTGGTCAAGCATCGGCGTGCGAGCCGCTTGCAGAGGCGTTTTGCCCCCAAGCGATTCGATTGGCTCGTCAGCCATTCCATCACCCAGAATGGTAATATATTTCATATGGTGAAAATCCTCCCTTTTTGCCTGTCCGCTGCTGTTGGATCAGGCTGTTTGTGTTCGTAGTGAGCGGACATTTGTCCGCCATCAAAAAACTACTTTATTATTATGACTTGCAGTTCTGCATTTGTCCAGCCTGAATCTGCACGAGAAAGGCATAAAGAAAGCCGGTAGTTTTTGTCAGGAAAGCCGATAGGAAAAGCCTTGAAATACTCAAGATGAACAACAGGGGTGCTTTCAAGGGTCACTTGGGCGCGGGAAAGCCCTCTCGCAAGGCCTTCACCGGTAGCTTTTACAGCAGCTTCCTTCAACGTCCAAAATTCAAAAAAGGCCTCCGGAGGCATCTGACGAAGCAGCGCACATTCACTTGCTGAAAACCAGCGCTCGGCAACGCCGCGGCGCAGCTCGCGCAGCTGTTCCAGATCAACGCCCAATGGATACTCACTAACAGCGCAGACAGCCCAGCTGCCCGCATGAGACAGGCTGAAATGAAAGCCAGGATAATCCGGCAGGAACGGTTTGCCGTTCTTCTGCCGTGCACGCAGCAGCGGAATCGGTGCTTCCGGCTCGGCCATTCGCAGGGTACGGCGCAGCAAATCATCTGCGGCCTGACTTCCGCCGCGTGCACCAATCCTTTGTGCAAAGATACCTCTCACGCTGCACCTCCCTCCGGTTGTGGATGCTCTAATACACTTACGTTTCGCCTCCGCGGCGCGCGCCAGCGGGCGCCGCCCTCTGGACTCCCGCTGGGGCTTACGCCCCAGACCCCAAGATGCTCCGCATCTCTCCCTCGCCTGCGGGCGGGACGGGGGCTAAAGTACGCTCCGGCTTACTGCCTGCCCTCATCCAAATCTATATATTGATACTATCGTTCTTTTAGACGGTTTCCCAAGTATTGTGAAAGCCCGATTTTCAAATATAGTATATCATATTGTTTCTCGATGTGCTATAATGAAAAAAAGAAAATTCTTTTTTTGGCAAAGGAGGCGTACAAATTGGACAAAAAAATTTTAACAGACCAGAAAGGCGGTCTAATCAACTCACCGGGAGCCTATCTGTTTGCCTGCACCGGCCGGGAATATCGTCTCGAAGCCGGATTCCGCGCCGAAGGTGATTTCGGCCTGCGGCAAATCGAATATGAAAGCAAAGACGGGAAAGCCTGTCCAAACTGCACACCGGCTGCACTGATCAATGCACTGGGCTATTACCGCCGCAGCTGGCCGCAGATTCCTGACGATCCGCACGCCTGCTATCAGCTGCTGCGTAAGCACCTGCGGCTTTTTCGGTCACCCCTGCCGGGCATTGGCGGCTATCCCGCGCCGCTGAATGCCACATTGACCCGCCGCCTGTGGCGGCTGCTCGGCATTGATGCCTGGCCTGCGGTTTATCCATTTCCAGGGGCACGGCGGCTGCGGATGCTTTCCAGCGAGGGTATCCCGCTGGTACTTTCCATCTGGACAAAAGCCTATCGGGCACATACCGTCCTATTGCTGGGCTGGGAGTTATGGAGTGACGGGCAGACTTCCCGCCTGTTTTGGGTCATTCGTGATGGCTGGAGGCACGAGCCGCGCTATCTGGACGCCGAAGAAAAAGGAATTCTGCAAGCCGTTCTGATGGCAAGATAATTGCATTTATAAGGATGTGTGAATTTATGTTTTTATGTCCGGTTTGTCATACCCCGCTTGACAGCGGTCTAAAGACGCGCCGCTGTATCAATGGACATTGTTTTGACCGCGCTGCACAAGGCGGATATGTGAATCTTCTGCCTTCTAACCGGCGGGGGAGTTCCCTTCCCGGCGACAGTCCCGCTATGTGCCGTGCACGCACACTTTTTTTAGAGAAAGGGTATTATGGGGTTCTGCGGGATACGTTATGTGATATCGTGACACAATTTCCAGCAGCAGCACTGCTTGATGCTGGCTGCGGGGAGGGCTATTATACTGCTGCACTTGCAAAGGCATTCCATGAAGCCGGAAAGACGGTTAAAATCCTTGGGATTGATTTGTCAAAAGCCGCTCTGCGCCATGCCGGCCGTCAATGCCCTGACGGGGAATTTGCCGTCGCCAGCCTGTTTGAGCTGCCGTTGAAAGATGGTTCCGTTGATGTGATTACACATCTGTTTGCCCCGATGTGCGAAAAAGAATTCCGCCGTGTGCTTTCCGATGGCGGAACACTGGTTACTGTGAAACCCGGCGCAGAACATTTATGGGGATTAAAAGAAGCACTTTATGAAAAACCATACCCAAATGAGGAAGATGAAATCGTTTATGATGGTTTTCAGTGGATGGGACGCATTATAGCCGATGATGAAATTACTGTGCAGACAAATGGGGATCTCCGCGCACTGTATCAAATGACACCCTATGCCTGGAAAACTGCAAAAAATGCTGCTGAACAGCTTCTTTCCCGTGACACACTGACAACTAAAATTGAATTTTTAATAGACTTGTATATGGCTGTTTGAATAGAGACAATAAACGATAAACGCTGCTTTATCAGATTTGAAAAACTTTCCAGCAGACTCTATATCGTATATTCTAAATCAAAAATACAACCATATAACTCCCGCATGAAACCGACCGGCCTGCCCTCCTTTTGGCAGGCCGGTTATTGACGTGCAAACAACAAACAACGCACCAAAATCCCCCGTCCCGCCCGCAGGCGAAGCAGAGATGCGCAGCATCTCGGGGTCTGGGGCGCACAGCCCCAGCGGGAGTCCAGAGGGCAGCGCCCTCTGGTGCCGTCCGCATAGGACGC
>CAJUSB010000134.1 GCA_910589115.1 uncultured Clostridia bacterium | reverse complement strand
AAAGGACGGCGGGCCGAAGGGGCGGCTGCGGCAAGTCTTTCCGCATGTGAGTATAACTTGCGACAATTTATTTCTTCATAGTTCTTAAGCTCATTTCCCTCTCACGATTCGGCGGGCGGCAGTGCGGACTTTCGCCGCTGCCCGCCATTTGTACGCTTTTGAAGGAGGTATTTCCGTGAAAGTCATTTATGAAAACAAGGTCAAATCACTCGGCAGCTGCGTGGACGAGTTTCAAGAAGCAGGGTTCTTCATTCTTTTTGGTGACAGTGCGCCGGAGGAACTGCGGGACTATTGTTACTCGGTTGAGGTCCGGCCGATTAACGGCACGATCAGGCCGGGGCAGGTGTTGAAGGTCGGTGCGAACGAATACCGCATTACAGCGGTCGGTCAGGAAGCACCCGTGACGCTTGCCGGACTGGGGCACTGTACAGTTAATTTCAGCGGACAGTCTGAGGTCGAGATGCTTGGTACCATTTATGTGGAAAATAAGCCAATGCCCGATGTCTCGGTCGGTACTGTTATCCAGATCATTGAACCGTAAGGAGGGGACCATCATGTCAATCAAATTAAACGTGCAAAATGCAGGGCTGAAAGCGCACGAACTGGAATATATCCGCCCTTTGGCGGAGGCCGCAAACCGCGCCCTGCACGAGCGCTCAGGTGCGGGCAGCGAAATGCTGGGCTGGCTCGACCTGCCGGAAACCTATGACCGTGAGGAATTTTCCCGCATCCAGGCCGCAGCAGAGCGGATTCAGGCGCAGAGCGAGGTGCTGGTGGCGATTGGGATTGGCGGCAGCTATCTGGGCGCACGCGCAGGGCTGGAATTTATAAAAGGCCCATTCGGGAACCAGCTGTACAGCGGAAAAGGTGTTGAAGTCTACTTCGCAGGCAATAATCTCAGCTCCGCCTATGTGCAGAACCTGTTTGATATCATCGGCGAGCGGGATTTTTCGGTCAACGTAATCTCTAAGTCCGGCACGACCACAGAACCTGCCGTTGCTTTCCGGCTGTTCAAGGCGAAGCTGGAAGAAAAGTATGGAAAGGAGGGTGCAAGGGAGCGCATTTACGCAACGACAGACGCGCATAAGGGTGCGCTGCGCGGGCTTGTGGAAGAAGAGGGTTACGAAACCTTTGTTGTACCGGATAATATTGGCGGGCGCTTTTCCTGCCTGAGCGCAGTCGGGCTTCTGCCGATGGCGGCTGGCGGTATGGATATCGAAAAAGTCATGCAGGGCTGTGCGGACGCAAGAGCAGCATACAGCAAGCCGGAAATGCCGGATAACGATGCAATGAAATATGCGGCAGTGCGTTATATCATGCTGTCAAAGGGGAAAGGTACGGAAATCCTGGCAAGCTATGAACCGTCGCTGACCATGTTCGGTGAGTGGTACAAGCAGCTGATGGCCGAATCCGAAGGCAAGGACGGTAAGGGGATTTTCCCGGTGTCAGCGAATTTTACGACCGACCTGCATTCTATCGGGCAGTTTATCCAGGATGGCGCGCGGACGCTGTTTGAAACTGTCTTATGGGTGGAGCGATCCGGGCATGACCTTACGGTGCCGGAAGATCCTTCCAATGTAGATGGACTGAATTTTGCAGCCGGAATGACCATGCAGCAGATGAACGAAAAGGCAATGAAAGGTACGCTGCTGGCTCACGTGGACGGCGGTACACCGAACGTTGTTATCACGCTTGACCGTCTGGATGATTACACCTTTGGCGAACTGGTGTATTTCTTCTGGAAAAGCCTTGCTGTTTCCGGCTATCTGCTGGGTGTAAACCCATTTGACCAGCCGGGGGTCGAGGCATACAAGAAGAATATGTTTGCACTGCTTGGTAAACCGGGGTATGAGTCGGCGAGGGCCGCGCTTGAGGAACGGCTGCAAGGCATCTAAACACCTTTCCTGAGCAGCTCAGAAATCACGATCTAGTGCTGTATTTTCCCAAAAGCTGCTTGCAAAACTGTCTGTCAGATTATATAATATATTTAATAAAAGCCTTACCGAAAGCTGGTGGATAAAATGCAGGCAGGCATCCAAGGAAAAAAACAGGCCAAGGATCGGATATTTGCGCTGCTGCGCGAAAAGCACGTGCTGACCAGGCAGGATATTGCGTCGGGATTGGGATTAAGTATGCCGACCACACTGCAAAATGTAACAGATTTGCTGGAAATTGGCGTCTTGAGAGAATGCGGTTCTGCGGAATCGAACGGAGGACGCAAAGCGCAGAGGCTTTGCCTGAATGAAAATGCCGGCTGTGCGCTTGGCGTTAATATTGCAGTACACCATGCAGAATTCGCTGTGATGGATCTGTGTGGAAATATAAAGGGCGTCCGCACCATCGTGCTGCCTTTTCAAGACACTCCAGAATGGTACGAACAGTTTAGAAATGCATTGAAGCAATTTTTGAGGGACACAGCACCCGCCCCATTATTGGGTGCGGGTGTGTCCTTTCCTGGTACTACAGATGGTTCTGAAATCCTGTACTCCCATATTTTCGGGCTCACCCATATGGGGCTGGAACGCTTTCGCCGCTGCTTCCCCTGTCCTGCCGTTTTTGATAATGATGCAAACTGTGCCTGCCGTGCAGAGAGCCGCACAGCACAGGATAGTTTTGTTTATCTATCACTGAATGAGACGGTAGGCGGTGCGTGTATGCTGAATGGCCGCCTGATTACCGGGGATACCTTCCATGCAGGGGAAGTCGGACATATGATCCTTGTTCCGGACGGAAACCGCTGCTATTGTGGAAAGGAAGGCTGCGCGGACGCTTATCTTTCCCCGAAGGCCCTGACCGTCGGAGCAGAACCAATCGAAGCATTTTTCGGCCGTGTACACGCAGGCGATCCGGACGCAATGCTTCAATGGGATTCATATTTGCGGTATCTGGCGATCCTGCTGACGAATTTGCGGATGCTGTACAACACCGATCTGATGATTGGTGGAACTGTCGGCGGACTGATCGGGCCATATATGCAGCAGCTTTTGAATAAAGCCGCACAATATGACCGTTTCGCCCGGGATATTGGTTATATTTATCCATGCGCCTGCCGTGAGCACGCTTGTGTGACTGGCGCTGCAAAATTTGCACTCAGCTGCTTTGGCTGCCGGGTTTTGAAAATAGGAGGAGAAGATGATGAAGCAAGCCGCGATTTTTGATATGGATGGGCTGCTGTTTGACACCGAGCGCTTGTATCAGGAAAGCTGGGTGGAAATGGCGAAACAATTTGGGCAGGTTCCAAGCCCGGGCTTTCCGCAGGACATCTGCGGCACAAGCGGTGCGCATTCGCTTGCAGTGATCCGGAAGCATTATCCGGAGGTGGACGCACAGGCATTTTTAGACGGCGGCACGGCGCGGGTTGCCGAATGTGCCGCAGAGTATCTTCCAATAAAACCGGGCGCACGGGAGCTTTTGGATTTCCTAAAAGGACACGGAGTAAGGCTTGCTGTTGCAAGCAGCAGCCCGCTGGAAATGATTATGCAGAATCTGGGGTATGCAAAAATGGAATCCTATTTTGATGTGATTGTCAGCGGACGTCAGGTCAAAAACGGGAAGCCCAAGCCGGATATTTTCCTGAAAGCAGCAAAGATGCTCGGCTGTGCTCCAAAGGACTGTTATGTATTTGAGGACGGCATCAACGGCGTCTATGCCGGGATTGCAGCAGGTTGTGTGACAGTGATGGTTCCTGATCTCATGCAGCCAATCCCGGATTTACGAAAAAAATGTACCGCAGTCTGTACCAGTTTGCTGGAAGTGCGCGACAGGATTGCGGGTAACGAGCTTTGAATATATTTTACGGTACAAAAGCCCGCGCGATAAAGGCAGCAAGTGTTTTGAATCCCTTGCTGTCTTTCTTCTTTTGTTTCGGCAAATATCCTTCCGGCTAACCCTTAAAGTGGACATATCAAGGCACCCCCTTGGTGATGTAATGTTACTTGATTTTGAATGCAACGCTGTATCAGTGCTGTAAAAAGTCTTGACTGCTGCACAGAGCGGGCTTAATTCGGAGCCCTCTTGTAAATCAGGGAATTCGTGGTGTAATAGACGAAGAAACCGCACAGAGGAGTGATGTTTTATGCAAACCATTCGAGACGTACAGCTGCATATTGCTGTCTGCGATGATGAGCGGGAAGATCTCCGACAGATTACAGACATGATCCGCAGTATAATGGCAGTTGAGGCAATGCGGCGGGTGACCCGTCTTGTCTTGGAAAACCGCACCGAAGAAGTTGCATTGAAGTTTTCCGACCTGTCCGCGCTGCTGCTGGAGCGGCAGTTCATTTTGTGTCACCGTTCCTACCTGGTGAATCTCAAGTACATTGCTTACGTTCGCAGCCGGGAGGTTGAGCTGACCAACGGCGAGGTGCTGCCGGTCAGCAAGTACCGCCTGGAGGATTTGAAAAAGCGGCTCGTGGATTATAATGTTTGATGCAGGGGGAGCAGTACCGTTATCTTATAATGATCGTTGTCGTATTCCGTTTGGGCAAGGTTTCCATGACGCTCCAGGATCTGGCGGCACTCAGCTTGCTGTTTAAGATAATATCCATCATTTCATTTCCACTCTGGATCATAGAGTGGATTTTTTCATTTTCACCGATCAACTCATCGAGATACAAGGCCGTTTTTTCATCTATGGTGAACTGACGCAGGAGGCGCAGATGCTTTACCATGTCGTGACGGAGCATCATCACCTGTTCGTTTTGCCGCAGGAGCGCTTCGTAGCTGCTTTGTGTCAGTGTATTCCGCTGGAGCAGGAGGCGGGCTTCGGTCCAGCGAACAAATTCGTCATAAAGCACATCAATCGTGGCAGAGAGAAGCGATGCAAACATAACCATGCTTGACAGCACTCGGAGCGGCATAGCGCGCGAAAGGCTGCCTGACTTTGCGAAAAGCAGGAAAACCAGGACGAGCAGCGCGCTTTCCGCCAGGATCAGCCGGCAGAAAAGACGGAAGAACCACCGCCGTTTCCATTCGCCGAACGCGAAAGCGAGCGTCAAAAGAAACCCCAGTATCCAAAGCGGGGAAGGATGGAAAATCCCGGTGGAGCGGTACGGTCCCAGCGTATTCATGAAAAGGCTGGCAGCTGCCGTCACGCTGAGCACGGCAGTCGTGATAAACATGGCGCGCTGCCGCCAGCCGGAGAACCGGTACAGCAGCATAGCGAGCAGTGAGAGCATTGTCAGATCCATGAAGAGTGTGACAAATGCTGTGGGCAAAGGAGAAAAATAGAGGTGGGAAAAGCTGGTTCGGGAAATGCGGGCGGAGACGAAAGAAAAGGCTGCTAAAGCGCCGCAGAGGGCGGCGGGGTCCGGCCGCTCATGGAAAAGCTGCCAGAGGAAAAGCATGAGCAATGAGAATCCGGACGCATAGGCAAGGGTGACGGGAATGGAGGTCCAAAAACTTTCGGAAATGAACGCACTCTCGTAGGCGGAGCCGCAATAGAGGGCGACGTCGCAGGGCCAGACGGTGGAGGTCGGTTCCTGCAATTCGCCGCCAGCGGGATCGGTGGCCTGGGCGATGGTAAGGGTTTTTCCGGCGCAGTCTGCGGGGAGCGTTACCAGCAGCGGTTCTGCCCGGTCCTGTTCCAGCATGGGCAGGCGCAGAGAACCGATCCGGTTATCCAGCGTTGGGCAGTCGGTGTAAATCAGCGCATCATCCAGAAATATGGCAAAAGACCGGTTTGCCGCATCCAGGCGGAGGGTCGAAGCGTTATAGAAAGAAATACGTCCCTCTTCCTCTGGGGCTGATGCAGGATTCTTCATATCCGGATGCAGATTTTCCTGGATGTCAAGGGAGAAATAGAAGGTCTGCTCCGGAAAGCCGATGCTGGAAAAACCGCCTAAGCCATTGGGCGTTAATTGAGTTTTTCTTATCACCAAAAGGAAGAGGGTTTGTTTATGAGTTCAAAAAAACTGTTGCCCACCACGCTGGCGGCGGCAATGTGTCTGAACCTCTTTGTGGGGACGGGCTTTGCCGCGGATGATGACGTGGGCAGCGATCCGAATGACAGTCTGCTTCCCAGCGAAGCGGAGCACTTTGCGGAACAACGCAGCGGCAGTGAGGATACGCCGTTCGCTGAGCAAGAAACCGGGGACTTCGATGCCTGGACGATCTGCATCTATATGTGCGGCAGCGAACTGGAAAGCAATGGCGGTGCGGCTACCACCGATTTGATTGAGATGCTTGAAGCCATACAGACCGGCGTGTTAGACATCGATGGCGCTGAGGATTTTTCGGATGACGTAAACCTGCTGGTCATGACCGGCGGCGCTAGGGCGTGGGACCCGTTTGGTGCAGGCGCTTCCGCTGCCGAGAACGGCGTGGGATATATAGAGCCAAGTACGGAACGCATTGAGCCTTTCAAAATTACGCCGGACGAGGGCATGGTATGCCTGGATGAAGCGCTGGACGATTGGATCGAGAGTGACGCCAACGTCGAAAATTGGGAACTGCCCAATAATATGGCAGATTCAGACCCCGGGGAAGATTTTTGGCGGCTATGCGCTTGATGCATATCCGGCAGATCATATGATGTATAGCTTCTGGGATCACGGCGGCGCGTTTATCGATGGCTGTGAACTTGACGAATTTCAGCAATATGAGGCTGACGCATTTGAGAATATGCTTCTTTCAAGCGCTTAAGTCGATGATATTATAGATACAATCGCTGAGATGCGTGGACAGAAGATCGACCTGGTAGGTTTCGACGCCTGTCTGATGTCCTGCATGGAATTGGCAGGGGTGCTTGCCGACAGCGTCGGTTATCTGCTCGCATCAGAAGAGTTAGAACCTGGAAACGGCTGGCAGTATCACTGGCTCGGGGCCCTGTTCCGTGAGGGAATACCCGCAGATGACGTAACGGCAGTCGACCACGGCAAAGCGGTCATTGACCTGTATCCGACCGATTTTTCCACACATGATGTGCAGCCGGATGGCGTGTCACTTTACAGGTCAGAAGGCGGCTGCGATGGAACCGACAACATCTGGAACTACGCAGAGGAGTCAACGCTCGCGCTGACAGATTTCGGAAAAATAGACGGTTTGATTGAAGATTTTGATGAAATGGCGGCAGCGATGAATGCGATCGTCAGGGGCGAGGTTTTTTCGGATCACATTGCCGATTTGGGATACGCGATCAGCCGCTCCGCCGGAAGCCAGAACCTGGACAATCTGCTGGACGTTTATGAGTACGCAGAGAGTATCATGGCACTCTATACGGATGCTGACAGCAATCTTTATCAGCACCAAAGTATGCACGAAGAGTGTCAGGCACTATTCTGCGCTGCGGGAAAAGTCAGTGATTACTTTACGTTCGATGATGAAGAGACAAACGCAGCTTCAGAGGATAATTCGGGCGCACTGCTTTCCGGTACGGGTGACAATCCGGTTCTCTACCGCGGTAAAGGAGCGCAGGCTGCAAGAGGCGGGATTTCCGTATTCGGCCCGGTTGAGCAGCCAATCGGTCGATAAAGACTCTGATAAAATCCTTAACGTGTACAAGGACTGCTAGCTGAATGATGCTGTACTTAAAAATTACAGCCCGTTCATACCGGCGCTGAAAAGCAGGAAAGAGGACGTCGGCAGCTTTACGGGCGATATGAAGGTCCTTTCAGAGACGGACGGAGACGACCTGGCGCTTACGATGCAGGTGAAACCGAGGAGCACCGGTGTTTCCGTGGTGGATGTGAGCGCACCGGTTGCCTATACTGACCTGAGCACCGGGCAAACCTATCGGCTCGGTGAAATGCCCGTCCAGTCAAACCGGAGGGAAATGGAATTTACCAACGCGTTTGGCGGCACCTGGAAGGCCGTGGGGAGCCTGGATGACGACGGCCCCTCCGGGGAGATGCTCTGCATAATGAATATCGAAAGCGATGGAAGTGTATATCGGATACCGGCTTATGTCGATGAAGACGGAAAGCGTGTTCCGGCGCTGGTGTCGGCCAGCCATATCGCTTCAATGGTGGATGCGTGTGGGGAGACAACATATTTGAGAATTCCGGGAAAGGGCGGATATGTCGGGGAAACCCTATGTAAACGTGATAAATCGCCGGGAAGACCGTGAGTTCAGAACATTTCATCCCAGTATGCTGCATGGTCTTCTCAAAAAAATCGTCCCTAGTTGGAGAAGACTTTATCAAAGTGAAGTATAAGCCGAATTACATACGAAAGGCGTTTAGAAAGCCGATGTATGGTGGCTAATCACAACTGAATAGAGAAACTTAAAATCCCCTAAAACGCTTCAAACAGTGCTTTCAGGGGATTTTATTGTATCTAAAACGAGAAAATGATTTTAGTAAAACACAAAGAAATTCTAAATATTTTGATAGCAACTTATGATACGGAGTGAGCAGATTCCTTCCTCTGAAATAACATAATAGACTTCTGACATCTACAAGGTGAATAAAGCGCTATAACAATAGTATAAATTGTGACCTGAATCCGTGAAACTCGTCGTAAAATCACATGCTCATTTTGCACTGTTTTGT
>CAJUSB010000133.1 GCA_910589115.1 uncultured Clostridia bacterium | reverse complement strand
TCGTGGGAGTCGAGCCAGGCGGAGGGATCCGACCTCTATACCACACAGATCCCCTCCCGCTGGGGCTAGCCCCAGACCCCCGAGATGCTGCGCATCTCTGCTCGCCTGCGGGCGGGACGGGGGCCGGGTGCGCAGGATAACGGTTATTCGGTGCTGACCGGCCCGCCAAAAGCAGGGCGGGCCGGTCGGTGTTCTGCATCCGTTTTAGCAGATGAGCCTGTTTCTTTTAGTATATCCCCTTTTGTAGTACTTGTCCAGTTGAGAGGAGCGTGTGCAAGTGACAAAGAATAATGTAAAAATTGACAAAAGACTGTATATGATTGACAGTTTTCGCGGGCTTGCAATTATATTTATGGTGGTTTATCATGCATTTTATAACATAAGGTATATTTTTGGCAATCCCTTTGGATGGGTGCTGCGGCTGTATCCGTTACAGCAGGCGGCTTGCTGGATGTTTATTTTAATTAGTGGGTTTTCATTCTCTTTTTCACGGAACAACATCCGGCGCGGATTGTTGATCTCTGCCTGCGGACTTGGGTTGACTGGATTCACCATGCTTTTTATGCCGTCGGAAAAAATCGTTTGGGGAATTTTAAGTTTTCTCGGAGCGGCAATGCTGTTGGTGCAGGTGCTTTTGCCTGTATTACGGAGTATTCCGGCCACAGGCGGATTTATCGTATGTGCAGGATTGTTTGTGCTTTTTCGGGATATTCAATACGGCTGGCTGGGGTTTGAAGGGCACTGGATTGCCGCTGTGCCTGCGATCTTTTACCGTCCGCATTGGCTGTTTCCGTTTGGATTTCCATTTGATGGGTTTTGGTCAGCCGATTATTTCCCGATGCTGCCGTGGATTTTTCTGTATCTGTGCGGTTTTTTCCTGTATCGGATGACTGAAAAATCACAGCAGATTCAGGGTTTGCTGATGCGGCGGGTGCCTGTACTCGCTGCGCTTGGACGGCATTCATTGGGGATCTACCTGCTGCATCAGCCGGTGATTTTTGGAATGATGTGGTTGATTTTTTCTGTATTCAGTTTGTCGAACGCCAGCGCGTCAGTCGTTTGAGCAGGTTATTTATGGAATCCTTTCCACGCATAGCATCCATCCAGCGCGGCGGAATATTCTCAAGCCCGTAAAGGATTCCGGCGAGGCCGCCCGTAACGCAGGCGGTTGTATCCGTATCATTGCCAAGGGCAATGGCCTGACGTACAGCTGTCTCATAATTGCTAGTCCGTCCCAAAACCATGAAAGCGCTTTTCAGACAGTCAATCACATATCCAGTGCCGGTTCCCTGCATGGGTTCATCCGGCTCAAATGATTCAAATATCGTCAGATAAACCGGCATATCATGATAAATTGATCGGATACCGTCTACAGTGTGACGATATGCCGTGGAAAATGGTTCTCCTTCCAACAGCCGCCGCGCAGTCAGGCAGTACCAAGCACAGCATATCTGATTACATGGATGTCCATGTGTGGGAAGTGACTGCCGGTGGGCATCCAGTACCAGATCCCGGTCGCTGCCCGGATGCCAGAGCGCCAGCGGAAGCGTGCGCATTAAAGAACCATTGCCTTTTCCGTTTGGGTTTAGATTACCGCTTTCTTCGGGTGGAACGCCCCGCTGTATGGCACGGAGTGCAGACTGCGTTTGAATACCTATATCAAAGACTACGCCGTCCGGTGTCCATAGGCCTTGCGTAAACCAAAGAACCATTTTTTTTGAAAAATCATTCAGTTCCAGTTGGTCACAATCCAGTAGACTTTCCAGCAGACAAAGTGCTTGGGCTCCGTCATCTGACCAGGTTCCTTCCGGAACGCCGGAATAGGTTTTTCGGAAACCATGCGGTGGCGTCATTTCAAGCTGTTCCATTGGCGGGAGGTTGTCCGGTGGGTTAAATTCATATGGCACGCCCAGTGCATCCCCAATCAGCAGGCCCCAAAGCCCGCCTGCATAACGATTCATGAAAATTCCTCCTCTATTGGCAACGTTGTTTTGTAGGGTCGGTATGAGTAATTATATCATGTTTTTGCAGATAAAGGAAGACAATCATACATTTTGTGAGGAAAATAAAGGAAAAATTCCCGCGTCGGCGGGGATTTTTTTATGCCGTTAATTAAACAAAAATATCGTTATTGCAGGAAAACGACCGGCCCGCTGTCCTTATGGCGGGCCGGTCAGTAGGGCAAAACGAATATGACCGTACCTAAATCCCCCGTCCCGCCCGCAGGCGAAGGGAGATGCGTAGCATCTCGGGGTCTGGGGCATAAGCCCCAGCGGGAGTCCAGAGGGCAGAGCCCTTTGGTGCTCGCCGCATAGGCGCGGGAGTCCAGAGGGCAGAGCCCTTTGGCGCCCGCTGCGGAGGCGAATAGAGACGACAGGGATGGGAGATGGCGCTATAATAAAATTGCTGGTTGAAATGTTTGAACTGGCAGACTACTTTTTTAGGAGGATGTTGTTATGAAATTTGATTTGCGGAATGGGATCGATAAGCTGGCCAGCAGGCTGGCAGACAGCGGAAAGGATCACATGAGCTGCGGAGGAGATTGCTCCGCGTGTCCCGAGAAAGGCTCGTGCAGCGTGTACGCAGCCCCTATGGTGCGCGCCGCAGCAAAGATTCCGCCCGAGCCGCAGCGCATGAGCGCAGAAGAGATTGGCCGGGCCCTGACGCTGGCCGAGCCCTTCGCCGCATGGCTGGAAGCCGTCAAGGCCCACGCGCTGGATACCCTGCTCACCGGCGGAGATATTCCCGGCTGGAAAGCCGTAGAAGGGCGCAGCAACCGGAGATTCACTGATTCAGAAGCCGCGCTTTTGGCGCTGGAGGCTGGCGGTGTTCCCCACGATACACTCTACGAGCGTAAGCCCCTTTCTCCGGCACAGATTGAGAAACGGATCGGAACAGAGGTGTTCCGCCAGCTGGCAGGAGGCTTTGTGGAAAAGCCGGCCGGTAAACCCGTGCTCGCACCCGAAGGGGATGCACGTAAAGCGTGCTGTATCAGTATTCGGGGCTGAATGCCCTGCACAGTGGGAAGGGGGTGAACCTATGGCCGAACCCAAATACCAGCGCTGGCTGACACCCGAGGGCTTGCAGCTGCTTGAAGGCTGGGCACGCGATGGGCTGTCTCAGGAACAGATCGCCCGAAAATGCGGCTGCTGCCGCAAAACACTTGTCACATGGGTGGAACAGCATCCGCAGATTGCAGCAGCGCTCAAAAAAGGCCGCGAAGTTGTCGATTATGAGGTCGAAAATGCCTTTCTGAAGCGTGCGCTGGGCTATCAGTACACCGAAACCCGGGTCGAAAGCGGCAAAGAAGAAAAAACCGTTCAAACCCAAAAGCATATGCCCCCCGATGTCCGCGCAGCTGAATTTTGGCTGAGCAGACGCAGGCCCGACCGCTGGGGCAGCCGCGCCCAAGAGACAAGCAGTACAGAGGATTCCGGCTGCGTAATCCTGCCCGAGGTGAAGGACGATGCCTAATATCATTTGGAAACCACAGCCTATGCAGGTACGCTTTTTGCAGAGGGGGGAGTATGAAGCATTATATGGCGGGGCAGCAGGCGGCGGCAA
Source organism: uncultured Clostridia bacterium (assembly GCA_910589115.1). Lineage (GTDB taxonomy): Bacteria > Bacillota > Clostridia > Oscillospirales > Butyricicoccaceae > QXXE01. Next base: position 5,018 of record CAJUSB010000133.1, on the reverse strand, counting down.
AAGTGAAGCACTCGTCATGGAAGCCGTCCGGCAAGTGCATATACCGCATTATCATGCGCTGATCCTGCGTAAAACCTATCCCGAGCTGTCAGAGCTTATCCTGAAAAGCCAGGGCTACTATCCCCGTGCGTTTCACGGCGCGAGGTTTAACGAAACCAGGCACCGCTGGAAATTCCCCAGCGGTGCAACCGTGGAGTTTGGCGCAATGCACCGGACGGCAGATAGGCTTAAATATCAGGGACGCGCATGGGATTTCATTGCCTTTGACGAGCTGACCCACTTTTTGTGGGAGGAGTACAGTTACCTATTCTCCCGCAACCGTCCCAGTGGTCCGGGGACCCGGGTCTATATGCGTGCAACCGCGAATCCCGGCGGCGTCGGGCATGGCTGGGTGAAAGACCGCTTCATTACGCCCGCGCCTCCAGGGACCCGGATTTGCACTGAACAAACGCTGCGCCGCCCCGACGGTACGGAGGAAACTGTCGTGCGTGACCGGGTTTTTATCCCTGCAAGCGTCTATGATAACCGTATTTTGCTCCAAAATGATCCGAATTATGTTGCAAACCTTTCCCTGCTGCCCGAGGCCGAGCGCCGCGCCCTGCTGGAAGGTGACTGGGACAGTTTCAGCGGACAGGTCTTCACGGAGTGGCGGGATGACCCCGCCCATTATCACGACCAGCGCTGGTCTCATGTAATCGCTCCGTTTCGCGTGCCGCCGGAATGGCCGGTTTATCGCGGTTTCGACTGGGGCTATTCACGTCCGTTTTCTGTAGGATGGTGGGCAATCGGTCTGGATGGCTGTATGTACCGGGTGCGCGAACTGTATGGCTGCACCAAGGAGCCAAATACCGGATTAAAATGGACGCCGGATGCACTTGCTGCAAAAATCAAACAAATCGAGCGGGAGGATGACAACCTTGCCGGCCGGCGAATCCATGGGATCGCAGACCCCGCAATCTGGGACAGCTCGGGCGGCGAAAGCATTGCCGGTATTATGGAACGGGCAGGCGTTTACTTTGATAAAGCGGACCATGCGCGTATATCCGGCAAAATGCAGCTGCATAACAGGCTTGCGTTTGATGCAGACGGCAAGGCGATGCTGTATGTGTTTTCCGGGTGCAGGCAGTTTATCCGGACGGTGCCGTCACTTGTTTACAGCACGGCCGACGTGGAAGATGTCGATACTTCGGCAGAAGATCATATTTACGATGAAACGCGTTATGTGGCAATGGAACGCAAGATTTTGCCGCGTGCACCCCATCAGCCAGGAAAACAGGTGTTCGACCCGCTGCGGGAGTGACGGCTGATGATCCCATTTAGAGCAGGGGCGGTATTCCTGCTGCATTTTCAGTTATAAACGGAGGTAAAAGCTGTGAAGCAATCTAAATTCCCTGAAGAAAAAACAAGAACGCCAGAAATGCAAGGCGGTTTTGGGGCGGCTGCGGCAAAAGCTGCGGAAGGCCCCGCGCCCGGGATGGAAGCCGCCGCAGACATCGGTCGCATTAGCGAACAGACAGTTGCCGAGGGGCTTCGTCTGCTGCTGGAATACAAGCACGGCAAAAGCCTGCTTGAACAGCGCATTATCAACAATGAAGAATGGTATCGCCTGCGGCACAGCCGAGCGCAGGGGGCAGGCCCGTTTGACCCGCATTCGGCATGGCTGCTCAACAGCCTGATGAACAAGCACGCAGATTTGATGGACAATACACCGTCTACCGCAATCCTGCCGCGGGAGCGCAGCGATGAGGAGACGGCCCGGACGCTTAGCACCGTGATTCCGGTTATTTTGGAGCGGGCCGGTTTCGATGAAATCTATGACCGGTGTTCCTGGTACAAGCTGAAAAACGGTACAGCCTGTTATGGCGTGTTCTGGGACGGCGCGGCGGAGGGCGGCATTGGTGATATTTCCATTGGCCGCGTCGATTTGCTGAATTTGTTCTGGGAGCCGTCTGTAGATGATATCCAGGACAGCCCAAATCTGTTCTGTGTGCGGCAAATCAGTCTGGATGTATTGAAAGAACGATATCCAAACGTTGAGCTTTCGGGTGACGGCGGGCTTACGCTGGCGCAGTATCTTCGTGAGGATGGGCAGGCTCCCGGGAACCGTGTCCTGCTGGTGGACTGGTATTATAAACGTGAGGGCAGGCTGCATCTGATACAATTTGCTTCCGGCAAGCTGCTGTATGCTACGGAAAACGATCCGCATCTGGCAGGGCGCGGCTTGTATGACCATGGACAGTATCCCTTTGTACTCGATACGCTGTTCCCGCTGGAAGGTCTGCCGTATGGTTTCGGATTTATTGATATTATGCGTGACCCGCAAACTTATATTGATATGCTCGATCAGTGTATTTTGTATAATGCACGGCTTGCGGGTCGGCCGCGCTGGTATATTTCGGACAGCACCGGTATCAATGAGGAGGAATTCGCTGACTGGAGCCGGGATTTTATCCATGTTGCAGGTAAGGTCGATGAGGAACACCTGCGGCAGGTAACTGTCAATCCGCTCAGCGGCTATATACTTAATTATCGGGATGCAAAGATTGCCGAGATGAAGGAAACAAGTGCAAACCGTGATGTTTCGGCAGGCGGCACACAAAGCGGCGTGACGGCGGCCTCGGCAATAGCGGCAATGCAGGAGGCGGGGAATAAGGTTTCCCGTGATATCTTAAAAGCCAGTTACCGGGCTTACCGCAGGGTGGTTGAACTGGTAATTGAACTGATTCGGCAGTTTTATGATATGGAGCGGATTTTCCGCGTGACAGGGGAAAACGGCGGAACGGAATATGTCAGTTTCCATGGCGGGAAGCTGGCGCTCGCAGAACGCAGGCCGATTTTTGACATTGTTGTAAGCCCGCAAAAAACCAATCCGTTCAACCGGCTCAGCCAAAACGAATTTGCAAAGGAGCTGTATGCGGCAGGAGCATTCCGGCCGGAGATGGCCGAGCAGGCGTTGGCGATGCTGGAAATGATGGATTTTGAAGGCAAGCAAAAGGTTGTGGACCGTATTCGTCAGGGGAAGACGCTTCAACAGCAGGTGCAGAGGCTGACCCAGGTATGCCAGCAGCTGACGCAGCGGCTGGCGGCGCTGACAGAGGAAACACCGCCGGGGCTGGAAAAAATGCAGCCGGGCCGTCAGCCGATTGATCGGCCTGGGCGTGGCAGCGTCCGGGGCACCGCGGCGCAGGCGTATGAACGGGCGGCAAGGCTTGCGCAGGGCGGTGCGCAGCAGCAGGCGGCACAAAATACCCCGGCATAACGGGGGACCGTAATATGGTAGAGATTACGATTATGAAGGAACGGATTTCTGCATGGGGACATGCAGAGGATTCGGCGGGGTGTGCGGCGATCTCTGCGGTGTTGTATGCATTGGCCGGAGGGCTGGTGAATCTGGACTGCTGCACCTGCTGGGAGATACGCAGCGGATATGCGGATATTGTGATTCCGGATCTGCCGGAGGCGCGTTCTATGCGGATGATGGCCGAGGTAGGGCTCCGGCAGATTGCGTGCGGAAGGAATGACATACGGATTTTGCCGGAGACGACAGCTGACAAGGATTCATGATATAATGACACCAACAAAAGGAAGAGAGCTGTTCCGGCAGCGGGGCAGCACGGAAGCAAACGAAAAAAACAGGAGGCAAAGCGTATGAAACTGATTAACATGACACTTTCCGCCTTTGGCGAGGCGGAAATGATGCAGCCGGGCATTCCGGCGGCGGAACACACGGCGAAGCGGAGTTTTGACGAGCTTGTAAAGAATGAATACAAGAAGGAATTCAGCGAGCGGGTGCAGGCAATTCTTGACCGGCGGTTTAAGACGGTCAATGCCGAGCTTTCGGCGGTGCGTCCGATTATGGCGCTGCTGCGGCAGCGGTACGGGGTGAAGGACGGTGCAGGTGCAGCGGAAGCGGTGCGCCGTGCGCTGGAGCATGACGAGGCATTTTGGGGTGCGGCAGCGGAACCCACAGGAATGCAGCCTGCACAGTACAGGCGGTTGCTTCAGGCGGAGGCGGATTCGCAGGAGCTGCGGACGCGGTTGGCAGCGCAGCAAACGGCGCAGCGGCGGCGAGAGGAGCTTGACCGGCTGAACCGGGAAGCGGAGCAGGTGAAGGAGCGATATCCTGACTTTGATTTGCGTGCTGAACTTGAAGGCACGGCCAACTTTGGAGCTTTGATCCAGCGAGGGATAGATATGCTGACGGCATACCAGGTATGCCACCAAGATGAAATCTTGGAACAGGCGGCGCAGGATGCGGAAAGCCGAACGATGAGCCGGGTGCGGGCAAACCGTTCGCGGCCTGTAGAGAACGGGCGTGGCGGATGCAGAGCGGTACGTTTGAGCAGTGATCCTTCAAAGTGGACGAAGGAGCAATTTCGTGATGTTAGCCGCCGAGTTTCCCGCGGCGAGCGCATCGTCCTGTAAGGATGTCCTCTGCGGACAGCACCAGAGGGCGCTGCCCTCTGGACTCCCGCGCCTATGCGGCGGGCACCAAAGGGCTCCGCCCTCTGGACTCCCGCTGGGGCTAGCCCCAGACCCCGAGATGCTAACGCATCTCAACTCGCCTGCGGGCGGGACGGGGACTGGGTGCATTAACAATCGTTTATGCAGCGTGACCGGCCTGCCAAAAGGCAGGGCAGTCCGGTCGATATAAATGGGCGACAAGTTAAAAATTTGTTTATAAGCAAGGGAAACTTGCTGGACAAAATATGTTTTGACAAGGAGAATGGTTATGGCAGAACAGAAAAATGTTAAACGCGAGGCATTATTGGTGCCGCTTGACCCGAACGGAAATGCAGAAACTATGTTTTTGTGTGTAAACGGAAAAAACATGCTGATAAAGCGCGGCGAAAATGTAGAGGTTCCGGCTGAATTTGCGGAGGTGTATCGTAATGCGCAGATACAGCAGGCGGCGGCAATGCAGGTACAGCGTGCAGCGATGAGTCAGGATACTTTTATATAACCTGAATCCGTGAAACTCGTCGTAAAATCACATGCCATTTTGCACTGTTTTGTTC
>CAJUSB010000132.1 GCA_910589115.1 uncultured Clostridia bacterium | reverse complement strand
AACTCATATTTCACGCGAATTTTAGACTGATAACTGTTTTTCAGCAAGCCCTATAAAGAGATACAGCGTAGTATAAGCAGAAGCGACAAAAGCCTTGAAAATCAAGGCTTTTGTCGCTTCCTATAAAGACTTATGAGAAGTTATAAGACGATTTACGTCTATAAAATCAAAAAAAACACCGCAAAGCCCCACCCCGCCCGCAATCCTTTTGGCGGGCGGGGCAGTAGGCAGAACGGAGGGTAAAAGCACCCATTCCCCGCCGCAGCGGAGAAAAAGCTTTTACTCAATTTTTTCTCGAAAAAATTGCGGGAGTCCAGAGGGCAGAGCCCTCTGGCGCCGCCCGCGCAGGGGCGTCCGCAGAGACGCTCACTCCATTTCGGAGAGCCTGCGGTAGTTCGCGTAGCGTTTTTTGACGTCGGCGACGGCTTTCTGGTACAGCGCATCCGCCTTGTCGGGGAAATTGTTTTTCAGGGAGGCGAAGCGGTTTTCGCCCATCAGGAAGTCCATGAGTTTGCCAGTGTCCGGCTCCGGGGAATCCAACTGGAAGGGATTTTGCCCTTCGTCCGCCCTGCGCGGGTCATACCGGTAAAGCTGCCAGTAGCCGCATTCTACGGCTTTTTTCATTTCGTCCTGCGTGCAGCTCATGCCTGCTTTAATATGCTGCTCCAGGCAGGGGCAGTAAGCGATTACAATAGAGGGGCCAGGATAGGCTTCCGCCTCCCGGAAAGCACGGAGCGTCTGGGCCTGATCAGCGCCCATGGCAACCTGTGCTACATATACATAACCGTAATTCATGAAAATAGCGCCCAGATCCTTTTTGGCAATCTGCTTGCCGCCTGCGGAGAACTTCGCTACAGCAGAGGTCGGTGTTGCCTTGGAAGACTGTCCGCCGGTGTTAGAATAAACCTCCGTGTCGAGTACCAGCAGGTTTACATCCCGGTTTTGTGCCATTACATGGTCGATTCCGCCGAAGCCGATATCATAGGCCCAGCCATCGCCGCCGATTGCCCAAACCGATTTTTTCGCCAGGTATTCGCGGTTGTCCAAAATATACGCCGTGTCTTCATCCTGGGGGCAGCCTTCCAGTGCAGCAATCAGCGCATCGGAAACCATACGCGATTTCCCGCTGTCTTCCCAGCCCGTCAGGTATGCGTCAACAGCCTCTGCCGCAACGCCGCGCGTTTTCAACGCCTCCAGCCGGAGCAGTAATTCCTTACGGATCGCGTCCTGTGCATGGAAGAAGCCATAGGCAAACTCTGCATTATCCTCAAACAGGGAATGCTCCCAAGCAGGGCCGTGGCCCCGGCTGTCCTTGCAGTAGGGCAGGATGGGTGCGCCGCCGCTGATTGCAGAAGAGCAGCCCGCTGCATTCCCCGCGTACATCCTATCACCAACCAGCTGGCTCAACAGCTTAATATAAGTCGTTTCGGCACAGCCAGCACAGGCTGCGGAGAACTGGAAATACGGCTTCGCGAACTGAATACGCTTGACGCTTTCGCTGCTGATGACATCCGGTTTCAAATAACGGTCATCCATTGCGATCCGGTCAAAATTCTCCTGTTCGGCCTTTGCCTGTTCAAAAGGAACCATCACGAGCGCATCTGCACTCTTTTCGTTCTGGTTTGCCGGGCAGGCCGTCAGGCAGACGCCGCAGCCCAGGCAGTCATAAGGCGAGACCTGCAAACGGAAAAAGCGTTCCGGGCTGTCTTTCCCAAGCCCCTTTGCAGGCACAGAAACAAAAGAATCCGGCACATTATCCCGCTCGTCCGCATCCAGCAGCACCGGACGGATTGCCGCGTGCGGGCAGCACATCGAACAGCGGTTGCACTGAATACAAGCATCCGCGTTCCACTGAGGCACCATTACGGCTACCCCGCGCTTCGCATAAGCAGAGGTCCCGTTTTCCCAGGTTCCATCCAGTACGCCGTGCTTTTTGAATACCGATACCGGCAGCTTGTCGCCCTGCTGGCGGTCCATCGGCAGCACGATTTCCCTGACAAAAGGTGTTGCCTCAATTTCAGCCGCAGGCGCATCGGCAGCATCGGCCCAGTGAGCGGGAATCTCTACCTTTACAGCAGCACTGATTCCCGTCTCTACTGCACGGTTGTTCAGGTCTACGATACGCTGCCCGGCCTTTTTGAAATATGAATTATAGTTATTTTTCTTCATATCCTCAACAGCCATATCCAGCGGGATCACCTTTGTCAACGCAAAGAATGCCGCCTGCAAAATGCTGTTGGTACGTTTGCCAAGCCCAATTTCCTGCGCGAGCTTCACAGCGTCAATGATGTAGAACTGCGCATGTTTCCGGCACAGGTCGCGCTTCATCTTTGCCGGAAGACGCGTTTCCAATTCCTCCGTATCCCACGGGCAGTTCAGCAGGAAGATGCCGCCGTCCTTCAGATCTTCCGTGGTATCGTATTTATTGACATAAGTCGGTGCGTGCACCGCCACAAAATCAGCCGAGGATACCAGATAGGTTGAACGGATCGGCACATCCCCAAACCGCAAATGACTCTGCGTCAAACCGCCGGATTTCATGGAATCATATGAAAAATAAGCCTGCGCATACTTCTCCGCGATAAGCCCGATGGTCTTGATCGCGTTCTTATTCGCACCTACCGTGCCATCGCCGCCCAGGCCCCACAGCTTACAGCTGACTTCACCGGGATGCGCCAGCTCTACATCGCGGTATTCCAGCGAGGTATGGGTCACATCGTCCACAATGCCAATCGTAAAGCTGTTTTTAGGAGCCGCCTGCCGCAGATTATCATATACGGCAATCAGCTGCCCCGGAGTGGTATCCTTCGAGGACAGGCCGTAGCGTCCGCCGACTACCGTGATATCGCCGCGTCCTGCCTGATTCAGCGCGGTCACAACATCCAGGTACACCGGCTCGCCTACCGAACCGGTTTCCTTGGAACGGTCCAGCACCGCGATCCGCTTGACTGTAGCAGGAATCGCCGCAGAGAAATGCGCGACTGAGAACGGGCGGTACAAATGGATCTGCACCAGCCCGACCTTGCGCCCCTGTGCATTCAGATAGTCCACCGTTTCCTTGGCCGCCTCGGATGCTGAACACATCACGACAATGACCTCTTCCGCATCGGGTGCGCCGTAATAATTAAACAGCTTGTAATCCCGTCCAGTCAGCCGGTTGATTTCATCCATGTAATGTTGGACCGTTCCAGGAACCAGTGCTGCCTTTTCGTTCGAGCCCTCCCGGCATTGGAAGTAAATATCCGGGTTTACATTGTTGCCCCGGTTGGTCGGATGCTCCGGGTTGAGCGACTGGCGGCGGAATGCTTTCAGCGCGTCCTGGTCAAGCAGCCCGCGCAGGTCCTCATAGTCCAGCGTCTCAATGCGCTGCATTTCGTGTGAAGTGCGGAAGCCGTCAAAGCAGTGCATAAACGCGTACCGTGCACCAATCGCAGACAGGTGCGCAACCGCGCCCAGATCCATTGCCTCCTGCGGGGAAGAGGACATCAGCATAGCATAACCCGTCGTGCGGCAGGTCATGAAATCGCTGTGGTCGCCAAAAATCGAATGATGGTTTGAAGTAACCGTCCGGGATGCGATATGCATGACACTCGGCAAAAACTGTCCGCCCATCGCGTACATCGCGGGAATCATCAGCATAAGCCCCTGCGATGAGGTAAAGGTAGTCGTCAGCGCCCCCGCCTGTAAAGAACCGTGGCAGGTACCGGCCGCACCCGCTTCGGACTGCATTTGTATTACATCCACAGTGGAGCCGAACAGGTTTTTCCGGCCTTTGGCTGACCATTCGTCCACCGTCTCCGCCATAGGGGACGAGGGTGTGATGGGATAAATCGCCGCAACCTCTGTAAACGCATAGGCCACATGGGCGGCGGCTGTATTGCCGTCCATTACGGCAAAATGTTTATTCATAATCGTATCTTCCTTTCTGCTGCGCCCCTGGCTGCTTCGGCTGGGGCAGAGAACTTTTCGGCTTGTAAAGAAAAAGCTACCCAAGTTGATGAATTCATGGTATAATGTTTCATATATTTTGGTACAGAACGCCGCCCGGTTCCGCAGGGCGGAAAACTGAGATAAGGAGATATCATGGCAAGAGAACGGGTTTCCAGTATTCTGCGTGCACTGCAAATACTGGAGTGCTTTACAGATAATGAAACAGAATGGACGCTCAAAGCATTAGTAGAGCGCCTTGACCTTCCAAGTACGACGGTATTCCGTCAGGTATCCACGCTTACGGATCAGCAGTATCTGGTGCAGGACCCGGTCCGGAAAAGCTATCAGGTGGGGCCCCGGCTGATGCTGCTGGCCAGTGCGATACTGAGCCAATCCGATTTGCGCCGTCTGGCGCGTCCGGAGCTGGAGCGGTTGAGCGACCGCCTCCATGAGACGATCAATCTGAGTATCTTCCTCGAATATGATATTTTTTATTTGGATAAGGTGGAGACGCACCGCTCGATTGTCTGCAATACGCGGATCGGGAGCCGCGTGCCCGCTTACGCTACCAGTATCGGCAAGGTGATGCTGGCAGAGAAAAGCGCGGCAGAGCTTGACCGCTTTTGCCAATGGATGAAGGAAAGCGGCCGTCCCCTGACCAGCCGCACCATACTGGACCCGGAACAGCTCCGGCAGGAATTGGTGCGGGTGCGGAGCAGCGGGTATGCCATGGATGACGGCGAGACCGAGGAAGGGCTGATCTGCTATGGTGCGCCCATTTATGATATGAATGGGAAAGTCACCGCCGCAGTCAGCGTTTCCGGCCCGGAATACCGGATGCGGGAAGAGCAGGAAACCATGATCCGCGAAGTCAAGCAGACTGCGGAAAATATTTCCCGTCTGCTGGGCTACCGCGGCTGACCCTGCGGATCTGGTACAGCTTTCATAAGGGATACACCCTTTTGGGTGTATCCCTTTTCGGCTTATCGCGAGAAACTTTCCACGTCTTCCCGCGCTTTCTGATAAAATAAATAGGTATCGCAGGCGTAGCCGATAAATCGCACACCCATATCACGCCACCGTTTGCCGCCCTCTACGGTATCGGCAAAGCAGCCCAGCTTTACGCCTTTTGCGGCGGCTTTTTCAGCAATACCCTGGATGCAGGAAAGTACCTTTGGATGGTCGATCTCTCCTACGACCCCAAGGGAACTGGAAAGGTCATAGGGCCCGACAAACAGCACGTCAATGCCGGGGACTGCCAGGATCTCGTCCAGGTTTTCCACAGCCAGCCGGCCCTCTGCCTGTATCAGGACGGCAGTCTCCTGCGCTTCGGTAAAATAGGTGCTGCCGGGTACAGAACCGTAACCCGCCGAGCGCACGAACCGGCACGTTCCCCGGGTGCCTGTTGGGGAGAATTTTGCGGCGGATACTGCCGCCCGTGCCTGTTCTGCCGTATCAATCTGCGGGATCAGGACCCCACCCGCGCCGACATCCAGCGCCCGGTCGATCCAGATATCGGTGCCGCGCGGGACACGCACGATGGGGCAGATACCCACCGTATTGGCGCCGCGGATCAGATTTTGCAGGTTTTCAAAGGTTCCCGGGCCGTGCTCCATATCCAGCAGGACAAAGTCATAGCCCGCATATCCGGCGGATTCTACGAATGCCGGGTCGGATGTAATCATAAACGGCCCAAGCGCACCGCGCTCGGAAGCAAGCGCGGCCTTGAATTTTGCCACGCTGCCCATGGTGGGCATCTTACAGGGTCCCAAGTGGTAACAGCCTCCTCAATTTGGAATCAATCATGCCTGTGCGATTGTCATTGCAGCTGCGATTATACAAAGTTGCACACACGGGCAATCGCCATTTCTGTGTAACCGAGCGCTTCGGCCTTGGTCTGCTTGCCGCTGGCGACCTCCTGCGTCAGCTGGAGCAGCTCGTCACCCATTTCCGCCAGCGTCTTGCTGCCGTAAATGATCGGTGAAGCATCTACATCAATGTTATCTTCCATGTTGGCAAAGGTGATCCGGTTGCCGGTGATCTTGATGACAGGCACCAGCGGGCTGCCGGTTGGCGTGCCGCGTCCGGTGGAAAAGACTACAATCTGTGCACCGCCTGCGACCATACCGGCCACAGAAGACGGATCGTTGCCCGGCGTGTCCATGATAACCAGGCCCTGCTTTGCTTCTACCTGCTTCGCATAATCATACACTGCATTTACAGGCGTATGCCCACCCTTGTGGATGCAGCCAAGGGATTTCTCTTCCAGGCAGGTCAGGCCGCCAGCCTTGTTGCCGGGAGAAGGATTCCCCTCGCGGACCTCTTCACCGACCAGCTGAAGCGCTTTCTCATAGCGGTGAACGATCTCGAAAATACGGTCATGGACTTCCGGCGTAGCGGCGCGGCGTGCCAAAATATGCTCTGCACCGATAAACTCGGTCGTTTCGGACAGGATGGAGGTGCCGCCTTCTGCTACGATCAGGTCGCTGAGCTGCCCGATCAGCGGGTTGGAAGCAAGGCCGCTCGTCGGGTCCGAACCGCCGCACTCCGTGCCGATAATCAGCTCGGACATCGGGAATTCTGCCTTTTGCAGCAGGGACGCTTCTGCAACCATTTCACGCGCATACTTAACTGCTGCTTCGATTGCCTTGAGCGTGCCGCCTGCTTCCTGGATAATGACCTGTTTCAAGGGCTTGTTGGTGCGCTCGCGGATCGCGTCAACGACCAAATCCATCTGGCAGTTTTCGCAGCCGAGGGAGATAACGACCGTGCCATAAACGTTCGGGTTTGCCGCATAGCCTGCCATTACGTCCATCGTGAACTGCTGGTCAGAAGCCACCTGGGAACAGCCCAGCTGGTTATTAAAGGTGACCGTCCCCGCCACCTGCTGGGCGACGATGCGGGTTGTATCCGATGCACAGAGGCTGGTGGGCAGGATGAGTACCTTGTTCCGTACCCCTACACGGCCGTCAGGCCGCTTATATCCGTAAAAATTCATGCTGATTTCCTCCTTTCAGACCTTTGATTCCAGATTTTCACGTTGCTCTTTCAAATTATGGCAGTGCACATGCTGTCCGGCCTTGATGTTGCAGGCGGCAAGCCCGATATGTTCGCCGTATTTTACGATCGGTTCGCCCTGTGCAATATCCTGCGCAGCCAGCTTGTGATAGATGGTGATATCCTCCAGTGCGGTGAGCGTCTTCTCTTCACCGGCACATTGATAGGTGACGGTTTCACCCTTGCAGATAGGTTCGATGGCGACGATGACATTATCTTTCGCGGCCTCGACGATCATTGCATTCAGCATAGCAAATGCTCCTTTCAAATGATGATACTCGTGCGTGCTGGAGACTGCCGTTTCATCCGCCTGCGCGGCGGGCGGTCTTCCGCAGACAGCGCCAGAGGGACTTGTCCCTCTGGACTCCCTTCCATCGCCTGCGGGCGGGACGAGGGGCTGGAGCGGGCCGTTCTTCCGTGCTGCTTCGCCCCGCCAAAAGGATGGCGGGACAAAGGGGCGGCTGCGGCAAATCTTTTTGTTTATATTGGAGGTTACTTCTGTGAAGCCTCAGCCAACGGCAGTTTGGGGCAGCCGAATTTCTTTGCCCACCATGCAGTGATAAAGGGAACCAGTACAGCGGTCAGGATAGCAGAAGCCGCAACCTGTGAAGTGGCGATATCTGCATAGGCAGCCCAGGATGGGTCAGTCGCTGCGATAACGGCGGGAACCGCGACTGCGTTGCCAGCGGTCGTTGCCACTGCCCAGCCTGCGTAGCCAGGACGGCGTCCGATAAACCGGTCACACGCCATAATGAACGCACCGCCGACCAGGCAAGTGACCAGGCCCAGCAGAATTCCCTGCGCACCGCCCTTGACGATATTGGTCAGGTTCATGCCGGAACCCAGGCAAAAACCGATAAACGGCAGCAGGATGCTTCCAGCAGGTGCGAGGAAATCGGAAAGGTCCTTGTCGATGTTGCCCAGGATCATACCAATCAGGATGGGGCCGATTGCAGCAATCATGGCAACGATCGGGATATCAGCAAGGCCGCCGACACCCATTGCAATCATGGTCAGCATAGGGCCGTCATTGATTGCCAGAAGGGGCATTGCCGCCTGATCGACTTCATCACCGAAGCTGTTCATCAGTGCGAGGTAAACGGAACCGTTGGAATTTGTAACGGCGGAAATAATCGCCAGTGCGCTCAGCCCAAACAATCCGGCCGGGCCAAAGATCTTGCCCACACCAATGCCGATTGCCGCGCCGATTGCGAATTTGGAAAGCAGCAGGATACCGCCGCGCTTGACAACGCCCCCCATTTCACGGAACTGGAGCGTTGTGCCCAGACAGAACAGCTGGATACCAATCGCCGTATTGGCTCCGGCGCTGGTAAAAACAGCAGTGGTGAATGAGCCGATCCCGGTGATCTGTGGGAAAAAAGTATTGATGAACGCGCCAAGCAGCATCGGCACGACCATCATACCTGCGGGGATCTTTTTCAGGAACTTCATAATCATGGGTAGTTTCTCCTTTAGTTTCTGTTTTCCCGGTGCGATTAAAACGTTTCTTTTATATTATGTATCCGCCCCCTTTTTCTAAGATTCCGTTATACGGAATCTATTTCCGAAATATTCTGTTGAAAATGTAAGTTCTCACACCACATTTATACCACCTCCTAGTCATTCTGTCAAGAAATAAACGGAATCAAATTCCGTTTTTGTTAAAACGACTAATGTTATTCTAAAATGGTTGATTATCTCAAAAAAGCCTTGATTTACGGGCATACAAGCAGGA
>CAJUSB010000131.1:6996-8842 GCA_910589115.1 uncultured Clostridia bacterium | reverse complement strand
CCCGCAGGCGATGGATGGGAGTCCAGAGGGACAAGTCCCTCTGGCGCTGTCTGCGCAAGACCGCCCGCCGCGCAGGCGGACAAAGCGGCAGGACCCATCACTCGCGGGTATTTGCTGTGCCGGCAGGTTGGTTTTTGGGGACAGTTTTTTTGTGAAATTCCTTTGTCATCCAATCTGTGTAAAAAATTTTGCATTTTCCCACTATATTTTTTGCTTGTAGTGTAGTATAATGATTTTTATAGGATTATTTTTAGTGTTTTTGTCATTGGAGGGTTTTTTTTGTCTAAAATCATTGCGATTACAAATCAAAAGGGCGGCGTGGGTAAAACCACGACCTCGGCCGCCCTGCTTACTGCCCTTCATCAGCGCGGCGCGCATGTGCTTGGGATTGACCTTGACCCGCAGGGCAGCCTCGGCTTTTGCCTTGGCCTTGATATAGAAAACTGCGCCACGATTTATGATGTTATGCGCGGTGATAAGTCCATAGAGGAGGTTATCACAGAAACAGAATGCGGCGATATCCTCCCTTCTAATATTTTGCTTTCCGGCGCAGAGCTGGAGTTTAACCGCCCAGGGCGTGAATTTCTGCTGAAAACCCATCTGAATGAGGTCGATCGGGAGTATGACTTCATTATCATTGATACGCCGCCCGCACTGAATGTATTGACCGTCAATGCATATGTTGCCTCTGACAGCCTGATTATCCCCATGGCGCCCGAAATTCTCAGCCTGCTCGGTGTTTCCCAGATCCGTGAAACGATTGAAACCGTTCGGCGGCATTATAATTCGCGGCTGTGCGTATTGGGTATCCTTCTGAATAAGTTTAACCCCCGGCTGAATTTGAACCGGGAGGTTTTGGAGCTTTCCGAGCAGATTGCCGAACAGCTTGACAGCAAGGTGTTTGAGGCAAAAATACACGCAAGTGTTTCGGTTGCCGAAGCGCCTGCGCATGGGGAAAGCGTCATTTCCTATGCCCCGCGCTCCAAGCCTACTGCGGATTTTGAAGCACTGGTGGACGAGCTTTGGGGGGCAGAGTTCCCGCAAAGCAAGGATGGCTAGCAGGAAATATAAGAGGCATACGGTGATGCAGGAGCCTGTCAGACACTGCAAGCCCATATGCACGGATGATTTCTGTACGGTTTTATAACCGGATATAGGCCGGAACCGTTTGCTGCGTTTGATTCTGCGCCGCCGCACTTCTGCGATAGGGTCAGGGCTGCGGCATTGGGGCAGGGCGTCGGACAGCGGCAGGGTTCCGGGATGGCTGACTGTGTTTTCAGCATTTCCGCCCGTTGTTTCAGGGCACCGAAGGAGGACACCGAACCATGGCTTCAAGGAAAAGCAAAAATAGTAAAAGCAGTAAAACTGCGCATGTACTGAATTTGATTACAACGCCGGAGCAGCGTGAGGCGGCCCAGCGGCAGGCCGAGGCGGAGGCCGCACCAGAAGAGTTTGCGCCTGCTGCGGCGGAGGCCGCCGGGCAAACGGCTGCGCCCGAAGCGGCTGAACCCGCACCCGCACCACCAGCCCGTCCGCTGGCACCGCCGATCATTGAAATGGCACGCAGCCAGGATGAGAAAATTGCCAGCCAGATTCGTTCAGCATTGAATGATGAACTTGCGCTGCTGGCGGAAGAACCGGATTTCACAGCACCGGCCCCATCCCCGCGCAAGGTAGGGACCTCCATACCTTCTGAATCCGGAATTGCACCGGCACCAGAGGAAACCTTGTCAGCGCTTGCAGCTGCGGCGCTGCCGGATGCAGCGTTGACGGAATCAGAGACTGCTGCACAAACAGAGGAATTAACGGAGTTACCCCCGCCAGAACAACCGGCGGAACCTGTTGC
>CAJUSB010000131.1:0-6896 GCA_910589115.1 uncultured Clostridia bacterium | reverse complement strand
CGAAGCGCCCACCGCGCCAGCGGAGGAACCGGCGGAACCTGTTGCCGAAGCGCCCACCGCGCCAGCGGAGGAACCGGCGGAACCTGTTGCCGAAGCGCCCGCCGCGCCAGCGGAGGAACCGGTGGAACCTGTTGCCGAAGCGCCCGCCGCGCCAGCGGAGGAACCAGCTGAACCTATCACCGAAACGCCCACCGCGTCAGCGGAGGAACCGGCGGAACCTGTTGCCGAAGCGCCCGCCACGCCAGCGGAGGAACCGGCAGAACCTGTAGCCGAAGCGCCCGCCGCGCCAGAGGAAGAATCGGTTGAACCTATCGCCGAAACGTCCGCCGTCCCAGCGGAGGAACCAGCTGAACCTATCACCGAAGCCCCCGCCGCTCCTGTGGAACAACCTGCTAAGGTATCACGCCCGACATTATCAACCACACCGCCGGAGCCGCCCCGTACATTTTCGCATGGGCCTGCACCGACGCCGCAGTCGGGCAGTGATTTACTGTATGTTAATATTATGCAGACAATGGTTGAATCCATGGCACCACGTTACATAAAGATGTTTGGTGTATGCAAGTGTGCGCGCTGTGCAGCTGATGTAAAGGCGCTTACCTTAACCAATCTGCGGCCAAGATATGCGGTTTTCCACCGTCGGGAGCGGATTCCGATGCTTACCGTTTACGAGAACCGGTATGGCAGTACGATTGCTGCTGAATTAACAAAGGCGTGCGGCATTGTCAAAATGAACCCACATCATTTCTAAAAAATATAATACAAGGCAGATTCGGAGGTTTCCGTTTCTGCCTTGTTTCTTATACCGATAAACATTTATGCACTGCCTGCCGTGCAGTTTCGGGCTAATAATGAGATAAATTAGTATCCATAACGTTTTCTGTAGCGGAGCATCAGACAAACTGCCATAATGGTTCCAAGGAATTCTGCGACAGGGGT
The DNA here is from genome assembly GCA_910589115.1 of uncultured Clostridia bacterium. Lineage (GTDB taxonomy): Bacteria > Bacillota > Clostridia > Oscillospirales > Butyricicoccaceae > QXXE01. The sequence goes on along the minus strand of CAJUSB010000131.1, from coordinate 5,957 downwards.
TGCCAGCCAAACGCCTGTTACCGATCCCAGCAGTGCGGGCAGCAGCAGAATGCAGCCTGCCGTAAACAGGAAGGAGCGGGAAAAAGCAAGTACAGCAGAGACAACACCATTGGACAGAGCCGTAAACATACCGCTTGCAAAAACATTCAGTCCCACGAAAAGCAGGGCGATGGAGCATAGACGGCTGCCGGTCACGGCCAGTGCATATACCGGGCTGTCCGGGCGGGTAAAGATACACACCAGCGGCACAGCACCCAGAATAGAAACCACTGTGCAAAAAACTGACGTACCAATTACAAAGCGGATGCTGAAAGCAATGAGTTTTTTCAGCTTGTCGTGATTTTGTTCCCCGTGATAATAGCTAATCATGGGGGCAACACCATATGAATAACCGATAAACAGCGCACTGACAAACATCAGTACATACATAATGATTGTAATTGCAGCAACACCGTCTTCACCGGCATATTTCAGCATGGCAAGATTAAACAGCAGGGTCGTGATGCCGGAAACGAGTGAGGTTGCCAGTTCGGAGGAACCGTTTGTGGCAGCATGAAACAATACGTTCCCACGGAAGACCGGTTTTTGAAAGTGGAGCATACTGCGCGGATTGCGAAACACCAGGAAGCCCGCGACCGCAGTGATGGAATAACCAAGCCCGGTTGCAATCGCAGCGCCGCGAATCCCCATATCAAACAATCCAATAAACACATAATCGAGTATAATATTAGTCACGCCGCCCGCTACCGTACAAATCAGGGAAAGCCTGGACTTGTCGGCCGCAATCAGATAAAGCGAAAAGTTATACATCAGCAGGATCGGGATTGTGAACATAAGATAATTGCTTAAATATGTATGGCAATACTGAAAAACCGTATCAGAAAGCCCCATGGAACGCAGCAGCGGGTCCATAAAGATACTGCCAAGTAGCATCATAACAGCCCCGACTGCGGCATTGGTCAAAATCAGTAAGGTAAAGTCTTCCCGTGCTTCCTGTTCTTGATGAGCGCCCATTTTATTCATGACGACGGCGCTTCCACCGGTTGCAAGCATTCCCGATATCGCAGTGATAAGCCCGATGGCAGGCGCTGTCAGATTGATTGCTGACAGCGCATCGGTCCCGATGAGGTTTGAAACAAATAACCCATCCACCATAGTATAGAAGGTATTGAAAACCGTCATGATAATCGTCGGGAATGCAAAGCGGAGGATATTCCGCCCGGTCACCGGCTGATGATATGAATCGAATGTCTTATCCATTTTGATGCTCCTTTTTATTCCGATAGTCGATATCCTGCACGCTGCCCAGCTCGAAATATTGCAGTTCGGTGGTATCCTCCGGCGGCAGTACCGCAGAAATCCGCCGGTTCTCCGCAGGTGCAAAATAATAGATGCCGCTTTCAGCACACATGACAGAGGTGCAAAGGGTTTGCTCATACACCTCATAATTCGGATCGGCCTTTGCCAGCCCTTCCGGGAGATCGACCGGGGCAAATGCCCGAAACATTTTCGATACACCATCTAATTCATTTTCACCCGGCACAGCAAATTCTTTCATGAAAGCCAGCCGCACGAAACGGGAAGGGGAAGAATAGTCGCCGGGCAGTCCGAATCCGCCGCCAAGACGTTCGCCAAAGCCCCGCAGCTCATATCCGACAACGGTCTGCGGCGGTTTATGCTGGTTTGTAACGCCCACATAGGTTCGTAAATTTGTGCGGTGCCATATATAATCCGGGCTGTTGGCCAGCACGCCGATGGACTGCCGGTGCAGCCGTAAACCATCTGCATCCGGTTCCAGAATCACCGTTTCCCCGCTGCCGTCACTGAGAATATAATGCGCCGCGAGCGGGCTGCCCTGCGTCAGATCATCCACCAACGTGACTGCGTCCATTTCCCGCACAGCCTCTTCTATAGAGGCGCACCGGCTCAGCAGCCAGGGCAGAAGACGGCCCGGATGAACTGCGACAGTCCCGGGGGCTGCGGTATCCTTATAAAAGGCATATTCAGGATAATGAAGCAGCGCCCCCATCAGTCCAGCGGTGTTGACACCGTCAACCAGAATTGCCTCCCCAAAGCCCAACACAGCCATACCGGTAAATCCGTAATCAGACGGTTTTCCGTTCCCATCTGTGCGCAGTCCGGGGGCGCAGGGGTGGCCCTTCGGTACGGAAATGACACGGTTTGCCCGTAAATCGCCGAATTGGTCGTAAGTGCGGCCCAATAAATGCCGTCCGTCCCGGGTCTCCCAGGAAAAGCTGCTGCATCCTAAATTCATATGTTGTTCCTCCTCTTTTGTAATCGGACCTTCCCGGAAATCTTGCCTGGCTGGGATATGCCCTTGACAGTGCTCGTTTCCCCGAATCGCTTATCGTGCCTTTTTTCATGAAAGGTCTTGTAAATCTTCCTTACAAATCGTATCATATACCGTGTGGCCGCCACACAGTCAAGTGTTATTTTTTGGTTTCAGGAGGAAATTTATTCATGGCTTTGGAAAAAGGCTGGCTGACCTCGGGGGCATTCGCGGAATTATGCGGGACGACCCGGGAAACCCTACGTCATTATAAGGATATCGGATTGCTGAACCCGGCCCATCAGGGCGAAAACGGCTACTTTTATTACACGGTGGAGCAGTTTTACGACTTTTATGCGATCTCGGTTTTCCGGCAGACCGGTACGCCGCTGGAACACATCCGCCGCTGCCTGCAAGGACAGCGGACTGACGAAACCCTGACCTACCTGCGGGAACAGCAATCCAGGCTGGAGGCCGAACAGCAAAAGCTGGCGCAAATGCAGTTTGTGCTTTCCCATGCGATCCGGAACCTGACCCTTGAAACGCCAGCCGGATTGCAGCCGGAAACCGCATGGTTCGACACCGAGCATTTGCTGGCGCTTCCGGCTGCTCTGCTGGAACAGCAAATGAAGCCTGGATTCAATGAGGAAGAAATGCTGATGGCCGTATTAAAGCAGTGCCGCCAGCTGTGCGAGTGCGGCGGGATGCAGACAGATTACCAGCTTGGCGCAATCCACCAGCCCGGAAATGAAGTATCACAGGCAACCATCAGCCACCTTTATACCCGTATCCGGGAAAAGTCTGATTCTCCATATTATCTGGAAAAACCAGCCGGAACCTATCTTTATCTTTGCTGCCGCGGACGTTGGGATCTCTCCGAAGCCTATGCCGCAATGAATACCTGGCTGCGGGAATCGGGCCGCGCTGTACAAGGTAATTTTTACGCCTGTGACCTGGCTGGTTTTATCCTCAACCACGTCGAAAAAAACGCAGCCACTATGATATCTGTCCGCCTAACATAACCCCCAAAATAGAAAAAACCGACCGGCCCGCTGTCCTTATGGCGGGCCGGTCAGTACCGGATAAACAGAGATAAACGCACCCAAGCCCCCGTCCCGCCCGCAGGCGAAGCGGAGATGCGTAAGCATCTCGGGGTCTGGGGCGAAAAGCCCCAGCGGGAGTCCAGAGGGCAGCGCCCTCTGGTGCTCGCCGCATAGGCGGCCCCTCCGGCGAGGAGCGCCCGCCGCGTAGGCGCGGGTGCAGGGCAGCGCCCTGCCGCCGTCCACGTAGGACGCCGCGTAGGCGCGGCTGAGAAATTCTCTTTGGCAGGGGCGTTTATTTTGGGGCGCTCCTTCACAAAATAGGTTTGCGAAGGAAGGGATTGCTCATGCTGAAACAACCACGGACTATCTTGTTTTTTACGGCCGTTGTCCTGCTGGGAATGCTGCTAGGCAGCAAGGCCTGCGCGCAGGAACAGCCCGTCCCCGTCTCCGCCGTCCGCGCGGAGGAAAAACCAATCTATAACAGCGTGACCGCAGGCGGCACCGTAGAAGCCGAACGCAGTTACGCATTCTGCACAGAAGGCAACGCCGCAGTTGCCGCCGTGTATGTCCAGGAAGGGGAAGCCGTTCAGGCCGGCCAGCCTCTTTGGCTGTTAGAACCCTCCAGCGAGCTGCGCTGGACAGCTTCCCTGCTGGAAAATGCCGCCGCCGTGCTCTCCGGCAGCGAGGACAGCGAACGCACAGCCGTCTCCGTTGCACAAGGGCCGGTGACCGTGTGCGCCCCGGCAGACTGTACATTGCTGACTGTGCCGTCGGCAGGACAGTCAGTACCTGCCGGGCTCACCTATGCACAAGCGGTTGACCTGGCCGCCCTGCGCCTGCGCGTCAAGATTTCTGAAGCGTTTGTCGCAGAGGTGCAGGCCGGTCAGCAGGCCAACATTACCGTTTCCGCAACCGGGAAACAATATGCCGGACAAGTGCGGTACGTCGCGCCCGTGGCACGGCAGGCAGTCAGCCTGACCGGCGGACAAGGTGCGGTAACTGTTTCCGCAGTCCTGCAAATCGACGGGGCGGACGGCTCCCTGCGTCCCGGATACAGCGCAAACGCTAAAATTTTTGTTGATGAAAAGGCAGCGGCAGTTGTGCTGCCCTATGAGGCGATCCGGCAGGAAGGGACCGAAGAATTTGTCTATGTCATTGGTGCGGACAGCCGCATACACCGGCGGCCGGTTACGACTGGTTATGCGCTTAGTCAGGCTGTTGAAGTGACAGAGGGCATTCTGCCCGGTGAGCTGGCCGTCATTGACAGTCCCGGCGAACTGGCCGAGGGGATGCTCGCAGAGGTGACCGTATGAAGCGGCGGGATTGCCTCCGGCTGGCGCTGCGGCAGGCCCGGGGAACCCTGCTGCGGTCGGTGTTGTGTGTGCTTTCGGTTGCTGCCGGTGTGTGTTCCATGCTGCTGATTGTGTGCACTGTGGCTTTTGGTAGTGCGCAGGTGCGTGATGGGCTGGATGCGCTGGGGCTTAGCGGCCTGACGGTTTATCTGGAAAAGGCAGGCGGAGGCGCGGCATTTTCGGCGGAACAGGCGGACGCGCTGGAACAAGGGCTGCCAACGGTTTCGCGGGCAATGGCGATCAAAGCGGGCAGCGGGCAATTCCGCACGGGGCATGTGCAGGGTTCGGCGGTGTTTTTCGGCGTGGACGAAAAGCTCGGTGAGGTCATGCAGCTCCGGCTGCTGCATGGTTCGCTGTTCCGGGCGCAGCAGGTTGACGCGGCGGAACGCGTAGCAGTCATTGACAGTACGCTTGCCAAAAAGCTGTTCCGGCGGGAGAACGTGATTGGCAAGCAGGTGCGCCTTGTCATCGGCGGGGAGGAGCAGATATATGAAATTATAGGGGTGATATCCTCGCAGGCCTCTCTGCTGGCCGGGATAGCGGGGCCGTTTATTCCGAACATGATATATGTGCCGTACTCATGCCTTGCGGGGGCGCAGGAGCAGGCGGATCAAATTTTTGTGCAGTGCGTTGCGGAAGCCGACACAGCGGCAGCGGGACAGCAGCTGGAGCGGTTCCTGCGGGAGCGGCAGCAGGTCGGCGGTGAGATTGCGGTGCGCAGCTTGAGCGGGGCGCTTGACACGGCAGACGAGCTGGTGGGCATAGTAACGCTTGCATTTTTTGCGATTGCGAGCATTGCGTTTGTGGTAGCGATGCTGGGGGTATGCAGCAGCTTGCTGGCGGCGGCAGACGAGCGGAAGCCGGACATTGGGGTATTTCTGGCGATTGGCGCGCAGCCGCAGGACATTCTGCGCATTTTCCTGTATCAGTCGATGGCGCTCTGCCTGCTGGGCGGGCTGATTGGGAGTGCATTCGGCGGCGGGCTTTTGTGGCTGCTTATGCAAAGGGTACCGGCGCTGTCCGCTATGGAGCTGGGACGGGCGGCTCTGCTTTTCCCGCTGGCGGCGATGCTGGGTGGGACGGTTTGCGGCCTTTTGCCTGCGCTTCGCGCCTCGCGCCTGGACCCGGTGGATACGATGTAGCCGCCCTACGCGGGGCGCGGCAGGGCTCTGCCCTGCACCCGCGCCTCTGCGGCGGGCACCCCTACGCGGGGAGCGCCCCTACGCGGGGAGCGCCCCTACGCGGGGAGCGCCCCTACGCGGGGAGCGCCCC
>CAJUSB010000130.1 GCA_910589115.1 uncultured Clostridia bacterium | reverse complement strand
AGTCCCAACGTACTGCATATGGTAATTTCCGGAAAGTAAATGCTGTTGCCCTGTTCGGATGGAGCAGGAAGGTTTCAATCTGCGAATGGCCGGAAGCCAGCACCCCCTGCGCCCGCTGCTCGCAGCGGTATTCCACCGCACCGCCGCCTATCGTTCCGGCGATCCTTCCCTGGCGGGTGACCAGCATATGCGCCCCGGCCCCCCGTGGAACGGAACCGCTGCTGGCAATCACCGTAACAAGGACGGCAGCAGCACAATGCTGCATTTTCTGATCCAATACCTGAAACAGCTTTCTCATTCAAAATCACCACTTTTCTGCTCTACTTCGGCAGCCTGCACGCCCGGAAAGCACCGGCTGAAAATCCGCTGGCTCTGCGCACAGATTTCCTGATACATCCGTTGATACGCTTTCAGGAATGCTGCACCTTCCCTTGTCAGCTCGGAGCCTCCGCCGCCCGTGCCACCTGCATTCCGGTTGAGCAGCCGGTATCCGAGCTGCCGCTCCGCTTCGTTGATTGTGCTCCATCCTCTGGAATAAGGCATATGCATACATTGGCAGGCGTTTTGAATGGACCCCGTCATTTGGATCAATTCCAGAAACTGTGCACATTCCGGCCCCCAGAAAGAGGTCTCCGCCTGCAAACGGACCTGGAAATCCAGCTGGAGCGGCTGCGGGTTTCCGGTATCACGGCGGCGGTATTTCAGCAGCTTTACATATTCATCCCTGGTATCCCCGTCCAGGACAGCCCCCTCGTCTGCGGTTTCCACGTCGGTCGGAATGATTCCCAGTGATGCGGCCGCCCCGCGTAACCCGTTCCCGCCATGATACTGTTTCAGCAGCGGAAACAGGCGGGCAGACAGCAGCACCGGATGCCCAGGTTTTCCATTACAGCAAGGGCGGACAAAATCGCCGGAGGCTTCCAGCAGCAAACGGATGGTTTCTGCTTTGACCAGCGGGATGTCCGCAGGGCATATCAGGAGCCGCTGCACATCGGAAGGCAGCGCAGAAATACCAAGCAGAATAGAATCCAGCATTTGTGTTTCACAATAGCATTCATTGCGGATGAAAACGACGCCGGGCTGCTGTAAGTGGCGCTCTAAGCGCTCCCCCTGATAGCCGGTCACCACTACAACCGGGTCTGCTCCCGCCTCCAGCATGGAACCCGTCACACGCTGTGCCATTGTTTTTCCGTCTACGAAAAGCATCGGCTTAAATTTCCCCATCCGGGAGGATACACCGGCTGCAAGCACCACAGCCGCAAGCTGTCCCATGTAAAACGATCCCCCTTTTCCCTCTTGCCGGCCGTTATTCCTCATTTTGAATAACGCGGTTTTCAAATATGCCGCACCTTCAAAAATCAGCGCGGCATATTGCCCAATTTATACTCACATGCGGAAAGACTTGCCTCAGCCGCCCCTTCGGCCCGCCGTCCTTTTGGCGGACCGAAGCAGCACAGATGAACGCGCATATCCGCCCCGTCCGGAGGCGATGGAAGGGAGTCCAGAGGGACGAGTCCCTCTGGCGCCGTCTGCGCAAGACCGCCCGCCGCGCAGGCGGATCAAACGGCAAGCTCCAGCGCTCACGAATATAGAACCGTGCAGGCACGACTGACAGTCTGTGAATACAGGTTCTTATTTCCGGTAAGGCGTGCCCTCCAGCGGCAGGCTCTGGCGGAATTTTCCGTCCAGGCGGTAATAGGCGTGTGCACAGGCGGGTGCAGTCGGAATCATGCACAGCTCTCCGCAACCCTTGGCCCCCAGTGAGAAGGGCAGCTTTTCTTCCTCCTTCGGCTCACACAGAATCACTTCCAGCTCCGGTGCCTCATCCGCCCGCATAAAGCCGATGGTGCCAAAACGGCTCTTTGGAACACTGTCTACACATTCAAATTTCTCCGTGACGCCGTAGCCGATGCCCATAATCATCCCGCCTTCAATCTGTCCTTCCACCGATTGAATATTGACGGGTGTTCCCACATCAAACGCAGAAACCGCCTTGGTAATTTTTCCTTCTTCATTCAATATGATGACCTGCGTACCATAGGAATAGGAAATATGGCTGATTGGGTTTTCCTTAATTGCGCCCAACGGATCGGTCTGCGCGGAATATTCCCCAAAGAATTCTCTTCCTTCCAGATCGGCAATCGTCTTTCCGCCTTCCAGTGCAAGCCGGAGCTTTTCACCGACCCGGCGGGCGGCTTCCCCGGTCATGACTGTCTGCCGGGAAGCAGTAGACGTACCCGCATTTGGTGTGCGGACAGTATCGGCGTTTTCAAATATGAACAGTGCCGGGTCAAGTCCGGTGACATGACAGATTTCAGTCAGCGTCATTTGCCCGATGCCCTGACCCATACAAGCCGCCGAGGTGCGGATATGTATTTTTCCCTGTTCAACCGAAAGCAGCACGCGTCCAATATCCTTTTTCCCCATACCTGTGCCCGAGTTCTTAAAACCGCAGGCAATCCCGGCATATGGATGCTGATAATACACGTCCTTTACCGCATCAAGACAGGCGGCCATATTGGTGTTGGGATCAGCTGTCTGTCCGTTCGGCAGGATGTCGCCCGGCTTGATCGCATTGCGGCGGCGCATTTCCCACGGGTCAATACCAGCCATTTCGGCAAGAAGGTTGATATTCATTTCGGTCGCAAAGCAGCTCTGCGTCACGCCAAAGCCACGAAATGCGCCGGAAACTACATTATTTGTATAAACCGACATGCCGAAAATATCAATATTCTGATAATTATAGGGCCCGGCTGCATGGGTACAGGCACGATGAAGCACCGGCCCGCCAAGAAAAGCATACGCCCCTGTATCCGCAATGATAATGCCCTTCATGCCGGTGAGAATGCCGTTTTCATCGCAGGCGGTGGTGAATTCCATTTCCATCGGGTGGCGTTTGACATGATAATTCAGCGATTCCTGACGGGTATATTTCACCTTTACCGGGCGTTGGGTCAGCCATGCCGTCAGCACGGCGTATGGCTGGACGGACATATCCTCCTTACCGCCGAAGCCGCCGCCAACGAGCGGGGCACGGCAATGCACCTTCTCCGGTGCAACCCCCAGCATCTGCGCACATTCACGCTGCACGTCATAAATAGACTGGCTGCTGGTATAGACAAGCAAGCCATCTTTGCCGTCCGGTATCGCAACGCAGCATTCCGGCTCCATAAAGCCGTGCTCCTGCCAGGATGTTTTATATTTGCGGGTCACAACATATTTTGAGTTTTTGATTGCTTCATCCGCGTTGCCGCGCACCAGGTTTGCACGGCTCATAATGTTTCCGTCCGGATGCAGCAGCGGCGCATCCCCCCGCAATGCATCAAACGGGTTTGTGACCGGTTCCAGTTCGGTATAATCGACCCCAACCAGCGCACAGATTTCTTCGAGCTTTTCCTTCTTTTCCGTCGCAACTACCGCAATCACATTGCCAACATAGCGGGTGGTATCCCCGACGCCCATCATCACGTCCCAGTCCTGCTTGATGTGGCCGATTTTGTTGCAGGGTACATCCGCTTTTGTCAGTACCTTTACGCAGTCCGGGTGTGCCAGCGCCTTACTGATATCGACGCGGTCGATTCGTGCACGGGGATATTGGGAGTAAACCGGCTTTGCATAATGCATCCCCTCTACAACGATATCATCAGCAAAAATGCCCGTTCCATTGACCTTTTCCGCCGCGTCAATGCGCTTGAAATGCTCATTCATATGCAGCGTAACAGGGGACGGCGGGATCTCCTTTTTCTCGCGGAAAAATTCTGCCGCCAGTAAAATCGCGTCTTCAATCTTTTTATAGCCCGTGCAGCGGCACAGGTTTCCGCGGATTGCTTTTTTTACATCCGCCCGGGTCGGGTTCAGGTTGACATCCAGCAGACTCTTTGCCGAAAGAATCATACCCGGAATGCAAAAGCCGCACTGCACTGCACCGGCTTCCGCAAAGCAGTGCTCATAAACCCGCATTTCTTCCGGGTCAATCCCTTCGACGGTCAGCACCTTTTTTCCTTCCAGACGGCTCAGGGAAACGACACACGCTTTGGTCTTTGCACCATCCACCAGTACCGTGCAAGTGCCGCAGGCGCCTTCGCTGCATCCATCCTTCGCCGCAGTCAGGTGCAGGTCGTCCCGCAGAAACGGCAGCAGCTTTTTATCCTGTGCGGATTGATAATCTTTTCCGTTGATGTTGACAGTAAACAAGGGCTATCCCCTTTCTCGCTCAAACCATATTTTTGTTAAAAACATCGTTTTTCATCATGGCAGGCACAATGATTTCTGTGAAATCCTCTAATTCCATTATGGGGGAACAGGCCGTTGTTTGCAAGTTCTTCCTCAGAGGAGCTTGCAGATTTTCACTGCATGATTTTTGATAGAATAAACAGTTCCTGAAACTGTTTCTGCGCAAATTGAAATACTGTTTCTTCGTATTTCTGGCAGGTCAGCAGGAAGGTTTCGCCCTGCTCGGTCAGCGTGGTATTTCCCCCGCGCCTGCCGCCCTGCGTCCGCTTCACCACGAAATAACCGAGCTCCCGTTCTAGCCGGTTAATCATATCCCAGGCGTTGCCGTAGGAAAGCGCCATTGCGGCGCAGGCTTTGCGCATGTTGTTCGTATCTGAAATCAGAAAAAGCAGCAGTTTCAGGCGGGCGTTAAAAAAGGATGCTTCCCGCTCAATGGTCATGCGGATGCGCGGATGCAGGATTGCTTGGTTATGGCTGGCAAGCTGCTTTTGCAGTTCCTCCTCATCGTGAACGCTGAGCAGGATGCCCCGGTCTTCGACCTCGACGATGGTCCGGCTGCTTGAAAGCGGCTCCAGCGCTTCTGGCAGGCCGCTTTCGCCCTGATAATCCAGAATATGCCGCAGCGCCGCAGCAGACAGGACAAACGGATGCCCGCAGCGTCCCTCATAGCAGGGCGAAACCATCTCCCCCTGTGCATGGATCAGCTTTTGCAGCGTAGCCGGGGAAAACATCGGATTATTGACTGGCGTAAATACTACCCGGTCGCATTTCCCTTCCAAATAGCCCATCCCGATTTTCGCACATTCCAGCAGCTTTGGATTGGCGGAAAGATCGGTAGAAATAAAAATCACGCCATAATCCGCAAGCTCATACTTTACTTTATCCTCATCAACCCCCGTAATAACAACGATTGGAAATACGCCTGCCTGCTGGAATGTAATGACAATCCGGCGGATAATCGGGATAGAACCGACTTGCATCATCGGCTTTACCACCTTCTGGCTGGCTGCGGCAATGATACCGCCTACCTGGCTGATTCGCATATGGATACCTCCTGCCCTGAACGATACGTGCGCGCATGAGAGCCGCCCGTTTGCTCCGCCTGCGCGGCGGGCGGTCTTACGCAGACAGCGCCAGAGGGACTTATCCCTCTGGACTCCCTTCCTCCGCTGCGGCGGGGAATGGGTACGGTTGCTGCTGTTTATCCGTACTGCTTCTTCCCGCCAACAGGACGGCGGGAAGAAGGGGCGGCTGCGGCAAATTTCTATGAGCGCACGTATTACTGCTATAAAATTTCTTATATTATATCACAAAGCCGGGGAAGTCAAAATAATATTTCGCTTTGCTAAAAAATATTTTTTTGCCGCAAGGTACAGAAAAGCGCCTGGTTACTTGACTGTAACCGGACGCTTTTCCATACTTCGCGGCATCAGTGGATTAACCGCTCTTTAACCGTGTTTCGGACAGAATCCAAATCTGTTCTATACAAGCTCGCCGGTCAGCGGTTTTCCTATCGTTCCTTCCGGCATTTTAATACCGAAATTTTCAGTGATGCTGGCCCCGATTACAGCAAAGGTATCATGCTCCGCAATCGCGCCTCCGCCCTGCATGGATGGTGAATACGCCAGGAATGGCACCTTTTCCCGGGTATGGTCGGTCCCGGTATAAGTCGGGTCGTTGCCGTGGTCTGCCGTAATCATCAGCAGATCGTCCTCCCGCAGGATCTCCAGCAGTCTGCCGAGGTTTTCATCAAATTTTTCCAGCTCGCGCGCGTAGCCTTCCGGGTCTCGCCGATGGCCCCAGAGTGCATCAAAATCAACCAGATTGACAAAGCACAGCCCATGAAAATCACGCTTTGCAGTCTCGATTGTCTGCTCCATGCCGTGGACCGAGCTTTTGGATTTCTGCGCCTCGGTGATCCCTTCCCCATCGAAAATATCCCGGATTTTCCCTATTGAAATCACATCCAGGCCGCCATCCTTCAAAGCGTCCAGCGCAGTCCGGCCGAACGGCTTCAGCGCATAATCGTGCCGGTTGCTGGTGCGTTTGAATTCGCCTTTCTTTCTCCCGACGTAGGGTCGGGCAATCACACGCCCTACCCTCCATTCTTCCTTCATGGTCAGCTCACGGGCAATCTCGCAGCAGCGGTACAGTTCCTCTAAACCAAAGGTTTCCTCATTGCCGCAAATCTGCAATACCGAGTCCGCAGAGGTATAGACGATCATATGTCCCTGGGCAATCTCTTCCTCGGCAAGCTCCTCCAGGATTTCTGTCCCGCTCGCACTTTTGTTGCCGATCACCTTCCTGCCGGTCCGGCGTTCCAGCTCTGCAATCAGCTCCGGAGGGAAACCGTTTTCGGTAAAGGTCTGGAACGGCTTGGTCACTTCCAGGCCCATCATTTCCCAATGGCCGGTCATGGTATCCTTCCCGCGGCTCTTTTCCCGCAGCGTCCCGTAATACCCGCGTGAAACCTCCACCGGCTGGACCTGCTTTAACGGCGTCAAATTTGCCATGCCGAGCTTTTGCAGGTTCGGGATGCGGAAGGTTTCTACCGCCTCGGAAATATGGCCAAGCGTATTGACCCCCACATCACCGAATTCCGGGGAATCCGCCATCGCGCCAACCCCGAGCGAATCCACCACGATTACAAAAATTCGTTTATACTTCTCCATCAAGTATCCTTCCCTTCTGCCAATTCTAAGGCACACCGAATCATAACATCGAGGTTCTGCTCCCTCTGCTCATTGGTCAGCGCGGTGTTTGTATGAATACTGCTGCCTGCGGTCAGGATGCTGAGTGCATGTTTCCCGGCCCGCGCGGCGGTGCAGTACAGCGAAAGCGTCTCCATTTCCTGAATCAGGACGCCCATTTTCGACCATACCGCTTTTTCGCCGGTCTGGTCTTCATAGAACACATCCGAGCTGAACACATTGCCCACGTGGAAACGGACATTGCTTTTCCGTGCGATATTGACCGCCCTTTCCAGCAAAGCATAATCCGCAACCGGGGAAAAGGTTCCCGGCAGGTGATACTGCTTCGCAAAGCTGGAATTGGTACAGCACCCCATCGCAAACACGACGTCACCGACGGCGACTTCGGTGTGGATCGCCCCTGCAGTACCAATACGGATAATATTGTCAACGCCATAGTTATGGAACAGCTCATAGGCATAGATCCCCATGGAAGGAATGCCCATGCCGCTGCCCTGTATGGAGACCGGACGGCCCTTCCAGTTCCCGGTAAACCCATACATCCCTCTTACCTGGTTGTAGCAAACAACGTTTTCCAGATAGGTTTTCGCAATATATTTTGCACGGAGAGGATCGCCGGGCATCAGGACGGTTTTGGCAATCGCGCCCGGTTCCGCTTCATTATGAAAAGTTTTCATGTTTAACAACTCCATTCTGTCAGGGGCCCCGCCCGGCGCTTCCAGCCTGCCGGAGCGGAGCTTAGGAACTGTGAAGAAATAAATTGCGACAAGCGCGCCGCAGATTCTTTCGTCAGACAAGGCGCTTTTCCGCAGGCAGGCTGACGCCTGTCAAGAAAAAGCAACGTAGTATGACAGAAGAAGATGCATACGATTGTTGCAAGTTATACTCGCGAATGAAAAGATTTGCCGTATTCACCCACCCGGCTCGCCGTGCTTTTGGCGGGCTGGGCAGGGTGCAGTAGCGAAAATCGCCGCACCCATTCCCCGCCGCAGCGGAGAAAGGGAGTCCAGAGGGACAAGTCCCTCTGGCGCCGTCCGCGCAGGACCGCCCGCCGCGCAGGCGAACCGAGCGGCAAACTTTAACGCACACGAGTATATTTCTGAACAGTTCCTTATTTACTTTTTCGTTTCAGGCTGATTTCATAAAGGTCAGCCCCCATGAACATTTTATGCGATACGACCGGCTTATCATATTCGGTATACAGCTCTTCCTCAATGATCAGAAGCGGGTCGCCTTCCGGAATGCCCAGAATATTGGCAAGACGCTCACGGGCATGTACGATCCGCAGCTTCGTATCACTGTACAGACCGCCGGAAGACAGCAGCTGTGAATAAAACGCATATACACGGTCTGTGTCTTCCAAATCGACGTCGCCCTTTTCGAGCACCTCATGCGGCATGTATGCCATAGCAAAGCCTACGGGGGTATCCTGATGATAATACGTAATATCAATCACCGCAACAATGCTGGAGGGTTTGAGCTTCAATACCTCCTGATGCTTGCGGGTCGCGGGCTGGAAACCAATCTCGGTCACCGTCCGGTCAATGGGCTGGACACAGAAATCCACAATCGGATTCCCGACCTTTTCCAGCCCGTTCGACTTCAAATCCTGGTTGGAAAGGACGATATTCCCCTTGCCCTGATGGTTGCCGACCAATCCGTCTTCCTGTAACAGGAGCATGGCCTGCCGTAAAGTGCTCCTGCTCACCTGGAACTGTTCCGCCAGAATATTTTCCCCGGGCAGCTTATCCCCGGGCTTATATTTGCCCTCTTTGAGCCATTGGCAGATTGTTTCATACACGGTGACATACAGCGGGATCTTTACGTTTTTTTCTTCGGTAATCTTTTTCATAACAGGTCATACTCCTTTAGCAGCTTGTTCTACAGTTTTATCTGCTTATATATATAACACGATTGGTACTTGCCTCAAAGGCATAATCTGTCAATGACGA
>CAJUSB010000129.1 GCA_910589115.1 uncultured Clostridia bacterium | reverse complement strand
CCTGCCGCTGTCCGCGTAGGACGCCTCCCCGGCGAGGGGCGGGAGTCCAGAGGGCGGCGCCCTCTGGCGGCAGGGGCATTTGAAAGGAGCGTTCCTTATGGCTTATTTTGCGGAAAATTCTTTGCCAAGATTCCAAGCGGACGACCTCACCGGTACCGTCCGCCGCCTGTACAGCTTCTGTCAGGAGCTTCAGGAAACACTTCAGTTTGTCCTGTCAAATCTGGATGGCGACAACATCGAAGGCTATCACGAGATCTTTAATCGCCTGGAAGGTGCGGACGGTTCCATATCTACCCTCAAGCAAACCGCCGATGAAATCAGCGCCCAAGTACGCAACGGCTCCCAGGCCCTCGGTGAACTGTCTGTACGTGCCGACCAAATCTCTGCCCGCGTGCAGGATGCCGAAAAAGGCGTCTCCGAATTGAAAATTACCGCCAACAGCATTTCTCAGCGCGTTGGTGACCATGATGGGAATATCAGCTCGCTCCAACAGACCGCGTCCGGACTGACTTCCCGTGTGTCCAGTGCAGAAGGTAACCTTTCTTCCCTGCAGCAGACTGCGTCCGGACTGGCTTCCCGTGTGTCCAGTGCAGAAGGCGACCTCTCCTCCCTGCAACAAACTGCCAGAGGTCTGGCCGCCAGAATAACCAGCGCCGAGGGCGATCTCTCCAGCATCAACCTAACCGCTAAAGGTATTGCTGCACGCGTCACCAGCGCCGAGGGCGATCTTGCCGCCCTCAACCTGACCGCGAACAGCCTCTCATCCCGTATTTCTAACGCCGAAGGCAGCATTTCTACCGTGCGTCAGACTGCGAGCGGATTGGTCAGCACCGTCTCTGACCTTAGTGGCAGATATTCCGAGCTGCAGCAGACCGTGGACGGCTTCGACTTTACCGGTATGGTAACCTTTACCGATCTCCGCAGGTCTGGCAGCAGCACCATTAACGGCGATAACATCACAACTGGTACCGTTGCGCTCGATCGCCTGGAACTCAATAACGAATACGGCTACATCGAAATGGGTGAGGGTTCTACCGGCCTGTTCAATACCGAAGGTATCCTGATCTGCGGCCCCAGAGCACGGAATATCAGCGGCGGCGGCCTCGCCCCCAGCCGTTACCGCAACCACTTCTTTGCATCCGATTCAGGCGCACGCATCACCGGAGAAGATGCATTCGGTTCGGAAAGCATTTATGTGTGCTCCAATGATATCGACGCCTCCATTTCACCCGCAAACTGGTCCGATGAACGGCTAAAACAAGATATCTCCTTCGATATCGCAGAACGGTATGGGGATTTTTTCCGCGCACTGCGCCCCGCACGCTACCGCATGAACAACAACCGCAGCGGCCGCTTCCATACTGGATTTATCGCCCAGCAAATGCGTGACGCTCTGGCCGCCGGAGGCCTCACCCGTCAGGATTTTGCTGCGCTTGTTCAGCAGGACTATAATCCACAGGCTGAGGACGGCGGCGGCGGGCGGTACTCTATCCGCTACGGCGAACTCGCCGCGCTGAATACCGCTATGATACAGGCGCTGCTTGCAAGGGTAGATGCACTTGAACACAAAATTGAACAAATGAAGGGAGATGCGTAATCATGGCATTCAAAAACATGAAAGAGCTGGAACAGGGGATCTCAGCCGCAGGGCAAAATTGGTCCGATGCCGACAAGGCCCTCGCAAAGAAAGATATCAGCTACGGCAACAGCCTGTATACACTGAAAAACGACTGGGTAAATGCAACCAAACGCGGTGATACTGCCGCAGCCAAAGCAATCCATGACCGCACGGAGGATTTTCGTAAACAGTACGGCGGCTACTCCGGCGGTGCGGACGGCTCCGGTTACATCCGGGATGACAGCTATTTCCGCTATGATGACCCCTATCAGGACACCCTGGAACAGCTCGCCGATTCTCTGGTCAATTACAGCCCGTTTGAAAATCCCTATCAGCAGCAGACCGACAAGGTGCTGAGCGAATACCTCGGGCGCGGCCCCTTCTCCTATGACCTGGACAGCGACCCCATCTGGCAGCAATATCAGAAAACCTATCTCCGCGAAGGCCAGCGGGCACGTGAGGACACCCTTGGCGATTACGCCGCAGCAACCGGCGGACAGTCAAGCACCGCTGCCGTCTACGCCGCATCACAAGCACAAGATTATTACAACGCTAAAATGGCTGACAAAGTGCCTGAATTGTACGGACTTGCCTATGATATGTGGCTGAATGAAGGTCAGCAGTACGCCAGCCAGCTAAACACCCTGCGCGGCCTCGGAAGCGATGCACTGAATGCCTGGGACGCAAACCGCGGCCTGCTGCACGACCAGCTCGCCGGAGTGCAGGAACTGAGCCGCAGTATGTATGACCGTGCATACAAGAACTGGGCCGCAGATTATCAGGTCAACCGCGACAGCCTAATGGATACGCGTTACCGGGAAGAAACAGACTATCTGCGTGCACGCGATGCGGATGAAACTGCATATCTCCGTGCGCAGGATGAAGCGCAGAGCGCCGCATCTACTCAGCAGCAAGCCCTCAAACAGGCGCTCGAATGGCTCAAAATGGGCGTAAATCCATCTGACGACGTGACAAACGCCGCAGGGCTGACCAGCGGCGAAATTGAGAGCTATCTCGCCGCTGTGCAGGCAAAGCAAGCCGGAAATAAATCTTCTTCCGGCAGCGGCGGCAGGCGTTCATCCGGATCATCTGCTTCATCCGGCTCATCCGGCAGCGCCGGGGCCGGGACAGTACAGGATTATGCCGGGCTTTTCCGTGATGCGTACAACAGCGGCCATCCGGAAAACTTTATCGCTTCTAACTACAAGAAATACGGTTTCAGCAAAAGCACCGGCTTGAGCAAAGAATATCACGCTGCCTATAATGAGGATTTTGACGCAATTCTCGACACGACGCGGAACATGATAGATGTATCTGAATACAGCCCTTCCGCAGCGCGTGCCCATCTGCGGGCCAAAGGGTACGATGCAGATACCATCGAACAGATTATGGGCGCACTTTAAGCCATTGTTTTATACTCGTGAGTGCTGGAGATTACCGTTTGCTCCGCCTGCGCGGCGGGCGGTCCTGCGCAGACGGCGCCAGAGGGACTCGTCCCTCTGGACTCCCTTCCATCGCCTGCGGGCGGGGCGGATATGCCCGTTCATCTGTGCTGCCTCGGCAAGTTTTTCCGCATGTGAGTATAGTTACTTTCGTTTATCGTTTCCTTTTTTTTCGGGTCACCTACGACAGGTGGGACAGGCATTTGCCTGTCCCACCTGTTCCCTTTTCCCTTCCCAAGCCTGAATGCTTTTGGATTCGTAAGAACCATCTTTCAGGAAAATTTATTAACCAATTTCGCCACGCCGCATTGCGTCCGCAAGCTCACACGCATAATACGTGATTAGAATATCCGCGCCCGCACGGAAAACTGCAACCGCTGACTCGCACATCACACCATGCTCGTCAATAAGTCCCGCTGCGGCTGCGGCTTTTACCATCGCATATTCTCCCGAAACTGCATAAGCAGCCAGCGGCAAATCAAACCTTGTCTGCGCTTCATGAATCAAATCAAGATACGCCAGCGCTGGCTTGACCATGATAATATCTGCTCCCTCCTGCACATCAAGCGCACATTCGCGCATGGCTTCACGGGCATTATGCCAATCCATCTGATAGGCGCGCCGGTCTCCAAATGCAGGCGCTGAACCAGCGGCCTCCCGGAACGGCCCGTAAAAAGAAGATGCAAACTTGGCTGAATATGCCATAATCGGGATATTACAAAAACCGTTCTGGTCGAGCTTTTCACGAATCGCTGCAACACGCCCATCCATCATATCACTGGGGGCAACCATGTCCGCACCAGCCCGTGCATGGCTCAAGGCAATATCCGAAAGGCATTCAAGCGTGCGGTCATTATCGACCTCATGCCCGCACAATATGCCGCAGTGTCCATGCGAGGTATACTCACACATGCAAACATCAGTAATAATATACAGCTCCGGCATTAACTCGCGCAGACGGCGGATCCCCTGCTGTACAATACCATTTTCATCCCAGGCAGAGCTGCCACATTCATCCTTTTGGGCTGGCAGGCCAAATAACAACACCCTTGAAACACCGTGATTTTGCAACCGTTCTGTCAGCCGTTCCAGTTCGTCCGGCGAATAGTGGAATTGATTCGGGAGAGATGGAATCTCCCGAAATATATGCTCCCCCTCAGCAATAAAAACAGGATACACTAAGCTATCAGGGGAAACACGCGTCTCCCGCACCATCCGGCGGACCGTATCGCCTGAACGCAGGCGGCGCATACGAATCGTTTTATCAAACATCAATCTTTACCTCCATGTGATTATCTCCATGTCTTGTCGAATGATTTCACAATTTGTTTCCCTGCAATACAAGCAAGACCTAAATCAAACCGGTTAGAAAAGAGGGTAACAAAAGATTCCCTTCTTTATTGCTTTCCGCCTGGATTTTAGAATAAACAATCCCCGAAGAAAATGATACGGTGGGTCTGTCTTTTTGATTATATTGCCGAGCGCACCTATTATAGCACAGCCCAAAAAGGATTACAACAGGCGATGCAGTCTGTATATGAAAATTTCCTTAACAGCTATTTCATTTTTTCTACATACCAGCGCAACACATCTCGAAAAATATTTAACAGATGCAGCTTATAAAATGCGTATATCGAAAAAATTTGCGTGCATAAATGTAAAAAAGGGATTGCAATATAGTAAAATTTATGTTATTCTAAAAATATATTAGGAAAGGAGTTCCAGCAGCATGGAAGAAAAAAAACGAGTCCGCCGCAGTGCGGAAGAACGCATCCTGGAAATCAATGAAAAAATCGAAAAGTTTGAGCAGTCCCTGGTTGAGCTTGACGACAAACGGGCAGAGGCTATGATCGCTTTTGACGAAAAGGAAGCAAACCTGCGGGACAAAATCCAGCAGCTTCAGTTGAAAAAAGAGGATATCTTATCCCCGAAGCCGATCAAGCGTACACGCAAAAGCAAGAAACAAAAGATTGCAGACCTTGTAAAGCTCGCAAATAAGTCCGGTCTGAAACCCGAAGAAATTGCAGAGAGACTGGGCATTGACGCCCTGATTTGAGCCGTCCTTTCCAAAATCATCTGCCACAGGCAGTGGCCTTCATATCAAACAACGCAGGATAGTCTGTTTCAGCAGCCGGCATATACCGGCTGCTTTTTTCGCGGTTATTCGTGTTTTTTCGAGCAAAAACGGGAGCGGGAAATGTTCAGAAATCGTATTTTATACGAGAATGCTATTGTCAAGCAGGGAATTTCATGCTAAAATAAATACAGGCTCCTTCGGCAGGCTGAAACATGCCGGATGCTGAACCGGTCTAAATTATAAAGAACTGCTTAAAATCCATTTGAACAGTTCGGAACATAGCAGGGAGGGTTACCCCATGAAACTGAACGTTTTTATCCGAAATGCATTTTGTGCGGCGGCAGCTTGTGCAGTCATGCTGTGCAGTGCATCCGCATATGCAACCCTGACACCAGAATCAGCGGCCGCATATCAGGGCGTGATCGACGATCTCGCCGGACAGTACGGTAATGTGCGTGTAGATGAAAGCAGCGGACTGTATCTTGGCCTGGCATGTGCCCGGCTGATTGATTTCGACAGCGATGATATGCCGGAACTGTACTGCGCCTATGGCGTGCCGAATGAATATAAAATTCATCAGGTACTTTATACATACGATAACGGCCTGATCCGTCTGGATATCCCTGACGCCGTCAGTAATTTTTCTACAGATGTAGCGCCGTCAACCCGCATTTTTACAGGGCTCGGCAAGGCATATCTGGTGGATGGACATGAAGTCATGAAAGGGACCGAGGTCCGTTACCTGACCAAGCAGGGACATCAGATGGTGACTGCACTGACTTATATTGACGGTTTTGTCTCCGGTCAGCAGACCCGCCGTGTCAATAACGAAAATGTATCGGCAGACGGGTTAAAGCGTGCGCTGAACACTTTCACGCTGAATATGACAGGGACGGATTATGGTTTCGTGCGCGGCGGAGATGGAGCCGATCCGACGGCAACCATTAAACCAACACTGGATGAGATCCGTTCGCGTACTGAACTGTACGCTGCACCGGCAACGGCACATCTTGCTGTGCAGGATAACCGGACAGAGGTCATGAAAGAAGCTCGGTTTGATGTTGCAGCCTACGCAATTAACGGAAACCATTATTTGAAGCTGCGCGATCTGGCAGCTGCATTAAACGGCTCCCCACGACAGTTTGCCGTCGGCTGGGATGGACAAAGTACAAGTATCCGCATCAGTACGGGACGGCATTACTCACGCACCGGCTCGGAGCTCGGCGCACCGCCAACAGCAGCGGCACAGGCAGAGCGCGCCGCTAGCGTACTTTTAATAGACGGCCAGCCCAAGTATCCGACTACTTACATCATTGCACAAAGCCATTACTACCGCTTGCGCGATCTCGCGGAATACTTGAATCTAACGGTCAGCTGGAATCCCCGTACTAAAACAGCTACGCTAACGCCGCGCTGATGTTGTCCTTTCGTGGGAGCGTTCTTCAGACGCCAGTCAGGGCTTGTTTCAAATTCTCGTATTGCGGGTTCAGCATTGCTTCGCTTGCAGGCAGAATGGAGAATTTTACGGTAACAGTTTATACAATCGCGTCCGTCCTTCCATACGTTTGGCAGGACGGACAAATTTTTTGCACATTTTTCGTGTTGTTTAGAATAGAATGCAGAGGATTCGTTTGTTCGATGTTGTATAAATAAAGCTGATACATCTAGCGCATTTACGCGGTTTTTATATAGTGAAATTTTACGAAAATTGAAACCGCATGAAAATTTATCTTGACTTTTTCTGCCTGTCCGCTATAATAGATAAGGTATTCCTTGCTCGTGCCGGAAGGGTGCGGGCCAAAAGTCCAAAAGGAGGTGCTTCATTTATGGCAAAAGTTACTGGCAAATACGAGACCATTTTCATTGTCAACCCCAACCTGGGTGATGAGGAGACTGCATCGGTTGTGGACAAGTTCAAGTCCTTGATCGAGGCAAACGGTACCGTTGAGAAGGTCGATGACTGGGGCAAGCGCAGACTTGCATATCCGATCAACGACCTGATGGAAGGGTATTATACCCTCATTGAGTTCACCAGCGCACCGGCGTTCCCTGCCGAGCTCGACCGCAAGTACAAGATTGATGACAACATCATGCGCTCCATGATTATTGCGCAGGAGTAAGGTGGAACGATGCTGAACAAAGCAATTTTAATGGGACGCCTGACCCGCGACCCCGAACTGCGCCACACACAGTCGAATATGCCTGTTGCATCCTTCACGCTCGCGATTGACCGCGGCGGACGCAAGGACGCTTCCGGTGCAAAGCAGACCGATTTTATCGACTGCGTTGCATGGAACCGCCAGGCTGAGTTCGTAACACAGTGGTTCACAAAGGGAATGCTTGCAATCGTTGTCGGGCGTATCCAATCCCGCAACTGGGATGACAAGAACGGGAACAAACGTGTTTCTGTCGAGGTCATTTGCGATGAGGTCAGCTTTGGCGAAACCAAAAAGGCACGCGAAGAAAATGCCGCTTACAGCGGCGGCGGCAGCAATTACAGTGCGCCGCAGAATAATAATTACAACAGCGCGCCTCCGGCTGCACCCGCATTCGATTTGCCTACCGGCAGCAGCGATTTTGCGGAGCTTTCCGATGATGACGACGACAGCGATGTCCCATTCTGAAAATGTAAGAACCTGTTAAAGGAGGTTTCGTAACAATGGAAGAGGCCAAGAAAGAATTTGCCCCCCGTCCAGACCGCGGGCCGCGCGGCGGACGCCGCCGCAGAAAGGTCTGCGCATTCTGTGTCGATAAGATGGATTCGATTGATTATAAGGATGTTGCTAAGCTCCGCCGCTATATGTCCGAGCGCGGCAAGATTCTCCCACGCCGTATGACCGGCACCTGTGCCGCTCATCAGCGCCAGCTGACCGAAGCAATCAAGCGTGCACGTCATGTTGCACTGCTGCCTTTCACAGCTGAATAAGAAAACAGTTTGGGGCTGTAAAAAAACGCCCCATAAGCCCCTAGAACCTTCCTGAAAATGGAAATGTTCTAGGGGCTTGTTCATGAATTGTTGATATGGTATAAAAAGTAGACACTTGCAACTCACGAAAAAAGAGTAAAATGAGGAGAGTAAGGAAGGTGAAAATGGCACAGAAACAGAAGAAGTATGAAAAGGAGTACAAGGTGCAGGCAGTGAAGCTGGCCAAGGAAATAGGAGCAGGAAAGGCGTCGAAGGAACTGGGGGATACCTGTGGACACGCTGTACGGGTGGCAGAAAGCGGTACGGGAAGGTCGTCTGGAGGCGGGCCCCGGGTCCCGCCCTCCCGGCGACGCAATGAGTCTTGCGGAGGCTATGTGGGAGATTTATAACGAGGATGTCTGCAATGATACTTACGGGCGCAAACGGATGTACCAGGCGTTGCTGTTGAAGCAGCCTGAGGGCGTCACCATCCCCAGTGAGAGCACGGTCTACCGCGTAATGAAGGAGATTGGCATGGTCCATCACCCAAAGCGTAGGCCCAACAGCATCACAAAGGCGGATCGGGAGGCCAGAAAGTCGGATGATTTGTTGAAAAGGGACTTTGCGGCGGAAAAACCCCTGGAAAAGTGCGTCACCGACATCACGGAGCTCAAAGCAAAGGACGGCAAGCTGTACGTCTCGGCCATCTTCGACTGCTTCGATCTCACTGTCCTGGGCCTAGTGTGCTGACCTGATTATATTTATTCTATTAAATTTTCAATATTAGCAGCGAACCTAGGATAAAGCGAGACGAGCTTAGCCCTCGCATTATCCGTAGTAAAGTGCCATTGAATATAAGCAGTATGTTTATTACG
>CAJUSB010000128.1 GCA_910589115.1 uncultured Clostridia bacterium | reverse complement strand
TGTCCGCGGAGGACGCCTCCCCGGCGAGGGGCGGGAGTCCAGAGGGCAGAGCCCTCTGGCGCTGTCTGCGGAGGACATCCGTTTCCTTATTGGGTGCCGTTGAAGCGTTGGGCTGCCGCTGCCGCGCCGTTACGAATAATCTCCTCCGCTGCCTGCCAGGCACGCTGCGCAGCTTCGTCAATCTTTTGCAGATCCTCCCCCTGAAATTTGGATAACACCCAGTCCGCTAAATCATAGTCCGGATGCGGCTTGCCGCCTATCCCAATCTTGACCCGCGGAAATTGATCCGACTGCAAATGATATATAATGCTCTTTACACCGTTTTGCCCGCCCGCTGAGCCCTTCGCCCGCACACGCAGCCGCCCTACCTCAAGCGATATATCGTCAAACAGTACCACGATCCGCTCAGGCGGAACCTTGTAAAATGCCGCCGCATCGCGTACCGCTTCTCCAGACAAATTCATGAACGTCTGCGGCTTGAGAAACAATACCCGATGCCCGCCAAATTGACCTTCCCCTGTGAGCGCCTTGAATTTTAGCCGCTCGATCCGCTGCCCCGAATGCCCACAGTATGCGTCAAGTGCCCGGAATCCCGCATTGTGCCGGGTGTTCTCGTATTTCGGCCCCGGATTCCCAAGCCCAACTACCAGCCACTCTATCGGCATACCCGCTGCGGCGGACTCCTTCTGCGCTTGCTCACGCTCTAATTTTGCAAAGATATCGAAAACTGACATTTTATCTCCTGGAAGAAGGGGCGGCTTTTGCCGCCCCTTCTCTTTTTTCGTTTTTTTCGTTTTTTCTCGTTTTTCTTTTTGGATTCCTTATTCGTTCCCTTTTGTGTGTTTTTTGTTTGCTGCCTTTGAGACTGCTTCCCGTTTATTCTACCGAAATCAGATAGTAATATACCGGCTGGCCTCCGTCAATGACCGTAATCTCAAGATCCCGGTTCTCCTTCCGGAAAATATCCTCGGCCTTCGCAGCCTCTTCCTCGCTAACGCCCTCACCGAAAATAATCGTAGCAAATGCACTCTCCGGCTTGACCATCTCTCTCGCGAGCTTCTTCACAACGTCCATCTGACGCTTGCTGTTCGCCGTCAGCTTGCCCTCGCACAACGCAAGGAATTCGCCTTCCTTAATCTTCTTCCCGTCAAACTCGGAGTTACGCGCAGCATAGGTGACCTGTCCGGCCCGCACGCCTCCAATCGCTTCTACCATCGCGCTGCGGTTGGCCTCGGTCTCTGCACCGCCATCAAATGCAAGCATCGCCGTCATACCCTGCGGAATGTTCTTCGTTGGCAGCACAATGACTTCCTTTTCCGAAAGCGGCGCCGCCTGTTCGGCTGCCATAATAATATTTTTATTATTCGGCAGAATAAAGACCGTTTCTGCCGGTACAGCATCAATCGCGTGCAGCAGGTCGTCCGTTGACGGATTCATCGTCTGTCCGCCGCGCACCATCTGATCCACTCCAAGATCGGTAAATACGCTTTCCAGCCCTTCCCCGGCTGCAACTGCTACAAAGCCAAACTTTTTCTCCGGCGGTGCAATGACACGCTCCCGCGGTGCATCTGCTGTGCCCTCAACAACTTTCGCCGTGTGCTGCTCCCGCATATTTTCAATTTTAACCGTCAGCAGCGGTCCAAATTTCAGGGCTTCTTCCAGTGCGCGGTTCGGCTGATCGGTGTGCACATGCACCTTGATAATATCATCATCTTCCACCACGACAAGTGAATCGCCAATATTACTCAAAATGGAGCGCATCCGGTTCACATTGCGCGATTTATCACGCCGTTCCGCAATAAATTCGGTGCAATAAGTAAAGGTAATGTCCTCGTCCTTAATTGCACTGAAATCAGCTGCCGCCCGGGAAGGTTCCGCTTCAGCAGCCCGTTCGCGGTGGATGCCGCGAAACGCGTCAAACATACCGGAAAGGATGGTCAGGAAGCCAAACCCGCCGGCATCCACAACCCCGGCTTTCGCAAGCACGGGATTCTGGGTGGTTGTCTCTGCAAGCGCTTTTTCTCCCCGTTCAATTACAGCGCGGAAAACCTCCTCAACCGGCAGCTCCGGGTCAGCCTGGCAGCGTTCCAGCGCGTGCTGGGCCGCAACGCGTGAAACCGTCAGGATCGTACCTTCCGCAGGCTTCATGACCGCTTTGTAAGCGGTGTCTACGCCCTCCCGCAGCGCCACGGCGAAATCACGGCCGTCCGCCTCCGGCTTTTCCCGCAGTTTTTTTGCCATGCCACGAAACAGCAGTGACAGGATAACACCAGAATTTCCGCGCGCACCACGCAGCAGCGCAGAAGCAGTTTTATCTGCGGCCTGCGCAAGTGTCGGCTCATGCAGCCTGCCCATTTCCTCCATCGCGGAGGCCATTGTCAATGACATATTGGTGCCGGTGTCGCCGTCTGGGACAGGGAAAACGTTCAGCTCGTTTGCCTGTTCTTTTTTCTCTGCGATTGCAAGCGCGCCTTCGACGACCATCGTCTGAAACATTGGCCCGGTGATCATATTCATATCGTTAAATCTCCTCTAACAGCCCTTAATCGGCCTTGATGCTCTCGACGTAGATGTCGATGTTGTGCACGTCGATACTGGTCAGGCGCTCCACATGGTAGCGCACCTCATTGATGATAGAATGGCACACCGATGCGATATTGATGCCGTGCTCTACGGCAATATGCAGATCGATGTTGATACCGCCGTCGGCATCTTCGGTAATGCGCACGCCGCGGCTCAGGGATTCACGGCGCAGCAGGTGCGCCAGCCCGTCTGATACGGAACGAATGGTCATACCCTTTACACCGAAACAGGAAGAGGCTGCATAGCCAGCGATACCTGCAATCACTTCGTTTGTGATTTCAATATATCCAAGATCGGTCTTGATTGTCATTTGTGGACCCTCCTCAGCTGCCGCAAAGCTGCGGCCTTATAATCAGTCTGTGCTTAAATCTATTTTATAATACTTTTGCTGCGCTGACAAGCAAAAATTTCAAAAATTTACGGCAAATCCCCGGCACCGCTTGTAAATGTCCCCTGCGCTGAATGTGCGCTGCCCCCCGTTCGGCTGGCTGGGACCCGCCCCAGACCCCGCGCCTACGCGGCGAGCGCCAGAGGGGCTTGCCCCTCTGGACTCCCATCCTCGCCTGCGGGCGGGACGGAGGATGGCAGTTCGCACGCAAAATCGTATGTATCCACTGGCTAATATTTTGTTTTGAAAATCGGATACATACCGTGGAAAGGCGACATATACAAACGAAAAGCTCGTAAGGGCGGGATATTTTAGCTTCCCAGCCCATTACGAGCTTATTCGCATTACGATGCTAACGACAGACGGGTCAGTAGCCGTAACTAAATATACAATCTTGCCAAGCTCCTGCGCGGACAGGCGCTGAATCAGCGCTGAATACGGCCAGAACCGTCGCCTCCGGCAAGTTTTTCGACCTCGGCAACCGTTACCATATTGTAGTCGCCCTCAATCGAATGCTTGAGCGCAGACGCTGCTACCGCAAACTCTACTGCACCCTGCGTATCCTTACCGGTCAGCAGAGAATAAATCAAGCCGCCGCCAAATGAGTCACCGCCGCCTACACGGTCAATGATATGCAGGTCGTACTTCTTCGAGAAGCAATATTCGTTCGACTTGACATCATACAGCATAGCGCTCCAGCCATTATCAAATGCAGAATGAGATTCGCGCAGCGTGATCGCTACCTTCTCAAACCCGAACTTATCCGCCAGCTGCTTGGCAACCGACTTGTAACCCTCGCGGTTGATCTCGCCTGCGTAGATATCGGTCGCTTCTGCTTCAATGCCGAATACGTCCTTTGCATCCTCTTCGTTGGAAATGCAGACATCTACATACTGACACAAATCAGTCATTGCAGCGCGCGCCTGTTCACGTGTCCACAGCTTGCCACGGTAATTCAGGTCGCAGGAAATTTTAACACCATGCGCCTTTGCAGCCTTGCAGGCCTCCCGGCAGATTTCTACCACGTTCTCACCCAGCGCCGGAGTGATGCCGGTGAAATGGAACCAATCCACGCCCTCAAAAATCTTATTCCAGTCAAAGTCAGCGGTGCTTGCTTCCTGGATCGCAGAATGCGCACGGTCATAAATGCAAACCGAGCCGCGCTGGGACGCGCCCTTTTCATTAAAGTAAATGCCGACACGGTCGCCGCCGCGGGTAATCATGCTGGTGTCAACCCCATAACGGCGAAGTGAATTTACCGCACACTGCCCAATCGTATGTGCAGGGAGTTTCGTGACAAACGCTGCATCCAGGCCATAATTCGCCAAGGAAACAGCAACATTTGCCTCACCGCCGCCAAATGTGAATTCCAAATGGTCGGCCTGTACAAAACGCTCATAGTTATACGGCTGCAAACGGATCATCAGTTCGCCGAAAGTTACTACCTTCATGAAATATCCTCCATTTTGTTTGATTATCCAGTGTTTCAAATCCTAATGTTTTTATCCTATCCTTTCTCTGGCTGCGTTCGATCAGCCGGAGAACAGGCGTTTCGGATATCGCTTTTCATCTTCAAGCCGATGGCTTACGCCTTGCCGACAAGGTGCACCGCAAAGCCGCCGATTTCATCCTTTAGATAAATCGCATTCAGCTTGCCGTCCGCTTTGAATTTCGCAGAATCCTCAAGGAATGCAAAGCCACGCGATTCCAGCTCAGCCTTTGCCGCTGCAACATCCGGCGTGCCAATGGCAATATGGCCGTTTGCACCCAGATAAGGCTCCTTCATGACTTCGATCCCGGCCCCAGCAAAAATGGAGCTGTTGCCCGGTTTCAGTTCAAAGCCAAAAATCGTACAGAAAAGCTCCGCAGCCTTGCGGGCCTCTTCCTCATTTGCGGCGTTAATGCCGATATGGGCGAGAGAATACTCAGCCATTGCGCGCCTCCTTGACGATGGCGACTGACTGCTTGCACAGGTCGGTGATTTCGCCCCACTTCTGGTTATCAATGAGGTCTGCCGTTACCATATAAGAACCGCCGCAGGCCGCAATCACAGAGGCCTTGGCATATTCGCCCAGGTTTTTCAGCGAAATACCGCCGGTCGGCATTACCTTAAACATCGGGAAGGGCGCATTCATTGCCTTGATCTTGGCAAGGCCGCCGGACTGTTCGGCCGGGAAGAACTTGAGCACCTCAAGACCAAGCTTGTATGCAACGTGATAATCAGTCGGGGTCGTGCAGCCAGGGAAAATGGGGATATTCTTTTCCTGCGAATACTTGACAAGCTCAGCATCCAGGCCGGGGGTAACGATGAACTGTGCACCTGCTGCAAGCGCTTCATCAATCTGCGCGGTGGTAAGCACCGTACCTGCGCCAACAATCATATCCGGGCAGGCTTCCTTCATCAGGCGGATTGCAGTTGCAGCGCCTGCCGCACGGAAGGTCACTTCAGCCACGGCGACGCCGCCATCGCAGAGTGCCTTTGCAAGAGGCACCGCATCACGCTCGGGGTTATTGAGTTTGATAACGGGTACAACACCGATTTCAGAAATTTGACGGGTAATCTGGTCCATAATGGTACTCTCCTTTTCGTTTCATAATGTGGAACGGCGTTTTATATTTTGTCTCGTTACTTTTATTATACTTCTTTCATGAAAATTTACAAGGGAAAAAACGAAATTCTTTTTACATTACCTGCCAAAATTTCGTTGCAGTTTTCGGTGAAAAGGGTTAAAATAAAAACATGGTTTCATAATGTAAAACGGATGGAGCAGAAAGGTGGGAAAGAAATGGAGGAACATGGTCCAGTCCAGTCGATCGACCGGGCATTTGAAATCTTAGAACGCCTGTGCGGCAGCCGTGACGGCCTGAGCATCCACGTGCTGAGCGAAGCAACCGGGCTGCATAAAAGCACAGTGCACCGGCTGCTGGCGGCGCTTGCTGCGCGGGGCTATGTCCGGAAGGATGAGGAAAGCGGGCGCTACCGGATGACGACCCGTATTTGCGAACTGTCCGAACAGGTAGTCGAAAGCCTTGACGTATTAAAAGCAGCACATGGGCCAATGGAAGCGCTGTCCCAAACGACGGGGGAAACCGTGCACTTAGTTGTGCGCGAAGGGGATGAAATCGTCTATGTTCATAAGGTAGAGCCGGACGTCAGCACAATGCGGATGTTCTCGCGGATCGGAATGCGGCGGCCGATGTACTGCACTGCAATGGGCAAGGCAATCCTGGCCGAGCTGAGCGATGAAGAGGTAGACCGTATCTGGAACGCCAGCGATATTCAGGCGTATACCGAGCATACCATTACTTCACTGGATCGCCTGAAAAGTGCGCTGGAGCTTATCCGCCGCCGGGGAAGCGCCTTTGACAATCAGGAAAACGAGCTTGGTGTACGGTGTATTGCGGCAACCATACATGACTATACAGGCGGCATTTGCGGTGCGCTTTCCATCAGTGCGCCGATGCTGCGAATGAGTGACATCAAAATTGCACAGTTCACACCGCAGCTCATGGCAGCGTGTGAAAAAATCACGCGCCGGATGGGTGGTATTTGAATGATTTCCCTCCCTAGTGCTCAAGCGATGCGTAAACGGTATCCGATGCAGTCCCGCAGCCGCCCGGTAAAGCAGCTGTTCCTGAATCAGCCAAACGCATATATGCATATAATTGTTAAAATGCACAAGCGTTGTTGTATAAACAGACGATTTCTGTAACACCATACAAATAAATCCTTGAAACGGAATATAAATTGTGGTATGCTAAATTTGTATGAAATCCCATTCTTTGCAGATATGCAGTATTGCATCCGGCATATCCCGCATCGGCTGGAATCTACGGTGCCGGCTGTACTGCCAATATACTGAAAATGCAGGACTCCGCCCTGCTGTACGGTAAGGGGCTGCATGGTGATCCGGCACTAAAACGGGTCCGTTTTGCAGATTACGGAAGGGCTTGACCCTTCAAGGAGGAAGACAAGCAATGAAAGACGATGCGAGAACCAAAACCGGCGTCAAAAAGCGCTCGGGGATTATCAGCAGCATCATGATTCTGGTATCCTGCACTTTATATATTGTGCTGATTGTTGCAACAGTCCGAACCAACTTTCAATATCAGGCAATGGTTACAGCGATGGATGAATACATTGGCTGCGAACAGAATGCCGCTATGTTGTCAGCGGGGTCCGACTATCTGACCGAGCAGGTACAGAGCTGCGTAGCCACGGGCGATCCTAGTCATATGCGGTCATATCTGACGGAGGCGAATGTCACCAGGCGGCGTGAACGTGCGCTAAAGCAGCTGGGAAGCAGCGTCAGTGCGAAGACAATTTCCTATTTGCAGGAGGCGCTGGACCGTTCAAACGAGCTGATGGATGCTGAACTGTACGCAATGCGTCTGACGATGTCAGCGTATGGATATCCGGATGCTGCGCTGCCACAGGAGCTGCTAGAAATTTCGCTTTCAAAGGAGGACGCTGCATCCAGCAAAGAGGAAAAGCTGGAGCAAGCGCTTGACCTGGTATTTGGCACGCATTATCAATTTGAGAAAGATAAGATTGCAACAGACATCAGGCGATTCCTGAACAATGCGGTAAGTGTGACGCGGAGGAATCAGCAGCAGAGTACGGAAGCGCTGCACAAAATCATGACGATACAGCAAGTGCTGCTGAGCCTGCTGCTGGTGCAGAGTGTAATTACATTTTTTATCATTATCCTGCGCAGTATGCATAAGCAGAAGGAGAACAAGGTATTTATCAGTCAAATTATCCATTCTTTTGCAAAGAGCATAGACATAAAGGACAAATACACAAACGGCCATTCATTCCGGGTAGCGACCTATGCACGAATGATTGCGAAGAAAGCGGGATTCCGGCCATCGGAGGCGGAGGAAGTTTACAACATAGGATTGCTGCATGACATAGGAAAAATCACGGTGCCGGATGAAATACTTCACAAGCCGAGCCGGCTGAGCGACGAAGAATTTGACGTAATGAAGCGTCACACGACTAACGGCAGTGAGATCCTACAGGCGATAGAAATCGCGCCTGAGCTTGCGCTGGGAGCTGAATACCATCATGAGCGCATAGACGGGCGCGGCTATCCTACGGGGCGCAAGGGCGATGAAATCCCACAGGTTGCGCAAATCATAGCGGTAGCGGACACGTTTGACGCGATGTACTCTACGCGGCCCTATCGCAAGCAAATGCCGATTGAGGAAGTTGTCGAAGAACTAAAACGTGTATCGGGCACCCAGCTCAACCCGCGCTATGTAAACGCGCTGGTCGAACTGATCGGCGAAGGCGCACTCGACGCAGGCTAAGCGGTTCGCCTCTGCAGCGGGCACCAGAGGGCGCTGCCCTCTGGACTCCTGCTCCTCGCCGGAGAGGCGTCCTGCGCGGACAGCGGCAGGGCTCCGCCCTGCACCCGCGCCTCTGCGGCGAGCACCAGAGGGCGCTGCCCTCTGGACTCCTGCTGGGGCCTTAGCCCCAGACCCCGAGATGCTATCGCATCTCCCCTTCGCCTGCGGGCGGGACGGGGGATTGGTTCACAGCCTATACAGCTGCATTACTGACCGGCCCACCAAAAGGCGGGCGGGCCGGTCGGGAGACTTCCCCAATTATCCCACATTTATTTTTTGGCCTGAATCCGTAAATCTCAAAAGGAAAGCATTTACGATTTCATCTTTCATTTGTTCGAAAATCCTCCTTGAAACAGCTTAATTGTGCGGTATTGTCCGGCTTGAGTTCGGATTTTACAGCAGGATCCATCTTGAATTTCTTCACCCGTTGGGTGAAAAAATTCTGGAGCTTTCTCACTGGGAACTCCGAATTATCAGAACGCAATAAACGATTATCCAACGGTTATAAGCTGAATTTCAGAACAAAACAGTGCGAAATGAGCATACGATTCCCCAATGAATTTCACGGATCCAGGTTTGAGTAAAAAACACAGGTCAGAGACTTTATCAGTCCTTGACCTGTGTTTTTAATTTATACCTGAATCCGTGAAATTGAATAGACAAAAGCAGAATCATTTTATAATTCG
>CAJUSB010000127.1 GCA_910589115.1 uncultured Clostridia bacterium | reverse complement strand
ACGCCTCTCTTTCAATGGCTGCCTTTTTCTGGGATTTTTATGAAACTGCCGTGGGGGATGGCGGTAATTTGCATATGGTGGTTTTGGTTGGAATATAAAAATCCTGCGGAATGGGATTCACTCCACATTCCGCAGGGAACGGTATTTTTTATATGATGCAGGAAATGGTATCAATATTTTGCGCCGCCGCCTGCATAACCGGCGTCATAGCTGCCCATATCATAGGAAGCATCGATCGGGGCGGTATCCCGGGCACCACCGGCATGATGTTCATCAGAGTCACGCAGTTTGAATCTGCGAATCAAGTCCTTGAGTACGTTTGCCTGGCTGGAAAGCTCTTCGCTTGCCGCAGCGGATTCTTCGGAGGTTGCGGAGTTGGTCTGTACAACGCTGGAAATCTGATCGACTGCTACAGAAATCTGGGCGATAGAGTTTGCCTGTTCATCGGTAGCTTCAGAAATCTGATCCACAGCATTGCGCACCTTTTCGGCGCTGTCGACAACGATCTGGAGTGCTTGGTTGGTCTGCTGGGAAAGGCTGGTGCCTTCGCCGACTGCGGCGATTGTATCCTCGATCAGCTGAGCAGTGCTCTTAGATGCTTCGGCGGACTTGCTTGCAAGGTTGCGCACCTCATCCGCGACGACGGCGAAGCCCTTGCCTGCCGAACCAGCACGTGCAGCCTCTACGGCAGCATTCAGTGCAAGGATGTTGGTCTGGAATGCGATATCCTCGATGGTTTTAATGACCTTGCTGATTTCCTTGGATCTGTCTTCGATCTTGCTCATTGCCTGCACCAGTGCATCCATATCGCCCGAGCAGACCTGAATCTGCTTATAGGACTCGGTGTTTTCTTCTTTTGCGGTTTTGGCAAGGCCTGCAGTATTATCGACCTGATTGCTTACGTCATTGATGGTGGCTGCCAGCTCCTGGACGGAGGAAGCCTGTTCGGTTGCGCCCTGTGCCAGCGCCTGAGAACCAGCGGAAACCTGTTCGCCGCCAGCGTTTACCTGATCGGCTGCCATATCGATTTGCAGCAGGGTGTCGCTCATATTGTCGCGCAGGTTCTTCATAGATTGCCGGATTTCAAAGTAATCGCCCTTATAGGCCTCGGCTGCGTGGCTGGTAACAAGGAAGTTGCCGATAGCCAATTCACCAAGGCAATAGTCAATGTCAGAGATGATCGCTTTTACGTTTTGTCCCATGGCGCGCATAGAGTCTGCCATTTCGCCCAGTTCATCCATGGATTGGTATGTAATATCAGTATCCATTTTGCCTTCCGCGATATGCTGTGCAACTTTACGCATTTCTTCTATCGGGTTGCGGATGCTGTTGCTGATGATCAATGCCAAAAGCACGCTCGATATTACGCTGACGATAATCAATATGATGACGACTGTGTCCGCGATAGCTGACAAGGTGCTGGCGCTGTCTACCTTTGCCTTTGCGTTTTTATCTGCTGTGTCGCCGATTTCAGTCATGCTTGTACGTACTACATCCATGAGCGGTTTATAATCTTCCCGGAAAATTTCATAGGCCTTTTGCCATTGGCCTTTTATGCTCAATTCACCCATTTGCTGGAAATAAGGATATGCACTGTCGAGTTGTTTCTTTACCAAATCTAATTGGGCATGGTCGCCTTGATAGGTGCTGCGGACACTTTCCAGCAGGCCATAAATCTGTTCGTAGCCGGTTTCAGCGCTGCTGATAAAATCGGCTGATACGGATGAGTCATCATCCAACATGGCGTTCAGGATATCCGAACGCACAGCATAGATCGTTCGCCGAAGCATCAGTGAGTTTTCGGTTGTTTGGTACTGCATGTCATAGAAGCTGTGCAGACTGTTACTTACTTTACTGAGCATGACCATTGATGTAATACCTACGATCAGCATCAGCGCCACAATAATCAAATAGGACGTAAGCATTCTGGCACGGATCTTCATGTTTTTCATCTTTGGATTCTCTCCCTTTTTATAATTTGATTTTATATAGAAGGGCACCCTCTG
Source organism: uncultured Clostridia bacterium (assembly GCA_910589115.1). GTDB lineage: Bacteria > Bacillota > Clostridia > Oscillospirales > Butyricicoccaceae > QXXE01. Next base: position 7,023 of record CAJUSB010000127.1, on the reverse strand, counting down.
AACCATTCCCTTGAGCACACACTGATTATATAATGTAAGGAATGGAGGGGGCTCTAATTTTCCAATCTTGGGCACCACGGGTTCCCGTGGTGTTATGCTGGCCAGCCAGCATAACGTATTAAGATGTTTGGTGCACGTTCGCCACGCCCGCCGTGGTTTTTCATATAGGTCAGGATTCGCCGGAGAAGGGACGCTCTGTTTTTCCAATAAAGGCGATCCAGATGCTTTTTTAGTCCGGTGTCTATCAGAATATATTGTTTTATTATCATATATATCCTCCTTGCAGACTTTTCAGTTCTCTCCTTCGGGTTTTATTGGCGGAACGGCTTGAAGAGAAGGCGTCAAAAAGTTTGTATATTAGAAAATGATAGACATATAGCGTCCTTTGTTGGTACACTTGCTTCACCCAGCGGCAGAGCAGTGCAGGGATCCTTTTCCCTGCTGCTGAGGAAAATGGTTTCTTCTATCATACTCCATTGAAAGAAAAAATTCAAGGCTTCATGACGAGTTCGGTAAAAAATTTGTGCACTTTTGGGAAGATTGGAAAATTGCTGGGAATAATGGTGAAATTTGTCGGGCGAAAGAGCAGAATATACCTGTGTAACACGATGGTTAGGCCGTTTTACAAATGATTACATGCATTCATTCTTTCAGACAAATAAAAGGATTGACTTTTGTGGATATTTTGTTATTTCTTGTGCATTTTAGACAAGATTGCATTTCCCCGATTCCCTTTTATTATACTACAGGTTCAATCGGAAATCAATTAAAAAAATGGAATCCGTGTGATAAAATTGTATGATGTCAAGATGATTTTCAAAAAAGACAGGATAAAAATATTCGCTGAAAAAGTGATTTTGATGCAGGGCCGTGTGGGAGCATTTTGCCGGGGGGATTGGAGCCGCAGCTGATACGGGCAGCCTGCCGCAGGTGTATTTTATGCTTGCCAAACGCGGTGGGATAGACTATAATAGGGGTGCCGGTTTGATTTTTCCAGCTGGATTTGTTTTAATAGGGTTCGGTGAAGGGAGGGTATCATATGCTGATTGCATTGGATATTGGGAACAGCCACGCTGCAATCGGCGGTTTCCACGGAGACGAGCTGTTATTTGTCGCTTCGATGGCAACCGACGACAGGCAGACAGGCGAACAGTACGCCTGCGGCCTGCAAAGTATTTTTGCCCTGCACGGTGTCAGGAATGAGCCGATAGAGGGGGCAGTTCTTTCGTCTGTTGTCCCGGCTATGATTCCGATTATGCAACATGCCATATCCTTTCTTTCCGACTGCCGGGTATTGACAGTCGGCGCGGGTGTAAGAACCGGGCTGAATATCAAATCCGATCAGCCTCGTACCCTCGGGACAGACCGTGTCGCAGCTGCTGTTTGGGCAAGCTGTTCGGCGGCGCTGCCGTGTATTGTGGTAGACCTCGGCACAGCGACTACGTTTACAGCACTCGACTGTCAGGGTGTGCTGGTTGGTTCGGCGATTGCGCCGGGGCTGCACATTTCCCTGCGTGCATTGGGACATGCTGCGGCGCAGCTGCCGGAGGTACGGCTCGATACGCCCCCGAAAACTGTGCTGGGGCGCACAACAGCAGATGCAATCCAAATAGGCTCTGTATACGGTACAGCCTCAATGATTGATGGAATGCTGGGGCGCTTCGCGGAAGAACTGCACGAAGTACCGGAAGTCTTGCTTTCCGGCAGCGCGGTGCCGTTCATCCAGCCTTATATGCGTACCCCGGCGCGTTGGGAGCCTCATATCGTCCTGTATGGGCTGGCCCTCATCTGGCGGAGGAATCAGCGGCAGAATTAAAATGCGCTGTACCCGGTGGTTCCGGGACGGCAGCAGGAGGTAAATTTTTACATGGGAAACAAAAAAACGAATGTGCATCTGCTTTCGCAGATGGGGCTGCTGACGGGCCTGATGCTGGTCATGACCTTTACACCCCTCGGGTATATCCCGTTGGGCTTCATGAATGCCACTACCATGCATATTCCCGTCATTTTAGGCGCTTGCCTGTTTGGTCCGAAGATGGGCGCAGTGCTGGGCGGATTGTTTGGCCTGACCAGTGTCATCCGCGCAACGCTGACCCCAACGCTGACTTCATTTGTATTCACACCGTTTTACAGTTTCAGCCCGGAGTTCCACGGAAGCTGGAAAAGCCTGATTGTTGCACTGGTGCCGCGTATCCTGATCGGCGTTGTGGCTGGGGTGGTTTACCAGGCCATCGCGAAACGTGTCAAACAGAATGCAGCTGCATTTCTCACCGCAGGCTTTCTGGGTTCCATCGTAAATACCATCGGCGTAATGGGACTCATTTATTTGCTGTTCGGCGAACAGTATGCAGCAGCGGCAGGAAAGTCCTTTGAATTGCTTTTTGGCATCATTATGGGCGTTGTCGGTATGCAGGGCGTTCCAGAGGCGCTGATTGCGGCAATTTTGGTCTGTGCAGTCGGTAAGGCATTGACGGCAGTTTACAAGCGCATGAACGTTTATGCATAAATTTTCAGATTGTAAGATATCATGAAACCTGTTTGAATGCACTTTGCCGCCGGGGCCGCTGTCCTTTTGGCGGGCCCGGCAAGGTGCAGCAGCGGCTGTGAGGGCAGCCGTCCCCGCCGCAGCGGAAAAAAGCTGCGCAGCAGCTTGGGGTCTGGGGCGGAAGCCCCAGCGGGTGCAGGGCAGCGCCCGCCGGGTGTCCAGAGGGCAGCGCCCTTTGGCGTAGGGAAAACATCGCACAAAAAGCCGCAGTCTGCGGCTTTTTTCTTTAAGCAGTAACGGAGGGAATAAACCATGAAAGAAATTGATTTGCTGGAGGTTGGCGGGTTCCGTGCCGGGCACGCGCAAGACCGGGAGGCCGGGACAGGCTGTACGGTGCTGCTGTTTGACGGCTGTGCCCCGGCGGGAGTGGATATTCGGGGCGGCGGCCCGGCTTCGCGTGAAACGCCGCTGCTTGACCCCCGCATGGATGCAAAAGGGATTCATGCGCTGCTGCTGTCGGGCGGTTCGGCGTTCGGGCTTGACGCGGCAGGCGGCGTAATGCGTTATCTGGAAGAACGGGATATCGGTTTTGATACTGGCGTCACCAAGGTTCCGCTGGTGTGCCAGTCCTGCATTTTTGACCTGGCGGTCGGACGGCCGGATGTGCGGCCGGATGCAGCAATGGCTTATCGTGCGTGTGAAAACGCTTCCCGTGAGCCGCTTGCAAATGGCTGCGTGGGCGGCGGCACAGGGGCGTGCGTCGGCAAGTACCGGGGACGCGAGTTTGCAATGAAAACAGGGATAGGTACTTGGGCCGCGCAGGTCGGGGAAATTCGGGTCGGTGCAGTTGTCGTACTCAATGCGCTCGGCGATATATTTGATATTGACACCGGAAAACAGATTGCAGGGATGCGGACAGAGGATGGCAGAGGCCTGCGCTCCTCTGAGCAGGCGCTATGGGAGGATGCCGGGCAGTGCCGCAGCCTTTTCACAGGCAATACGACAATCGGAGCAGTGCTGACCAATGGCGCATTTAACAAGGCAGAACTGGGCAAGATTGCGGCAATGGCACATAATGGCTATGCACGGGCGATCCGTCCAGTGCATACCACGGCGGATGGTGATTCTATCTACGCCTTGTCGGTAGGCACGCAGACTGCGGATTTGAATGCAGTTGGTTCATTGGCGGCGTATGTGATGGGAAAAGCGATTTCCCGCGCCGTGCAGGCGGCGGAGCCGATGTTTGGGCTGCCAAGCGCTTCCTCTTTGGACTGATACGGCACAGGACAGATTGGAGTAAAATATATATTTTTTGACCGGCTTGATGGAATGAAATTGAGCCGGTCATTTTTATCGGTTTGGAGAGGGATTTTATTTCATGTTAAGGCAAGGGTTGACAATATAGTTTACATAATGTAAACTGATGGTAGTCTACAACCTATAGACCATTACAGGCAGCGGGAGGGGAAAAATGAAAGATTATACATTAGGGCCGGTTGAGCGGCAGTTTGCCGACCTTATCTGGGAAAATGAGCCGCTTTCTTCGCGGGAGCTGGTAGTGTTGGCCGGAGAGGCGCTTTCATGGAAAAAATCGACAACTTATACGATTTTGCGCCGATTGTCCGAGCGCGGCTTGTTCCGCAACGAAAACGGTACAGTAACATCTTGCCTGTCGCGGGAGGATTTTCTCGCCCGGCAAAGCCGCCGTTATGTAGAGGATAGTTTTGGCGGTTCGCTGCCGCGTTTCCTTGCTGCCTTTACCGCAAAGGAGAAGCTGAACGGGGCAGAAGTTGAGGCGCTCCGCCGCCTGATTGCGCAAAGCGGGGAGGAAAAATAAATGCGTGGGATTTTTGATCAGGTGCTGAATATGAGCCTTTCGGGCGGCTGGGTCATTCTGCTGGTGCTTGCGGCACGGCTCGTACTGCGTAAAGCACCAGCGCGTTTCCGGTATGTCCTTTGGGGATTGGTGCTGCTTCGGCTGTTGTGTCCGTTTTCGCTGGAAAGCAGGGTCAGCCTGATTCCGCCGCATGAATCAGCTGCCGTCAATCTGTATACTCCGGAGGAATTGGTTTCGGAAGCCTTCCCGCCGGAACATACGGCAGATACTGTGACGGTGGAAGCGGGCGAATATACTGCATCATTTCGTCCAGCTGCGTTGCGGCGGGCTGTGCTGCGCACATTGCGGGCGGTATGGCCGCTGGGTATGGCTGCAGTTCTGGCGGGCGGATTGTTTTCACTTGGACGGCTGCGCCGCCGTTTGATTGGGGCGGTCCCGCTGCGGGAAAATATCTGGCTGGCAGATCATATTGGTACGGCATTTGTGTTGGGTACGCTGCATCCGCGTATTTACCTGCCGTCTGTACTTCCGCCGGAAGAGCAGGAATTTATTTTGCTGCATGAACAGACACATCTGCGCCGCCGCGACCCGATTTGGAAGCTGCTGGGCTTTTTCGTGCTTGCCGTCCACTGGTTTAATCCGCTGGTGTGGTTTGCCATGCGATGTGCCGAGCGTGATATGGAGCTTTCCTGTGACGAAGCAGTTTTGGCAAAGCTGGGGCCGGAAATCCGGCAGGCTTATGCGGCGTCGCTGCTGCGTTTGTCCGCCGGGAAAGGTATCGGGATTGCCTTTGGAGAAAGCAGCGTGAAACAGCGTATTTTGAACGTCCTACGATATCAAAGACCGAGGCTTTTGATATCACTTGCAGGAGCGATAGCAGTTATCCTGCTGGCCTGCGGACTGTTGACCGATCCGGTAAAGGCCATAAAGCCGGAGGACACTGCCGGTCAGTTTTACCGCATGGCGGAGGGATGGCTGCCGGCTTCCGGGGATTTTGAAGCTCCGAAATATTTTATCAGCGAGGGGCATTGCCTGTATGAAATCGTGTCTCATGTTGCCTATGATTGCGGCGTATTGCGGGAGACGGAAGCAGGGAATGACCAACTTGTCACCGCCTTTATGGACATGATGCAGCTTTCGCCGGAGGAGCAGGAAAAAATCCTTCAAAATACAGAGCGCATTTGGCATACTTCATCTGATAATCATTATATAGTGTTTTTACAAAAGGATGGTTCTGTTTACATAGGCGCAAATAGCATGGAATCGTTGGCAGGAGATGTGTCCGGCCCCTTCTTCCTTCAGATGGAAGCGCAGCCGGAGCCCGAAGCGGCGATATGGAAGCAAACATATTACGTCAGTGAGATTGCCTATGAAAATCCGGTTTACAGCTTTGGTTATACGCTTTCGACTGCACCGGTCTATACGCTCCAGCGGACAGATCACGCGCCATTCCGTCTTTTTTGTGACGATGGCGGGAGGCTGACAAACTGCGGTATTCCCAGAGAAATTACTCTTACGAAAGCCGGATTTGAGGAATCCTTTCATCCCGATTATCTGCCGGAGGGATTCGACCCGGCCAGCATACGGGAGGACGCAGTATGTGCCTGGGAATGTGAAAAAGATGGGGTCCGTTATGATTTGATTTTGCAGAGGAACGGGCAGCTGTGGCTGGCGTGCTACCTGGACAGTGAACAGATGCGGTGGTTGTTTGTCCTGTCGGACACGCGGCCGGACGTTCCGGCGACGCCCATTGTGACAGTTGATGCAGCTGCGTCAGATAGTTTCGATATGCAGCAGGAACCTTCTGCCGTACCAGAGCGATTGTCCTATCAGGAGGCATACCAGCAGCTGCTTTCTTATCGTATAGACGGCTTTTCGGAGCAGGCCCCAGATGTGTTTCGCTATTCTCTTGCGCCGGACGTACATCAGGCGGATGGGCTGCTTGCAGCATATAACGTAGTTGCGGAGGCACTGCCTGTCGACAGTGATCCAAATGCCGACTTTTTTCTGATAACGCTGAAAGCGTCTTTTGGGGAGTTGTGTTCGGAGGAGTTTGGCCAGCCGTATATGTATGCATTTGATATTGTGGAGCGGCGGGGGACAGCCGATCCGGAAAGTGGGGGAGTGCTCGCACAGACGGATGAAATTTCTTTTATGGCAACCTGCACAGTGGCTTATACGCTGGACGGCACCGTAACCGTCGGGGAGCGGGATAATATGCTGAAAGGCCTGAAAGCACATTTGCGGGGATTTACAGCAGCGCTCAGCGAGGAGGCGCTTCGCGAAAGCAGCCTGCCGGAGCGGCTTAGGAACGAGGCGGAGGAATACTTCCGTGACAATCCGCAGGAAGGGATGGAGATTTCGGCAGAGGTTACGGTTTTTCCGGATTGGCAGGAAGCAAGCGTCTACCGTGAATAAAAGACAGAAAAGGAATAGAAAACAAGAAAAAAACCCCGTAATCATACGGGGTTTTTGTGGTGCCGGTGACCGGACTCGAACCGGTACGCTGTCGCCAGCGGTGGATTTTGAGTCCACTACGTCTACCAATTCCATCACACCGGCACATCACTGCATAATAATATATCACAAGTTGACAGAAAAGGCAAGTATTTTTTGAAAAAAATAATTATAAATTCATCGAATCAGAATGGTGTTAGTCGGAATTATAGGACCTGTGGTTTAGAGCGTCAAGAGGCCAGAA
>CAJUSB010000126.1 GCA_910589115.1 uncultured Clostridia bacterium | reverse complement strand
AGTTCTGGCCTCTTGACGCTCTAAACCACAGGTTCTATAATTCCGACTAACACCTAACGGGATTTACAGCGGCAGTGTGCCAGCAAAAATTGAAGAAAACTATTGTAGTAAGGTTATAATACAATGGTTTCTTTTTCTTGTCAAGCCCTATACAGCTAATTCTATGGGGCTGGATAAAAATACTTGCTTCCAAGCTGGTATCTCGTCCCCTGATCCGGCAGATAGTGGGAACGGTTTTTTGTATGTATGTTACAAAACCGTAACAATTCCGACAGAGAGGGAACATTTTGTTGTGATAGCCCGTCAAAGAAAATAGGATACAAAAAATTTGGACGGAATGAGGTGTTTCCCCTATGAAAAAAAATGTTTCTTTTCTGCTGTGTGCCGGGCTGCTGGCAGCACTCATGACTGGCTGTGGAGGCAGCGGCAATGGAGCCAGCGCCGCGCCTGCGGCATCGGAAGGTCCATCTGACGCGGCTGAACAGAATGGGTATGAAATGATCACAGATGCTGGGATTGCCGAATCTGAACAAGGCGCCGAAATCAGCGAATCGGTTTATGATGGCAGCAAGCTCATACTGCGCGGGAGCATCACTGCGGAAGCGACAGATTTTGAGGCTGCTGTAGCCGGGATTGAACAGCAGGTCGGCAAAGCCGGAGGCTATATTGAGGAAAGTTCCGTTAACGGCAGCACCGGATCACGCTGGGCCAGGTTTACGCTGCGCGTCCCGCGGGAGCAGTTTGAGACGACATTCCAGGCGGTTGGGGATAACTGTCATGTTATCGAGCGTTCCCGTTCCTCCGAGAATGTGAGTGCAGATTATTATGATTCCGAGGCGCGCAAAACCGCGCTTGAAACCAAGCGTGACCGTCTGCTCGCACTGCTTGAAAAGGCAGATAAAATGGAGGATATTATAGCGCTGGAAACCGCGCTTTCTGAGGTACAGTATGAAATTGAATCTCTTTCCGGCACACTGCGCAATTATGACCGTTTGATTAGTTTTTCGACGATTGAGGTCTATTTGGAAGAGGTGCGCGATCTTTCTCTGGTACAGCAAGAGGATTCTTTTTTCAGTGACTTGAAAACAGCTGCGGTATCCGGCACGCGCGGGCTGGTTTCCTTTGTGCAGGGTGTGATTTTGGCGGTTGTATATGGATGGTGGTTCTATCTGGTGCTTGTAGTTATAGCGCTGATTGTGTTCCGCCGGATACGCCGCCGCCGGAAGGAAACGTCTGCACAGATGCCTCCGCCATATTCACCGCCGAAAAGGGAATCGGATACGTCTGACGATACAGAATAACAGACGGTGGTTGCTTATACTCGGGGGCGCTGGAGATTGCCGTTTTATCCGCCTGCGCGGCGGGCGGTCTTCCGCAGACGGCGCCAGAGGGACTCGTCCCTCTGGACTCCCTTTCTCCGCTGCGGCGGGGAATGGGTGCGGCGATTTTCGCTGCTGCACCCTGCCCAGCCCGCCAAAAGCACGGCGGGCCGGGTGGGTGAATACGGCGGATCTTTTCATTTGCGAGTATAATAATCATACGCACGCGGCAGCGGGATTGTTTCACTGCCGAGCAGTGGATTCCATGCAAAAGGCCCCTCACCGGAAGGGTTTTCCGATGAGGAGCTTTTCTCATAATATTATGCCGGTTAGCACGGTTTTCTCATAAATTTGCGGTTTATGAGAAAGGAAACTGTAAAGAAAATGAAGTAATTCATATAGGTTCCAAACGCAGGTTTCCCCAGCCAGATATTCTCCATATAGATGACTGCAAATTTGGAATGAAAGATAGACGATGTCAAATCCCATAGAAAACCATTGGCATAGATTAAAAGGCAAATAATGCTGCAGATCAGAAGACCGAACAAAAAGGCGTGGAACAGCGTGCGCAGATCCATGTCCTGCGATTTGCAATCCTTTACGAGCTTCCATCCATTTCGGTATCCGATGACCGCTGCTATGATCCACTGTAAAATAATGCTTGTAACGTGTGACCGTTGAAGTATGAATAAGTAGTACAGCACCGGAAACAGCAGTGTCAAAATAACGAGGCACGAAACAAAGGATAATAATGTCCTGCATGTGTAATTAAAATACTTGTTTTCAATCATTTGTATCCCCTCCGATTGCAGAATTTACATTGATACCATTTACTACTATTATACTCCTTTTTGTTAGTTTCTGCAAGGATTTTAGACGTGGCTTGAAAGATAAAATGAAATGTCTGCATCTTTTCACTTTCGTGGGGCGTATCAGCAATACGGATATAACGGCATTTCCCTGCAGTGACGGCCATTTTATCGAAAGGACGGGATAGTGACTGAATGCAGAGCCGTATGTTTTTGCAGCCGTCCAGGCTGGCAGCCCAAATGTACCCTGAAAGTTTCCTTACGGGTCAGCTTTTTTGCGCTGTTTGGAAAAATTATGCCTTGAAAATGTAAAAAAAGCACTTGCGTCAGGGTGCAATTTCCAGTATAATCTTTACAACGGAATATTAAAACACACAAGAAAGGACACATCAGAAGCAATGAAACATTTCAAGAAATTTTTAGCGCTGCTCCTGTCGTTCTGTCTGCTATCCGGACTTTTGCCGGGGGCGATGGCGGCAGATGGGCGCGCAGGGCGAACGATTGATGTCAGTACCGAGGAGGCGTTCAGACAGGCGCTGGCGAACGCTCAGGATGGTGACACAATCCGCCTCATGGCCTCAATGGTTTATAGGAATATGACCAGCGATGATTCGCCAATGCTTATTAAAAAGAACATAACGATTGACGGCAACGGAAACTCCCTGATTTTATGGTGGGGCGGAATTGTACTGGGCGCAGACGCAGTGCTGAAGAACATGTCACTGTCGCTTCCAAACTCCGTGTATTATTCCATCTGCGCAAATGGATATGAGCTGACGCTGGATAACGTCAAGCAAGACGTCAGCGCACATGAAATCAGCGTATTTTGTGGTAGTATGGAGCGGACCGGATATACGATCCCGCAGAGTGGGCCACACGGTATTATCCGCATAAAAGGCGATACGAAAGTGGAAAACCTGTATGCAGGCAGTCTGTTCCGGCGGTTTGAGGACTTGCCCCCGGCAGATCAGAATACCCCCCCGGCCCTGCAATATCAGGCTCCGTCTTCCATTATGATTGAATCCGGGGCCAGCGGTAAAGTTGGTGATATCCACGTATGCGGCGCAGCCAAGGTCGGTAATGGCAGGCAGACACCAACACCGGATGCACAAAAATATCCGTATAAAGGCTCGACCCCTGAGATTTCGCTGTATGGCAATGTGGCGGGGGATGTGTATGGTTGGGACAACAGGCCGGATGTCACACTCAACGATGGCACTGGGAACCTGATGTCTCCGACACTGTATAATGCAAACTCAATCTCAGTCGGGAGCGGCAATTTTGAACTTGCAGCAGGCAGCTATTTTCCAGAGACTGCGCAGATGTCTATTTCGGATGGAGCGAAGCTGTCGCTTAGTAAGCTTTTCGATTCAGTGACTGTCGGTGATTTTGTTGGCGGCGGAACGTTGATTCTGGGCCGTTCACAGACGTTGAATGTGAAAGGAACTATTTCAGGTACAACCTCTGTTGCAATCGGTGGTATTAAATTCGATGGCAGTTCATCAGAAGAACCACTTCCGAATCGTGTATATATTCGTGGCGCTGCAAGTGCAGAAGAAAACTCTTTTGAGCTTCTTGGTTCTGCAAGTTCTCCAAATGCAAACTTTGAGTTTAGCAACGGTGAATGGAGCGGGCCTGTTGTAGAAAACATAGATCCAGTTTTGCAAAGCCTAAGTGTACAGCCGGAACATACAGTTACTGAGGATGCGGACATAGTAATTCCTATCTACCCACAATATGTGGAGAATGGTGCCAGTTTGCAAATGATGGCTATGGTAGATCATAGCATTTCAGTTAATGATCAGGAGTGTAAATACGAAAACGGTGTTTACCTGATTGATTTGGGAAATGGTTCTGTTGTACGATTGAATGAAACCTTGGATGATGATCATATTACAGAGATCCTGTCAATATCGGCTTATCAAGCGGGTGGGGATCCTGATAACGATTGGATTTCAATGCCTGTAGGGGAATATGCAATTAAAATAACGGTGCCCGCAGACTCATCAGCATCGGGGCAGCCCATTACAGAAACATTTACACTGAAGGTTGTTAGCAAAGATAATGGACCGATTTCTATTAAGGTGCCAGAAGGAAAAACGTTGGTTTACAATGGACAGGAACAAATCGGCGTAGAGGCTGGGAGTGGTTATACACTTTCAAAGACTACCAGTGCGACAGAAATTGGAGACTATACCGCAACCGCAACACCGGAATCTGGTTACCAATGGCTAGACAATACAATCGACGTCAAAGACATTTCGTGGAGCATCAAGGCACCGCCGACCAAGCAATCACCTCCGAGCGGTTTGAGCACAACGCCGCCAGAGAGTGAAACAGGTAAAGGTAAGATTATTGGGACAACTGCCGGTATGGAGTATGCGGTTTCACCAATTTCGGAAACATCAACCTGGACGCCCTGCACGGAAACCGGTGCAAGCGCTGATTCCGCAGGCTATACGGAAGTTGCGCCGGGTACTTATGCAGTGCGTTACCGTGCAGATGAATCCAACAACCTGCTGGCAAGCGACACGGTAGAAGTAACGGTTGAGGCTTATGTTGCACCTGAAAAGCCGGCAGCACCAACCGGACTGACAGCAGCTGCGCCTGAAACTGCAGATGGCGCTGGCGCTATCGAAGGTACAGACGCAGAAATGGAATATGCGGCAAAGGGAAATTATACGTCAGCCGAAGATGTACCGGCAGATGAGTGGATTCCCTGCTTTGGCGAAACGACAGCTGTTATGCCGGGCACATATTACGTCCGAGTGAAAGCCGACCCATCGAAAAACCGGCTGACAGGCGATGCAGCAGCCATCACTGTTCCGGAACTGGGGCAGACAATCCCCGAGGCACCGGAAGGGCTGCGCGGCAAAGCACCGGAAACGGCGGACGGAATGGGCAGCCTGATTGGCACAACTGCCGAAATGGAGTATGCGGAAAAAGGGGATTATACATCAGCAGCAGATGTCCCGGCGGATGAATGGAAGGACTGCACAGCGGATGCGACTGCTGCTGCACCGGGCACATATTATGTCCGTGTGAAAGCTGATCCCTCTAAAAACCAGCTGGCGGGCGAAGCCGCAGAGGTCACAATAGAGCCTTTTGAAAACACACCCCCCCTGGAGGCTCCATCCAATTTACGTGGGGAAGCGCCGGAAAACCAGAATGGCAAGGGTAAAATCCTTGGCACGACAACAGAGATGGAATATGTGCTGTCGAGCGTGCAGAATCCGACCGGGTGGACGGCCTGCGGTGCGGGTGAAACCCTTGTCCAGCCGGGCACGTATCTGGTACGGTACAAGGCGGACCCGACGATGAACCGTCCAGCAAGTGAGAGTACAGAGGTTGAGGTGCCGGAGTTCGGCGGTGAGGAGCCGGGCACGCCGCCGGAAGGGCTGACCACCGAAGCACCGGAAACCCAGAACGGCATGGGCAAGATCCTTGGCACGACAACAGAGATGGAATATGTGCTGTCGAGCGTGCAGAATCCGACCGATACACAGTGGACGGCCTGCGGTGCGGGTGAAACCCTTGTCCTGCCGGGTACGTACCTGGTACGATACAAGGCGGACCCGAAGAATAACCGTCCGGCGAGTGAGAGTACAGAGGTTGAGGTGCCGGCGTTCAGCGGTGAGGAGTTTCCGGATACGCCGGGCACGCCGCCGGAGGGGCTGACCACCGAAGCCCCGGAAACCGAAGGCGGCAAGGGCAAAATCCTGGGCACGACAGACAAGATGGAATATTCGTCTGACGGAGAAACCTGGACAGACTGCGAAGACGGAGAAACAGAGGTTGATCCGGGTCAATATTATGTCCGGCTGAAAGCCGTAGGGGATCAGCCAGCGAGTGCACCGGCGACAGTTTATGTGCCGGAGTACGGGAAGGAGCCGCCCACGGTGCAGGACGCACCGGAAGGGTTGACCACCGAAGCCCCGGCGACGGAAGACGGCAAGGGTAAAATCCTTGGCACGACAGACAAGATGGAGTATTCTTCTGATGGCATTCATTGGACGGATTGCAGCGACGGCGAAACAGAGGTTGCCCCGGGTGTTTATTATGTGCGTCTGAAAGGCAATCTGGAAGAAAACCTCGCACCGGGCGAGCCTTTACAGGTAACGGTACACACTTATGCATCTACCTTGTATCCGGTCATGGTAATAGGCAGCGGTGCTGCTGAAAACGGGACAGGGAATTATCGTCCGGGTGATACTGTAAAAATTGATGCAGGCACACGAGAAGGATTCACATTTGCCGGCTGGACAGGTGATGTGGAGTTTGAAAATGCGGCCAGTGTACAAACGACATTCATCATGCCGGAAGAGGCAGTCACAGTAACGGCAAACTGGAAGGAGGGCGAAGGGACTACACCGCCCGAACCGTCTAAGCCGTCGCGTCCTTCCGGCGGGAACAGCCATCCTACCAGACCGTCGGGCAGCCGTCCGTCCTCTGGCAGCAGCAAGCCGGAAACCACACAGAAGCCATCCAAGCCAGAAACCCCGGAAGAACCGGAACCGCAGGAACCGGCTGCACCCCAGCCCGGCAGCAATCCGGCGGAGGGCTGGGACAATCCCTACCGTGATGTAGACAGCAGCGAATGGTATTATACAGCGGTTGCATATACAACCCGCCAGGGGCTGATGAGCGGTACAGGCAGCGGAAGCTTTTCACCGGCGGCGGTCATGACGCGTGGCCAGTTGGTCACGATACTGTACCGTCTGGCAGGCAGTCCGACAGTAGACGGCAGTTTGCGTTTTCCGGATACATCCAGCACTGCTTTTTATGCTGATGCGGTACGCTGGGCAACCCAGAACGGCATTACCGGCGGATACAGCAATGGACTGTTCGGGCCGGAGGACCCGGTTACGAATGAGCAGCTTTGTGCATTCTTCCACCGCTATGCAAAGCTGGCAGGCATTGCCGGTACCGCACAGCCCGGTGTGCTTTCCGGGTTTGCAGACTGGCAACAGATATCGGATTATGCGCAGGATTCCTTTGGCTGGGCAGTTGACGCAGGTATCCTTTTCGGAGACAGCCAGCGCAGGCTTGCCCCGCAGAGTGAGGCTACGCGTGCACAAACAGCAGCTATTGTGATGCGATTCTGCCAGAGTGTGATTTAATGTAATAGGTCTCTTTGTAGAAGCAGGCTCCCCGCCAATACGGCTGGGAGCCTGTTTCCTTACCGGAAAATCGGACTTTAGTGGAATTTGTTCATTGCGTCATGCATTTGATGTCCGGCTTTGTCGGCCAGCTGATGCATTTGATTTTCAGCGCGGCGGGCGGTGCGGTTCACCTGCCGCCGAACGGATGGATTCATCATTGCACCGGCCGCCATCATGGAAGCGACTGCGCCTGCTGCCAAGCCTGCGGTCAATCCGGTCATAAGAGCCCCTGTTCTCATAAAAATACGCCGCCTTTCTTTTTTAACCATGCCGATTTGTTTCCTGCTGTCCTGTTAGAGAGTATCCCCAACGATCAGGCAAAGTATAACCGGCAATTTTGTAAATAATATGAAAAATCAAATAAAACATCTGCAATCATTTTGTAAAAATGGAGGTATACAAACGGCATCCGGCACGATATAATAATAGCAGTAAAAAACTGTGAACCTCTTATGATGCTTCTGTGAGGCTGCAAGGGCGGCGCACACCGGGGACGATGGAGGCAGCCTGTTTTTTTAGGGGACAGGTCTATTTGTACAGCTTTCCGCCTGATAAAATGGGCAGGAAGCTGTTTTTTGTAATATACACAACTGCATCCCGGTGAAAACAGCCTGATGAAAGGCCGCACCGGTGCCATGCAGACCGGTTATCAGCGGTATTTAAGGAACTGTCATTCACAAACCCAAACAGTGCTTGGACAGCATTTCAGCTTGTGAATACAGGTTCATACCCCCGGATACGACTTGAAAGGAGCTATTTTATGTCAATGCAGACGCTGGTTGAGAAGATCAAGGAAAAGGGAAATCCCACCGTTGCCGGGCTGGACGCACGCGCCGAATATATCCCGGAAAGCATCCTGCGCCGTAATTTCATGCTGCATGGGGAAACCCTCCGTGCGGTTGCAGAATCTATGGTTGCCTTTAACTGCGGGCTGATCGATGCATTGTGTGACATCGTTCCGGCCGTAAAGCCGCAGGCTGCTTATTATGAGCTGCTCGGTTCATATGGCGCTATGGCACTCAAGCAGACCATTGATTATGCGCACGCAAAGGGGATGTATGTGATTGCGGATATCAAACGCAATGACATCGGTGCGACGGCTTCCGCCTATGCCGAGGCTTACCTGGGACGTACCCGTGTGGGCGATACGGAGATTGCTCCTTATGGCTGCGACTGCGCAACGGTTAACGGTTATCTGGGGACGGACGGAATTGAGCCTTTCCTGAAAGAGTGCAGGAATCGGGATAAATCCATTTTCGTACTCGTTAAGACCTCTAACCCTTCTTCCGGCGAATTCCAAAACAGGGATATGGAGGGCGCACCGCTTTATGCACGTATGGCAGAAATGGTCGCGAAATGGGGCGAAGGACTGGATACGCCCTGTGGATATTGCCAGGTGGGTGCAGTCGTAGGCGCCACCTATCCGGAGGAACAGAAGGTTATTCGTAAACTGCTGCCCCGCGCGTATTTCCTTGTGCCGGGCTATGGCGCGCAGGGCGCAACGGCAAAGGATATTGCAAACAGCTTCAATGATGATGGGCTTGGTGCGATTGTCAATTCTTCCCGCGGTATTATGTGCGCTTGGAAGAAAACCGGCAATAACGGTGAGGATTTCCGCGAAGCAGCCCGCGCCGAGGCTGTGCGGATGCGGGATGATATCGTTTCAGCGATTCGATAACAATAAGGAAATACTACGCTATATTTCCCCATCCCGCCTGCCTTTATGAACGCATTCAGCCGACCGGCCCGCAATCGTTCTGGCGGGCCGGTCAGCACCGCAGATGCGGAATCTAATGCACCAAATCCCCGCCCGCAGGCGGAATAAAGCTTTTACTCAATTTTTTCTCGAAAAAATTGCGGGAGTCCAGAGGGCAGAGCCCTCTGGTGCTGTCCGCATAGGACGCCCCTCCGGCGAGGAGTGCTGTCCGCATAGGACGCC
>CAJUSB010000125.1 GCA_910589115.1 uncultured Clostridia bacterium | reverse complement strand
CGACCCGGCAGTAGCGCTGCTCAAGCAAAGTGAAGCCTATCAGAAGGTTGCCTATTTGATTGATGGTATGCATGTATCGGTTAAGGGAGGGCCTGCGCAATGAAGGTAGTCATTTTAGCAGGCGGCCGGGGCACGCGCATCAGCGAGGAAAGTGACCTCAAGCCCAAACCAATGATAGAAATCGGCGGAGCGCCCATCCTGTGGCACATCATGAAATATTATTCCAGTTTTGGATATCATGAATTCATTATCTGCTGCGGTTATAAAGGGCATCTTATAAAAGAGTATTTTGCAGACTATTACCTTTATCGTTCCGATGTCACATTTGACTTTTCAGCAGAGAACCGCATGACAGTCCACCAGAATGTTGCCGAACCGTGGAAGGTGACCCTGGTTGATACCGGATTAAATACGCAGACCGGGGCGCGTGTCAAGCGGGTGCATGACTATGTTGGGGATGAGCCGTTCATGCTGACCTACGGCGACGGGGTAAGTGATGTTGACCTTTCGGCGCTGCTTCGCCAGCATAAGGAATCCGGCAATGAGGTGACGATTACTGGTGTGCAACCGGGCGGGCGGTTCGGCGTCATGGAAATTGCCGGACAGACTGTAACGGGTTTCCGTGAAAAGGCACGCGAAGACGGCGGCTGGATCAACGGAGGCTTCATGGTAGTAGAACCCAAGATTTTTGATATTCTGGACGAAGATGAAGACTGTATTTTAGAACGCCAGCCTATGGAAACACTTGCAGCCGAAGGACGTTTGGGTGTTTACAAGCACACCGGTTTCTGGCAGTGCATGGACACCCAGCGCGACAAAATCTGGCTGGAAGCAAGATGGAGAGAAAATACCGCGCCGTGGAAAGTATGGTAAAATGATGAATATTTTACACATTGCGGCGCATCTGGGGGGAGGCGCCGGGAAAGCGATTTCCGGCATCGCGATACAGGGGCAGCAGCTGTTTTCGGACACGCATCGGATACTTTTGCTCCAGCAGCCGGAAAAGGACGGCTATGTGAAGGAATGTGATGCACAAGGCATAGAAATCCAGCTTTGGACGGGTGATTATGAACTTTTAAGGTGGGCAGACGTTATTGTCGTCAGCTGGTGGAATCATCCTGCAATGGCTACTTTTTTGCAGGAACTGCGCCGGATCTCAGCCCCTTTGCTGCTGTGGAGCCATATAAATGGCTGTCATTATCCAATATTGCCATACGATTTTGCGTCAGCCTTTGATGGTATTATGATCACATCTCCATATACCCTACAAAATCCCCATTGGCGGGTGTCCGAGCGGCAGGCCATTCAGGCAGAGATCGTCTGGGGGATTGGCAGATTTGCCCCGGAGAATATCCCGGTCAAAACAGGCTACCAAAACAACGATATTTTTACCATAGGATATGTAGGGACGCTGGGGTATGGGAAAATTCATCCACGGTTTGTTGAATATTGTAACGCAGTATGTCATGCCGTTCCAGAGGCACGGTTCGTCCTGGCGGGTGACCCGGATGCCGCGCTTGCGCGTGATTTAAGTGCTGCTGGGCTGTCTGGCCGTATCGAATTCACGGGTTATGTTTCGGACGTACCTGCGCTGATGTGTTCCTTTGATGCATTCGGGTATATCTTGAATCCAGAGCATTATGGTACAACCGAAAATACAATTTTAGAAGCAATGGCATGCGGTATTCCTGTTGTAGCGGCACTTCAAGGTGCAGAGCGGTTTATCGTCCCTGCGTCTGCTGGGGTGCTTGTAAGCAGCCCGGAGGATTATGCGGTTCAAATGGCGTTTTTATGGAAGCATCCGGCACTTCGGGAACAACTGGGACGCGGTGCCCGTGCGCATGTCCTGCAAAAATACCGGTCAGCGGAAAATACTACGCGGTTCCGGGGCTGCTGCTGCCGGGCGATGGAATCCACTCGCAAAAAACATGATTTTTCAATCATGGGTGATACCCCCTGGGAATGGTTCTTGTTCTGCTTGGACAGTGGAAACCGTCAACGGATGGAAACACTCAGGCAGGCACTCGAAGCGGGTGATTCATCTGCTGGAGCGTTGCTGGAACACTGCCCGCCCATCCTGTGGGAAGATCGGAAAAGCTCGCTGCGGCATTTTGCAGACGTGTATCCCAACGACCGGACGTTGCGAATGATACGGGAAAAAATGGAGGTCTATCAATGGCAGAAATAAAACCAAGTTATGATACCAAGCGGCAGAAGCTGTCAGAAATCATTCCGCTTGACAGCCCGCTGAGCATGTACATAGAACCGACGCGCACCTGTAATTTCAAATGCTTTTATTGTATGCACAGCACACGCGGGGAAAAGGGCGGTGTACTGGATCGTACCGGGTTCCGGCTGGCGCATATGGAAATGGAACTGTATGATAAAATTGTGTCGGAAATTATGCAATTTAAGACGGCAGTCAAACGGATCTGCTTTTCGGGGCTGGGGGATCCTTTGATGAACCCGCGTCTTCCGGAGATGATCCAGAAATTGCGTAAGGCTGGCTTTTCAGGACGGATTGATGTGATCAGTAACGGGGCTCTTCTGACCCATGAATTTACGGATGCATTGATTGGCGCGGGGTTAAACCGGCTGCAAATCTCAATCCAGGGGCTGGACAGTGCACAGTATCAGGAGAACTGTGGTGTTGCGGTGGATGTAGATCAGCTGATTCGTGAGCTGCAATATTTTCACAGCCGCGCACAGGGGACAGACGCAGCGCTTTTTGTAAAAATTATTGACATTATGCTAAAAGATGATACCGACCGCGCCCGCTTTTTTGAAATGTTCGGCGGATGCTGCGATACAATTTTTGTTGAGCACCTTGTCATTATGGAGCAGCAAATGGGCGATCACGGCGGACGGACGGACCACACCCGGAACCTGAACGGTGAGTATGTAGAAAAACGCACGGTGTGTGGTGTAATGTTTTACTTTTTACAGTTGAATATTGATGGGGAAACGTTCCCATGCTCAACACCGGGGCTGCCAAATGCTTTCTCAATGGGCTGCGTGAAGGAGCAAACCCTCCAGCAGATTTGGGACGGTGAACGGCGGCACGGGCTGCTCTGCACCAATCTGAAAAGCGGGTATGCCGTGATACCGGCATGTAAGGAGTGTTCTTCCTGCATTGCGATCGCGGACGATACCGAATATCTGGACGACTGCCGGGAAGAAATGCTGGCACGCATAGAGCCATAAAGGTGCACAAATGAAAGAAAAAATACGCCCGCTTGCAGGGCTAGAAAGAGTGCCGCTAAAAGAGGTTATTCCACTGGAAATGCCATTTTCGGTGTATATCTACCCGACGAATTATTGTAATTTCCACTGTTCCTACTGTGCGCATTCGCTTGGCGCGGACGGGTTCCGGAAAGCTTATGGTTTTGCACCGGAGAATATGACGATGGACACCTATCGCAAGGCAATCGATCAGCTGTCGGAATTCCCTGGGCGGCTCAAAACGCTTTCGCTGACCGGCCAGGGAGAACCGCTGCTGCACCCGGAGCTTCCGGAAATGATTGCTTATGCCAAACACCGGCAGGTCAGTGAGCGGATAGAGTTCATGTCGAACGGGGCGCTGCTTCGGGAAGAGCTGTCACAGGCGCTAGTAGATGCGGGCCTTGACGGCATCCGGATTTCTCTGCAAGGGTTGTCTGCGGAAAAATACGAACAGGTTTGCGGTGCAAAACTTGATTTTGATGCGTTTGTGAATCAGTTGGCATGGCTTTACCGGCACAAAAAACAAACTGAGGTGTTTGTAAAAATATTGGATATTGCACTTGATCCAGGTGAGGAAGAGCGCTTTTACCAGTTGTTTTCGCCGATTGCGGATCGCGTATATATTGAGCAATGCCGCCCGGTCTATGCCGGCGTTGCATCTACAGAGCGAATCCCGGTGTCGGCAGACCGCTATGGGCGGGTACATGCACCGCGCCGGGTCTGTCCGTTGTGCTTTTTTATGCTGGGGATTTTCCCAAATGGCGATGTGTACCCTTGCGAAACGATTTATCGTCCGGCGTATCTTGGAAATGTGCACAGTGGGGATCTTGTTCAGATGTGGGAGGGTGAAGCGCTTCGCGCATTTCGTAAGTTTCAGCTGGAAGGCAGACGTTATGAAAATCCTTCCTGTGCAAAATGCTGTGCGCCGGATGATGTTTCCCATCCCGAGGATGAGCTGGACAGCGCCGCAGGATTACTGTTAGAAAGGATGTGATTTTGATGGGAAGTGCAGCATCGCCGACACCGGGCGGAGCCAGGAACTGGCTGAAGGATGTCCTGCCGTTGGATACGCCGTATATGGTGCAAATTTTCCCATGTTATGCGTGTAATTTCCGCTGTAAATTTTGTATTTTTGCATTAGAGCGGGAGCAGAGGGGGGATCTATCAGAATGCACCTTTATGGATTTGCCTCTGTTTCGTAAGTGTATTGATGAAATAAAGTGTTTCCCTCAGAAACTGAAAATGCTGCGCTTTGCAGCGATTGGGGAACCGCTCCTGCATCGGGATATTGCAAAAATGGTCGCTTATGCCAAACAGGCAGAGATTGCGCAATCAGTAGATATTGTAACAAACGGTTCGCTGTTAACGCAGGAGCTTTCTGACGCACTGATTGATGCGGGGCTTGACCGGCTGCGTATTTCCGTGGAGGGATTGTCTGCCGCCGATTATATTGCAAATGCAAACGCACAGATTGATTTTGAACAATTTGTTGCACAAATCCGGTATTTTTACGAGCACAAGCGGCATACGCACATTTATATTAAAATTATAGATTATATGGTGCAGGAGGAGCGGCAGCGGAAACGGTTTTTTGAGCTGTTTGAACCGATCAGCGACTCCATAGCAATCGAACACTTGACCCCAACGATCCAGGAAATAGATTATGATACGCTGTCGCATGGAATGACAGCGGACAAGCCGCAGAATGGGGAAACCCTGCTGCGTGCGGAGGTCTGCCCGCAGGGATTTTATATGATGCAGATCAACCCGGATGGAATGGTTGTCCCATGCTGCTCTATGAAGTATCCAGCGGTATTGGGGGATGTGCGGCAGGATTCCGTCCCGGGGATTTGGAACGGTGAAGCATTCCAGCGTTTTCGCCGTGCCATGCTGGAAGCCCGTGCCAGCGCCGGGGCGGTCTGTAGGGAATGCAGCCTTTACCGCTATGACCTGCATCCTGAGGATGTCCTGGATAACGCGAAGGAACGGTTAAAATCACTTTACAGGGAACCGGACGGAGAAAACATTTATGCTGAAAAATCAAACTGAGGCTGTGGAAATTTATGCGCTTCTGGAAAGTATGATCGCACTTTGTGAGCACATGTGCACGGCGGTCAAGGGCGGGGATCGCTCAACGGCAGCGCACTGCGGGCAGACGCTTGGGCTTGCGGTTCAATCTTTAAGGACCGTTTCCGAGCGTATTGACCGGGAACAGCCACAAATCACCCTGCACAATTTTTGCCGGACGATCGAGTGTTCCCTGCTGCGCGTACTTTCCTTTCGGAAGGGCTATGCAATGAAATGTGAATTTGAATTGCTTCCGGTGCTTGAGGAATTGCGGCTGTATTTTTATTATTGGGGATGTGTGTTCCCAAGCCCGAAAAAAATTGAACGTTACCGCAAAGAAAAGCTGTCAGAATTGGCGTCTAACCGTTACATTAACAGAGCCGAAGCGGAGGGAAAATATAAATATGACCTTTCCATTAGCATACAGGCATATAACCACCTGGAGGATGCCACAAAACAGTGTGTGGAAAGCCTGCTCCGACATCTGCCGGGTAATTTAAAGTATGAACTGATTTTCTTAAATAATGGTTCTTCTGACGGGACAAAGGAATTTTTTGAACGCTTTCAGCCCACAAAGCAATTAGATATCCCGGTCAATCACGGTGGGCGAATTGCGCTTTGGCGTGTTTATGAAGGGCGATATGTGTTGGCAATTTCGAATGATGTATTTATGCTGCATCATTCTATAAGAAATATGTTAAAATGTATGGACTCGGATGAAAAAATTTCTTTTTTAGTACCGCAGACTCCTAATATATCTAATCTCCAAGCATTGGGGATTCCTTGTGATTGTAGTGAATTCACACCAGAAATTGAGCATTATGCAAGAGAAAACAATCAGTATCAGCCGAACCGCCACATTCAGCGCGCACGGTTATGTAACCCGTTGTCATTGTTTCGATCACGTGATGTTTTCTCAAATCGGGGAATTTTATTCAATGGACTGTTTTATACAGATGATCTCACACTTGCTTTTCCTGATGATGCAATTTCGCTGCGGGTTAACCGCATGGGAAAGAAAAATATTTTGCAGAAGGATGCATTTTGTTATCATATGGGGCAGGTGACAATTAAGGATGATTTAGCAAAACAAAATGAAAATCGAGTATATCAGCAAGGCAGAGAAGCATTCTTCAAAGAATTTGGCGCAGATCCTTGGGGAACAGGCTTTTGTTTTGATTTATATTTAATGCAGGCAATCCAATTTTCACCGAAAGGGCATATAGATATTTTAGGAATCAATTCTGGATTAGGTGATAATCCTCTGCAAATAAAGGAAGCATACAAAGAGTATTTTGGATTGACAGATGCAGCACTATATTGTGTTTACGAAGATGATATTTTGGGACAAAGTATGGCTGGGATTGCAGATGTATTCAAACGAATTGAGGGCGCACGTGATTTGAAACGTATTTTTCCCCAGATAAAGTTTGACCATATTATTATGGAAGACCCGTTCAGGAAGCGAACAGAACCAGAAGCGTTGATCCGATTGTTTCAGAAACGGCTGAAACCGGAGGGAGAGTTTGCGTTACGGCTGACGAATCAGCAGGCAGAACAATTACAGAAGAAGAAGCCTGAATACCGGTATTGTCAAGGGCAGTCAGGCGTTTGGGTAATAGGAGGATGTGCAGGTGAAAAAAATTGATTATGCGGTGCTGCATCAGCAAATGGAACGACTTGCACAGACTGCGGAATCTGATGCGGAACGATTGCAGACGGAAATAGATTCTTTTTTGGAAGGATCGGAGCAAATCCCGCCAGAGGGTGCGGACATTATATTTTGGATGCTCATGTATGATTTAGATTACAGCCAGATAGTTCGTTGTTTTGACTGGTATTTGCTGGGCGATATTTATCAGCGATTAGTAGTTGACCATGAAAATATGCCATCCATAATATTAGAATACCGAAAGCGTCATCCGTCTATGGAAAGCGAAGAATTATCAACGTATCTTTGGTTTGGATGCCTGTATCGATTAGCGGTTCAAAATGCGTGGCAGTTGGCGGCTGTGGAGCGGCTGGAATTATTCCGGGCATTTGTCGAAAATATAACGATTTATGCAATGCACGCATTATGTCCAGAATCTTGGAATGACGAGGATATTTATTTATTCATGCCCGAGGTTCGGGTTGCATATCACATCGGTAGAGCATACGAATTGCTGGAACTGGAAGACATTGCAGGGTACATTTATTATTTGGATTTGGCGGTCGATGACTGCCCGGATTTGAGCAGATGTTTAGAATTGATTAAAAAAATACCATCAAAAATTATATCTACTACAGATGGTATGACTCAAGAGGAAATTCATAAATTAATTCGGGAAAGGATTGATGACATTAAACAGGCATTTCAAAATGAGGATTGGCTGAAAACGGCTGAACTTGTCAGAAAATCAGATTTAGACGGTTTTATTCTAGGAGGTGACTGGGAAATATTGGATATTCAATGTCGTCTTGCTGAACGAGGGTTGATTTAGTATATTGAAAGGAGCTTTATAATGACAGAAAGTGAAACTCTTTGGAAACAGATTACAGAAATAATAGAAGGCAGTCATTATCCACATGAAGGACAAGATGTGTTTCTATTTGGGGCCAGTTTAAATGGGATATTGCAAATTCCGCTATTAAAAAAAGATTTGAATATACATGCTATTTGTGATAATGATGTAAATAAACACAGCACAGCCGATGGAAAAGGGCTGATTAGCGGTATTCCCTGTATTTCGCCGAAAGAGCTTTCCAAATATCCTGATAAATTTGTTTTAGTTAGTTCCATAAAACATTATCAAAGCATTAGCGAGGAATTAAAAGCACAGGGGATTCCTTATTGTAATGTGGATATGTATGTAATGCATCGATATTTGAAATCCTTTTACAATGTATTTCAATTATTGGATGAAATGTCCAAACAAGTGTATGCAGGTGTTTTACTTTGTCGTTTGACAGGTGATAATGATTCCATAGAGCAATATTGTACGGATCAGCAATATTTTTGCTTTCCCAAATTTCGATATATAAACCCAAATGATATCTTTGTGGATTGTGGTGCATTTGTGGGTGATATTGTAGAGAAAGTGGTAGAAAATTCGGTTGGATTATTTCGTAAAATTTATGCATTTGAACCTAATGAAAAATCATTCAAAGCACTTGAAAAAAGAGTTTTTTATTTAAAAGAAATTTGGGCTTTGTCAGAAGGAAAAATTGTTTGCGAGAAAAAGGGTGTCGGAAATAAAAATACGTATTCTGACTTTAGAAAAGATGCTGCAAATTTAGCAAATATATCAATTGTGGACGATGTCAATGAGGGAGATATACAGATTGTTACTCTGGACAGTTATTTTTCCGAAACAAGCAATGAACGAATTACATTTATAAAGTCTGATATAGAAGGCTTTGAATGGAATATGTTGCATGGCGCAGAAAAAATACTCCTTAGAGATAAGCCAAACTTAGCAATTTCAATTTATCATAGTGTTTTCGATTATTTTAGGATAGCACTCTATTTAAAAAACTTAATTCCAGAATACAATTTTTCCATCAGACATCATAGAAACTCATTTGATGAAACAATTTTATATTGCTATTTATAAAAATAGGTAAAGGAGAATCTTAAATGTTTTATAAATCAAAAGTCAAGATGTTGCAAAACGATACGCCGTTGATTAAGTTTCCTGTTATTCCGTTGCGATATACATGTTGTGCTGATTGTTCCAAAGGTGACTATGACGCAAACAAAGATATGGTGTGGTGTAGTAAATACGGCCATTGGTACACGGGTTCAGATGGCTGTAACAACGGACCGGACGAAGCTGGGAACTCTACAGGATATACAAACTGTGGAAATTGTGTTGCAGGGGGTTATGATGCGTCAAAGGGGATGGTCTGGTGTGGAAAATACCGGCACTGGTACGATACATCGGATGGATGCAATTCTGGATATTCTAGATGATTTTGTTTCA
>CAJUSB010000124.1 GCA_910589115.1 uncultured Clostridia bacterium | reverse complement strand
AAGACAGCAGAAACTTGCCTTGAATCTGCATCAGCGTGTCCCGCAGCCGAACATGGTCTTTGTCCGTAAAACCTTCTTCGCCGACATTTTTGCAGTAGCCTTCGGTCGAGTGATAGGGCGGATCGAGATAGAAAAAGCTCTCCGGACGGTCATAATGCTTGATCAGCTTTTCAAAGTCACGGTTCTCAATCACCACGTCGCCAAGCCGAATATGCGCCTGCTCGATCAACGGGAAATCCTTGCGGATGTTGTGCGGCTGGCCTCCAAAGCTGGTCAGCCCGGAAGCATAGCTGTAGCGAATTAACTGGTAAAACCAAGCGGCTTTCTGCACGTCCGTTGCAGGACTATCCCGCGCAAGCTCGGTACGGATACGGTCAAATTCCTCGCGGGAATTGAGCGCGTACCGCAGCTCGTCAATCAGCTCATCGTGCTTGTCGCGGACACAGCGATAGAGGTTCACGAGCAGGCTGTTGCGGTCATTGTAGACCTCAAAATCGTTGCGCGGCGGCTTGTGAAACAGCACCCAGCCACCGCCGCCGAACACTTCAATGTACCGTTCGTAGTGCAGCGGGAAGCGTTGAACGATCACATCGCGCAGGGCTTTCTTGCCGCCGATCCAACTCATAAAGCTGTTTATTTGCCCTCACCGCCTTCATTCTCGCCGAAGCTGTTCAGAGCGTTTTCAAGCCCGTTGATTGCGGCTTCCAGCCCATTTGCCATCGCGCGGAGCTGACGGATCGTCGAGTACACTTCGCCAGCGGTCACGGCGTAGTAATAGCCATCTGCGCTGCTGCCGATCGGCACGCCTTCGCGCCGGAGCCGGTTCACGCGCCGCCGCAGCTCGTTGCCGCTAATATGCAGAGAATGCTCCAGTTCGGAGCCTTTCTTTGCGTTTTTTCTGCCTTTACACTCCGCTTTCAGATGCATTACCAGGGGTTCATACTTCATGGTGTCCTCCTTTTTCAAGGGCAGTTTCCCGAAAAAAGGTGCGAAAAAAGGGCCGCAGTCCTTTTCGGGAAAACGGCCCTTATTGGCATCATAATATTAACTTACAAGCTCATGCTCGGAGCTGAGTTTTCCGGCTTTTCATAGCGAGACGGGTCGGCGGCAGGCGTGTTCCAGCCGAACAGGCTTCCGCCAACCATCGCTTCTTCCTGCGCAGGCGTGATGCCGCGCCGCTGGTTGTGATAATCGACGATTTGCCGGTTCCTTTCTGCGTTTCCAGTCTCCCATTCGGAGAGATAATAGCCGCTTTCACCGCGCTTGATGCAGATAATTTCACCGGTCGACGGCAGTGTGGAAAGGCAGACCTCCGGAAGCTCTGACGGAGAGAACCGCTCTTGCTCAGTCTGAATTGTCCATGTCTTGTCACTGCTCCAAAGGGAGGCATAAACTGTGTCGTTATCTGGTGTTTTCAGCCCTCTTTGCTCAAAACCTTCCCCGAACCCGTCCGACGCCTGACCAACGATGACCTCAATCAAATCGCTCATTTCGCTGGCGTTCAAAGGCTCCCGAAGTTCGCACTCTGCCACGCCCCACAGCTTTCCCTGCCGCACATCCACATCAAACCGGAAGGATTGAACTTTTGCGTTAAGACTGTCATTTTCATCGTGATAAATCATCATCCCGCGCTCGGCTTCCTCCGGCATACGTTCTTTCAGAATTGCATCGCGAATGATATCTGCATAGTCGATGGATTCCTGATCGGTAAGCTGTTCCGGCTCGTCATCCACATAGCCGCCCCACTCGTCAATGCGGTCTGCAGTGACAATCATCGGCATGTAAAAGTTTAAGGTTTTCAGATGCTGGATACTGAACGTATCCTCGCCCGGAATCAGGCTCAGGGAACGTCCATTGTCGAAATCCACTCCAACTTGACCGAGGTCGTCGATGAACCGAACTGTTCCACCCGTTCCCGGTTCGACCGGATACGGATCGTTCATGTGTTCCAGTTTGATGCGCGTTCCAGGCGGATACTGCTTTCGCAGTGCATCCACTTTTGCTCTGTTGGGAATCATTTTTATTCACCCCTTCTTTGATAAAAGCCGCCTTTCTGTTGAAAAGCGGCTTTTCATCATCATATAATATTCAGTTTTTGCAGAAGCTGAATACCATCCTTCGCCCCCTGCCGGTACAGGCAGCGAAACTGCTGCATCTGCACATCCATTGACAGGCTGATGTATTCGCTGATCTTTTGCTTAAGCGACTCAGGCAGTGCCGAATCCCTTAAAATTTCATCGTTTAGCGTGGATATCCGGCGCTGTTTTGCGTCGAGCGATGGCGTTGCCCTTTCCAGTTTTGTCAGCGTGGTCTGCATCAGCTCGTCTGTCGCTGTCGTAAGGATTTCCTCGTAGGTTTGCATTTTCTCACCTCCGCTACACAAGATATCACAACTTTTGAATGATATCCAGCAGCAAACCCACTGAAAAACTTGCCTTATAACTTACAAAATGAGATGTGCTTCCACTTACGACATCCCGCCGAGCCGAAGTGCGGATTCGTCCTGTGCTTGCTCGGCAGGGTCTTGCAGCATCAGTTCATCCAGCGTTAAAACGCCGTGATAGGAAATATAGCCGTAATCGTTGAATTGTCCGTTTTCCGCGTTGACTTTCTGCCTGCCGTAGCCTTGGAAATCGTAGAAATCTTCCAGATTCGGATCGTATTCAAACCGTCCAGATTGCTGGATCATGTACTTTCCGTATTCCTCCGGCGTTTTCACGTCGGGAACAAACTCGAACTGCTCCAAGTTTTCGGCGAGCTGGCGGATTTCGCTGGCGTAGCGGGGCTGTGCCATTAAGACAGCGGCATTCAGTTTATTGCACTCCTGCGGAGACAGTTTTGCAATTGTCCCACACATTTCGTTGAGTTCGACCAGCGATTCCTGCTGTAAATCGATTTGCTCGGACACTGCTTTCGGGAGCTGATCCACAGTGATCTGCATTCGGTTGTCGGCTGCGTCGGTCGCTCCGGCGCGTTCCAGTGTCCGCATGAGCTGCTGATCCGGCGCGGGAAAGTACAGGTAGTCGCTTGCCCCTGTGCCGCCGTCTGCCGGTCGGATTTCGATTGCCAGTTGACATGGTTCGTACAGATATGGCGGGAAATGCCGCCCGTCGTAGTGCGGTTCCAGCTTCATTCCGTTATCGAACACTACGCCGTATGGGGTCACGCTGCCACTTCCACTCTGGAGAAGCTTCAACGCTTCTGCTTTGCCGTCGATTTGCTGATATTCTTCCTCAGGCATCCCGCTGCCGTGAATCGTGACAATATGGCTGCGTCCGATCTGCTCCAAGTCGCTGAAATCAGTGATTACCGTTACCTGCTGACTGCTGAAAGTCAAATTGATATAATCGCGTATATTTGACAGCTGCAATTCACTTGCCATCGCCTGAAACTGCGACGCTTCATAATCGTCGAAGCTCTCCAATCGCTTGGCAAGGTAGTCCAGTTCGTCCATATTGACCGTCTGACCGGCAAGCGGCTTCAACACCGTGTACCAGCTGTTCAGCGTGTCGATTTTGCAGTCCGAATTTTCTATCGTACCGATGCCGAGCTTTTCCAGCTGTGTAACCGTGTGGTCGTACTGCTCGTCCGGAATCGGAAATTCAAGCGGTATGGAGCCGTATTCGGAGTGTTCCGCATTGCTGAGCACCGTTCTAACCATGGATGCCGCCCTCCTTCTTTGCCGTATTTTGGATTTTCTGCATTCGAGTCTTCATGCACTCGCCGTCGCTGCCGCCACACGGAAAACCAATTGACGGGTACGGACAGTTTTTGCAATCAGGCACACTATTTGAACCATCCAGATATTGTTCTTGATTTTTCATTGTCCCTCTTATAATAATTGTTCGCCCTACATTTGCATTTCTGGCACTTGAGGACTATCGTCCTGAGAAATACTGTCACGCGAAGGGCTCAAAATGTAGCCGGTTTGATCGGATGTCGGAACGTAACCGTTTCGGATGAGAATTTCTTCGCCGTAGGCTTTTAAGTCAATCGCATCGGAGCCGATGATTTCTTCCGAAACGCCCTGATCCCGTAATTCTTTTTTCGCGATTTCTTCCAAGCTGTCGCTCGAGATCCAATCGTAGAATTCCGGATTCCGCGCGATTTCCAGCGCAAGGCGCAAGTACTGGCAGTTTTCATACTCCAACGCTGCCCACAAAAATTCCTTGAAACAATCCGATCTCCGGCATTGGCTCTCTAAGGCAAGCCCCAAATCGTTCGCGTCATACATCAGGTCGGCAATGTCGCTGTACTGCTCCATCAGATTCCATGTGCCAGGAAGCACACAGCGGGTATCCAACACAGTCAGCTCCTGAATGCTTTTTGCATTCAAGGCATCCAATGCCAGCGAAATTTCATCCGGGTTGCTGTCTATATCGCCTTGATGGTCTGGCAGTCGAATCCATACCTCTTCTGGACTTGCGGAAGTTGATACCTTCAATTTGACGCTCCAATCGGTATCTTCGGGCAGTTGCTCGGTTTGCGGATCATATCGCTGTACGGAGGGCTGTTCGGGAAACTCCACATAATGACCTTCGCAGAATTTTCCGGGATGGGCTTCCGCATATGTATGTCCCAGCTTTTCCAAGTTGAGGTGCGGACGCACATCCTTCGGCAACATAGCTTCGTTGGCTGCGTATTCACCCAGCTGCTTGTAATTGCCTGCGTAACCACAGATTTTGTAATCTGGAAGGGCAATCAGTTGGTAGATCGCGTCGGAGGCCATACCGGGAGGGTCGCCATCCAGTGCCGCCGCAAGGATGATTCCCTCTTTCACGCTTAACGTATCAAGCCGCTCACGCATCCATTCCTGCTCCTGCGGTATACCGGGCAGCGCGGCATTTAACCCTTTAACCAGCGCGGCTCCATAGCCCTCCAAGTCAAGGTACGGGATTATGACCTCTACGGATGTCGGATCGGCAATGAAGTTTAATTCGTCCCGTGCGATATCTTCCAGCGTTTCATATTGCAGTGACACCAGATACTCGCCCATCCGTTCGACCAGCTGGACAGCGCTGTCAAAATCGCTGGGGTCCACCGCTGCTAGGATTGCTTTGTATTCACTCAGCTGCGTCTGCGGCATTTTGGACAGCGTCCCGGCGAGCCGATTGACTTCGACAATTCCCGCATCGTTGTCGATCAGTTTACTCAGCATGGGAGCTTTGCAGTCGATGCACTCGAAGCGGGTTTCCTGCCAGCTGCCTGCGCCAATCTGGTCTAACACCTTATTCAGCGTTTCGCCGGTGGCGGGGAGTTTAAGCGGTGTGGACATTTCGCCGTCACAATCGGCTACGCTGACTTTCAGAAGCATGGTGTAGTCCGGTATCTTCGACGTGTAGTCGAGCGTTTTGTGGGCTTCCACCAGCTCGCTGTGCTGTTCAACGTAGCTGTTATCGGTGAACACGCCGCCTTGGCTCAGACGTGCTACACGGCCTATCGCTGTGTAGTCCAGCTTTGCGAGGACTTCCTCCGACATTTCTTCTGTATCGCTCCACAGCTCGTTATCGACAAGGAATTCGCCAAGTTCTTTATGGGTCGTGATACCGCCAAGAACATGACAGCACTCGGAGCTGTAGGCGAAGTCAATCAGTCTTGAGATTGGAACCGGTTTGTCCGATTTGAAAGCGTCGGCCTTTACCAGTCCGTCAAAAGCTTCCTGCTGCCAGTCCTCGAAAGTGCTCATCTTTTCGGCCAGAGCGTTGATCTCATATAATCCGCCATGCTCAATCGGCAGAAGATTTAAGTATTTGCTCGTGTGGCTATAGGTGATCTGCACCGTGACCTCAGATGCGTTTGCAGCCCGCAATCGCTCCTGCACGTCCAGCAACTCATACGGCGCTGCTGGCAGTGAGATATCCACGGTCGGCGCATTGTACGGTCTTCCGGGCTTGGCGGCATGTATGTCAAATATCTTTTTCAAGCATCGTCCCCTCCTTTTTCGGGTTGAAACACAACATATCACAGCGGTTTTCAGATATCCAGCAGAAAAACCAACGAAAACCCGGCGTTTTTTCCGCAAAATCAGCCGAAATTCACAATCCAGGAACTTCAACCAGCGAAGCACACAAAATTTTCCTTAAATTTTCAGTGAATGTACCTATTGATTTTCCGAGAAAGCCAACGGGAATCTCATTTCGGCATTCATCTCGTCCAGCAGAGCGCTAATCGGAAGCAGCTCCGACGGCCTGCTCACCCGGCGGCACTCGTCTGCGACTGCAAGCGGATCGGCGTAGCGGAGCAGACTTGCGAAATCCTCCGGAGTAAGCTGGTACTGGTTCTTAAGCCGGAAATGTGTTTCCGCAAGTTCTTGCAGCCGGTAGACCTGCTCGACGCTGGGGGCGCTGCACAATGCAGCCGCGTGAGCCAGAAGGCTTGCATCCAGCTGACGCAGCAGCTTCCGCTTCGCTTGGAGCGCCGATATCTTTTTGGGGATTTTCATTTCGCTGCAACCTCCTCTGGAAATGAAAAAAGCGGAGGCCGTATTTTCAGGGCGGCCTCCGCAAAGCTATGGACTTTTGCTGTTCCTGAAATTTCAATGCGCAATCTGCACAATGTTTTTCTGATTTTTTATGCACTCCTCTAATTGATTTCCGATGCCGTTTCTGCGTATCCCGCACAGCAGAGAGCCGGGACGCCTTCGGCCAGCGTCCCGGCCCAGAAATAGAAAAAGGGCGCAGTCTCTTGCGGCTTGTGCAAAGCCACTAAAACTGCGCCCCAAACTTCGTATATCATTTCCTGCTGAATCTGCCCGAAAATCCATCGTCCCCACTGCCACACCCTCGGCTGACTGCCGCCGAAACGCCGTCCAACCCCTGAAAACCGTGGTTCGAATCCACCACGCCGCAGGAAAACGCCGATTTGCATCTATGGAAATTTCAGAAAAATTCGGGCCCTCAAAATCGCATAAAACGCTAGAGCGGCGAGCATTTCAGCCCGCCGCATCTATAGTATTTTGATAAAATGTCATACCCCAACACTATAGATGCACGCATTTTCCGAAAATTTTTTCGCTGTTCCAGAAGCTGTTTTGGCTTTTTCGAACGTTATTTGGAACTTTTTCGCTCAGAACGAATTGAGCAGGAAATCACTCCGCCGTAATAGCTTTCTCGGCCCTTCTTGCTTTCTCCCGACATTTATGTTAAAATGACAATAACACAAGACGAGGGAGATGCTGTATGGACAAGGAATCATCCGCTGGCGTTCAGTCGGAAGCATTAAGCCATATTGAAGAACGTGAAAAACTTGTGATAGAAGCGAGAAAGTTTAACCTGATGAGCCACGTGTTTATGCGGGTCGCTCTCAGAGACAAAAAAGCCTGCCAATATGTACTTCGGATTCTGACCGGAATCCCAGATTTAGTCGTAAAAGCAGTCCGCACGGAATATCGTGTTTCGAAAATCACATCACACGACGTTGTTCTGGACGTTCTGGCGGAAGACGGAAACGGTAAAATTTACAACATTGAAATCCAACGCACTGACACTGTGGATCATGCCAGACGGGTCAGGCTCCATGGTGCAATGATCGACAGTGAATATCTGGAAAAAGGGAAACCCTACGCCGACCTACCAGATCTGTTTATCATTTATATCAGCGAAACTGATTTGTGGAAAGCCGGGTTTACGACTTATCTTGTAAAGAAATACTTCGAAAACACGGATATTCCTTACGACGACGGACAGCATATCATGTACGTGAACGCCGCTATAAATGACGGTACCGAAACGGCGAATCTGATGCAGTATTTCAAGACCGCAGATCCCGATGACATGAATCATGGTGACTTATCCAAACGTATACATTTGTTGAAATGTGAGGAAGGAGGCTATCAGGAAATGTGTGAGGTTAGCGAGAAAATTTTCAAAGAAGGCGAAATGGAAAAGGCAAGGGATATGGCAATTCGACTTACTGATTTAGGTGTTCCGGCAGATAAAATTGCGGAAGCTGCAAAAGTCAGTATAGGGGTTGTTAATCAGTGGGTCAGCAATCGTACTGCAACAGCGCAGTAATTTTCTACCAACGTATATATTTACCCCAAATCTTTATAACCAACCCAGTATCTCTGTTTATCATGATACCGGGTTGGTTTTTTATTTACCGCAAGGACATTTCCTGCTCAATCTCGAAGCCGCCGCGCAGGTACACGATGATTTTCTCGGCGGATATCACCTTGACGGTGTCCACCAGCTGGCGGATGAGCGTTTCATCCCATTCCAGCTTTTCCGCCTGTCCATGCTCCATCGCAGAAGCGGCGCTTTCAATGCGCTGGGAAGCTGCGGCGTTATTCCGGCGCTGTTCCTCAAGGAAGGTGCGCCTTTTCCGCAGTGCCGAAACTTCGTCCATGATGGTTTTCAGCTGAGGAGCGTACTTCTGAGCGTCGTTTTCCTGCGCTGCCTGCATGACCAGTTCCTGTGTCTGCTGCTCAAGCGTCTGCAGGCGGCGGTCAATATCAGCAAGGCTCATGCTCTCGCCGGGGAGCGGAATCAGCTCGCGTTCCATCACGCTGGCGATCTGGCGAACAAGGTCGCCCTTCTCACTCATCACGGAATTGATGGCAGCCATAATGGCCTGTTTCAGCGGCTCCTCGTCCAACGTCGGGGAGTCATGGCAGTATTTCTTGCCGTAGTCCAGGCGGCTCACACAGCGCCACACGATGTGTTTCTCATCGTTCCGTGCCCAGGTGCACCGGCGGTAGAGCGTGTCGCACTCGCCGCACACCAGCCGCTCAGTCAGTGCGTATTTGCTGGCGTAGGAGGTCAGCCCGGTCGGAGCACACTTTTTCGAAGGGCTTCGCGCTGCGTTCCTCCGAGCCACTTCCGCCTGCGCCGCATCGAAGGTTCTCCGGTCCACGATTGCCTCATGATGGTTCTGCACCAGATACATCGGAAGCTGTCCGGTATTGCGAATCGTCTTGCGACTGATGCAGTCACTCCGGAAGGTCTTTTGCAGGAGCACGTCGCCGCAGTATTTCTCACTGGCGAGAATGCTGCGCACCGCCGTGATCGACCAGTCTTTGCCGCCGGAGACATTCAGAATCCCATCCGCTTCCAGTCCATCCTTAATCATTCTGAGACTCGCTCCAGCAAGGAATTCCCGGTAAATCCGCTTGACGACTTCGGCCTGCTCCGGAATGATTTTGGGCTTATCGTCTGCGCCGCGCTCGTATGCATAAAGTTTTTTATACTGAATCGTAGCTTTGCCTTCGTGCATTGCCTGCCGCATTCCCCAACGAACATTCGCGCTGATGCTCTCGCTTTCCGCCTGCGCGAAGGCTCCCATCATCGTAATCAAAAGCTCGCTGTCGGATTCCAGCGTATTGATGTTTTCCTTCTCGAAAATCACCGCAATGCCGCGTTCTTTCAGAATTCGAACGTAGTTCAGGCAGCAGGGCAACAGCATTTACTTTTTTGCCAAGAGATTGACGCCCATGCTATACTAA
>CAJUSB010000123.1 GCA_910589115.1 uncultured Clostridia bacterium | reverse complement strand
CTTGGGGCTATGCCTTCTTTTTCGTCTTTTTTCAGATTTGCTCATTTATAGTATGTATTTTCGTGTCATCGCCGCTCCTCTCTCTTCACTATCAAGTTTGCCTGAACTCCGCAGAAAAACGACCGGCCTGCCCTCCTTTTGGCAGGTCGGTCTGCACCGTATCCGCAATCCTCACTGCACCCAGTCCCCCGTCCCGCCCGCAGGCGAAGCAGAGATGCGTCAGCATCTCGGGGTCTGGGGCATAGCCCCAGCGGGTGTCCAGAGGGCGGAGCCCTTTGGTGCTCGCCGCACAGGCGCGGGTGTCCAGAGGGCAGCGCCCTCTGGTGACCGCTGCACAGGCGCTTAGAGTAATTCCTCCGATATGATGCTCGTGCGGACGTACTCAAGCTCACGCGCTGGCTTCCGATCACGGAACATCAGATCATACAACAGCTCCACAGAACGACGCGCCTGCCCGGAAAAATCTTGGTCAATGATAAATCGTACCTTTCGAGCTGCAAGGTATTCACGCGACCAAGGCGTTAAATCATTGCAAATAACATGCACCGGATGCTGCGGCTGCGCACGCTCCAACGCATCTATACAAGCCGGTACCGGCTCGTTCGCCATATATATCCCTCGCAGCCGCGAGTCCCGCCGAATCGCCTCCAACACTCCGTCATACGCAAGATCATACCGCTCAATACATTCAATCACCGTCGTGCGCGTGCCGCTCCCCAACAGCTCCCGCAGCCGGTTCAAAAATCCTTCAACCTGGAGCCGGTGCGCCGTGAATTCCCTGTTTCCACACACAATCAGCACACTGCCCCCCTCCAGCAGCGGCGCCATCAGCCCCGCCGCTACCCGGCCCGATTTGTTCAAATCCTGCCCTACATGACAGATCCGCTGCGAACCAGGTACGTCCGAATTCGTCGTGACCACCGGTATGCTCTTCCCCGTTAGCCGGTCTATTTCTTCCTGCATCGGCAGCGTGTCAGCGGCATTCAATACCAGCCCTTCTATCCCCTGCCCCTCTAATCGCGCAATACATTCAAAATATTCCCGGTTGGACCGCCCCTTTAACTCCTCTACTACGACCGCCAAGCGGTTATCCCCCATCCGCCGCGTCGCCGCACGTATCCCTTTGCGCATCTGCACCGTGTAGTAATTATTCCAGTTCGGTATCACAAATCCTATCTTTTTGATCCCTACCGCCTTCGCCTGCCGCCGCATGGAGGGCGTCTGATACCCCGTCTCGTCTATCACCCGCTGTATCCGCTCCTGCACCTCGGGCGCTACCCCCAGCCGCCCATTCACTACACGGTCTACCGTCCCGCGCGATACCCCGCACCGGTCCGCTATCATCTGTGCCGTAATTTTCATCTTGCCCGTACTCCTTTTGCGCTTTTACACGCACGCGTTTCATCTTTTCCTGTTTTCAGAATATCACAACTTTTTGTTAGATGCAAGCAAAATTTGTGCATTTTTCAAATTGCACATTGCACATCAAAAAGTCGTTCATTGTGCAAAAAATGTGCAAAAAATTCCATTGCACATTGCACAAGCTCAAGCAGGCAGTGCAGCTGCATTTTATGAGCAATATTCACAACCGGACAAACAAAAATTAGCAACCTGTCCAAAATTGAACAAAGACCCTTGCATTGTTTAATCAAAAGCGCTATAATATAACAAGAAACAGACCGGGCTTCCGGGCCCGGCAAAACGAAACAGAGGAGAATGAATTATGGCATTAAGAATTGGCGTCGTCGGCTGCGGCCGCATCGGCAAGCTGCACATCAATAACCTCATCAACAGCGTTCCCGGCGCAGAGGTCGTGGCCGCTGCCGACCCGATGCTCGACAAGTCCGGTGCCCGCGAGTGGCTGGCAGACCGCAAGATCACCAACGCCTCCTGCGACTACATGGATGTTATCAACAACCCCGATGTTGACGCGGTTTTCGTTTGCTCATCCACCGACACCCATTGCGATATCGCCCTCGCTGCTGTAAAGGCTGGCAAGCATGTATTCTGCGAGAAGCCCATTGACTATGACGTTGCCAAGATCAAAAACCTCCTCGCTGAGGTCGAAAAGCAGGGTGTCAAGTTCCAGGTCGGCTTCAACCGCCGCTTCGACCACAACCACAAGTCTGTGGCTGACGCTGTCAAGAACGGCTCCATTGGCGATCCCCACATCGTTATCGTTACCTCCCGCGACCCTGAGCCGCCCCCGGCTTCCTATGTCGCTGTTTCCGGCGGTATCTTCTATGATATGATGATCCATGACTTCGACATGGTCCGCTACGTCACCGGCTCTGAAGCTGTTGAAATCTCCGCTGTCGGCTCCTGCCTCGTTAACCCGAAGCTCCAGGAAGAGTCCGGCATTCCGGATGTTGACACCGCTGTTGTTACCATGAAGATGGCTAACGGCTGCATCGCCGTCATCAACAATTCCCGTCAGGCTGTATACGGCTATGACCAGCGCGTTGAAGCGTTCGGCTCCAAGGGTATGGCAACCGATGCCAACGACCTGCTCAATACCACTACCGTTGTTACCGTTGACGGCGCAAAGAGCGAAAAGCCCCTCTGGTTCTTCCTTGAGCGCTACAATCAGGCTTTCATCGATCAGGTTATCTGTTTCGTTGATTCCGTTGTGAACGACAAACCCGTTGTCGTTGGTGCTGTCGATGGCCTGCGCCCGGTTCTGATGGCTGCTGCTGCTACCGAGTCCTGCCGCAACGGCGGTAAGTACGTAAAGGTTGCTGAATAAGCATACCTCACGCTTCTTAAACTTTGCTGTCACGTTTTTTCATATTTTTCCTTTTCTTATTTGGGTATGGCCTTCCGGGAACGGAAGGCCATATTCATTTGAAGTCTATGCACCTTGAACGATTTTATTCCCAACTTGCTGCGTTTGCATCCTTATGTTGTTACATCATGTTCGGCTTTGTCAGCGTAAAATTTCCGCTTTTCTTTCCTTCCCTTTCGTGATATAATGGAATTACATAACAAAGGAGGCCGCACGATGGCAGCAACCAGGGAACAAGCCAGGCAGGAAAGCATCCTGCAATGGGAACAGGCCGGTATCTCCAATGATTTCCTGTTCGGAAAAATCATGCAGCAGCCGGAAAACTGCAAACCGCTGCTGGAATGCATCCTAGGCAGCAAAATAGCAAGAATCTCCTACCCGGAAAGCCAAAAGGTCATGGATATCACCTACGATTCGCATGGGGTGCGCCTCGACGTATACGTCGAGGACGATCAGAAAAATGCCTACAACATCGAAATGCAGACTGTCAGCAAACGGGATCTGCGTAAGCGGATACGATATTACGGGAGTATGCTGGATTTAAGCATGATCGAAAAAGGTGTTGGCTATCTGATGCTGAAAAAAACGATCATTATTTTTATCTGCACCTTTGATATCTTCAGGCAGGGACGGCATATCTACACCTTTGAAAACCGCTGCCTTGAGGATCTGTCACTCGCCCTTGGAGATGAAACACAGAAAATTTTTCTAAATGCAGCCGGTACGTTGGATGATACCTCTGCGGAGCTGAAAGCCTTTCTGGACTATGTTGCTGGCCGGGAGTCAGCGGATTCATTTACCCGTCAGCTTGATCAGGCAGTTCAGTACGCCAAATCAAATGAACAATGGAGGTTGGAATTTATGTCTCTACATCTTCGTGATTGGGCAAACCGCATGGAGGCCCGCGCAGAGGGACATGCGGAAGGCCGCGCAGAGGGGCTCGCGGAGGGCCGCGCAGAGGGCCTTGCGCAGGGTCGCACGCAAGTAATCTGCGAACTGCTCAAGCATTTCAAAAACGCCCACAAAACAGCAGAAATCCTAAATATAGGATATGAGGAAGTTCTCCAGATTGCATCAGAACATCACATATCCGTCACTGATCTACAGTAATCTTTTTAATCTCAAACGATACCTTACAGCGAAAACAGTCAAATTTCCCGGCTGTTTTCGCTGTCTGCTTGTCTGCTTCAAATCTTTCCTTTGTTTTTCCGTTCGGCTGTGGTATAATAGACCTATAAAAGCCAACAAACAGAGAGGAAAACTACAAATGAAGGAATTCACCGTCTGTCTCGACACCATTGCGCGTGTCAAAAATTTTGTAAACCTGGTAAACCGGTTCGACAACGATTTCGATCTGTGCGCCGGACGTTATATTGTCGATGCAAAGTCCATCATGGGCATTTTCAGCCTTGAACTGGAAGAACCGCTTTCTCTTCAAGTTCATGGTGAAATCCCCGCAGCACTTACAGAGGCGCTTGCAGATTACTGCACACCAAGCGCAGGCTAAAAGCAGGAAAAAGGCCGCCCGAAACGGAACTCGTTCGGAACGGCCTTTTTTCCATCCTGCAATTAGCTTTTATTTGAAGTTGCCGTGGATTCTCATACGTGCCCTGCGCGGGCGGCGGCAGGACGCTGCCCTGCACCCGCAATTTTTTCGAGAAAAAATTGAGTAAAAGCTTTTTCTCCGCTGCGGCGGGGAATAAGTGCAGTCACAACCGTATATGCAAACTGCCCCGCCCGCCAAAAGGACGGCGGGCGGGGTTACGCAGCTGCGGTATGTTTGAGACTAATTATAACTTCTTTACTCAACCGCCTGCACTGTCTCTGTGCCGTTCTCGCGATAGGTATAGACGGTAAATCCACTGTAGGACAGCTCACCGTCTTCCCCCTCGCCCAGGCAGCTGGGCGCATAAGTGCGGCTCCCCGGCTCCCCAAGCGCTGCAATCAGGCTGGACACATCCTGCCCAATATATGCCGATGCAGTATCCGCTGTTGCAGCCGCAGCAGGCGGCTCAGCTGGTGGCTCAGGCTGGGTTTCAGGTTGAGGCGCAGACGGTTCCGGCTCAGGCGCTGCCGGAGTAGCAGCGGGCTGCTCTGCCGGTGCAGCCTGCGGCTTCTCCGGAGGCGTATCATCTTCAATGTGCGCTTCTGCCGGTGCAGGCTGTTCAACAGGTTTATCCGTCACCGCCGGAATCGCTTCCTCTGGTGTATCCTCCGTAATTGCTGGTTCCTTTGCCGCTGTTACCGCTGCTGCCGCAGCAGGATCTGTTTCCCCCTCCTCCTCCTTATCAACCGGAGAATCAGACGATGAGGTATCAACCTCCTTCGCAGAGGGCGCCCCATCAGTACCATCCACCGTCATATCAGCAGTCGTACCCGTATCTGCACCGGAACCCGCTCCGCCGCACGCCATAAGGGAAAGCAAAAGTGTACATGTTAAAAGAATGATTGTCAATTTTTTCATAAAAAGAACCCCTTTTCTGTCATTATGATTTTAAGCGCAGATACCCCATCAATCCCCAAATGGACACTTAATCAACAGCAGCCGGTACTATATAAAGGCTCCCATCCATCAGGTAAAGTACCTGCGTCTCTTCCGTTTGGGCATCTTCCGGTACATATAAAGTAAACGAAAATTCACCCCCACCCGATGGACTGGCTTCATACAGCATCCCGCCCAGTCGGACATATACCGGCGACTGCTCATCAACCGCCCCACTAAGGCTGCCCTCTATCCGAAGGAATCCGGGTAGCAGCCCATCATCCGAAATCTTCACTCGCGCAGATACGCTGCCCTGCGGCGGCTCTCCGGTCAGTCCGCGCTGCGGTGCCGGAAAAATCGGAGCGCGAAGCGCAAGCCATTTCAGATTCCGTTCGACCAGCTCAATGACCAGTGTATCTGCACCCGTCTCCTCCAACAGGGTGAGCGAGTAAGGCATCGCACGCGAAAAAACTGCTTTTCCATAACTGTCCGCCATAAACGGATACAGCGCATTGCCAAAGGAATCACGGAACATCAGCAGCGAACCGGTACGCTCCGGGTTTTGAGTCTCAATGCGCTGATCCTCCGGGCTGCGGGGTTCGCGGACATATGTAAACGCAAATGCACGGTCAAACACCATCGTTTCGTCCAGCGCACCTCCGGCTGGATACAGCATTTCGTAAAGGTCGCCCCGATGTGTACGGACAGCCTGCCAGCTGCCGGAAAAGAATGGCTGTGCTTTTCCGTTCGTCAGCACGTCATGTGCCAATGCCGCGCCGCGTGCATTCCAGTGCGAATCCAGCCGGTGATAAAGCACGTCCGGCTGGGCGCGGAACGCCACAAACAAATCAGCATAGGGCACGCCCTCCTGCTCCAGCAGTGGGCGAAGACGGTCAATATCCGCCTCCCCCGGCAACGGTGTGCCGACCCTTGGCAAATATTCCGGATAGAGCGAGCATTTATTGGGTGCGACCGTAAACAGCAGTGAAGCCCCCTGTCCGGCTGCATATTCCTGCACCAGCGCAAGCGTATGGGCTGCCGCGTACAGCTCCCGCTCGGTCATCGGATCAGTATGCAGATAGCCGGGCAATGTTTCCTGATAAAACAGCCAGCCCTCCCGTCCGAGTAATACCTTATCCGAGGCAGAAGAATGGAACACACTGGCTTCCAGCGCAGCCTCCGCAGTAATCAGCTCCTGTCGGAATCCGAAATGATCTGCAATATAATCAGAAACCTCCTGTAAAAGCGCTGGGTTCCAGCTTCCGTCGGGACGCGTAAACGAGGGCGGCGGCGCAAGTGCCTGATTGGCTGCGGCTGGACGCTCCGGCAGAAGCATCCCGGCCGCAGGCAGCAGACACGCAGCAAGGAACGCACCGGCAGCAATATTCGCTTTTGTTTGCACGGTCATGGTATGATTACGCTCCTTTCAAGCTGCAAGCAGGATAAAACGATTCAGAACTGAAAATAAATGAACGGGTTAAATGCCGCACTTGCAAGCGCGAGCACACTCAGGAAAAAGAGCGCCGCATAAAATACGGCCTGAATACCCTCACGCGCAGGCGCGGAAATACGTCCGTCAGCCAGCGCACACAGACGCTGCGGCAACCCGAGTGCCAACAATGCCGCAGTCAGCAGCAGGAATACCGTCCAGCCGTCAAGCAGTGCATAGAGCGTAAGGGTATGCACAGGCGCTGTTGTAAACAGAAACATTTTAGAAATCACCAGCCATGCATCCGCGAGGCTTTCCGCACGGAACAGTACAAAGCCGAGTATCACTACCAGCATCGTATAGACCTGCCCTGCACCCGAACGGCGAAGGCGCTGCGGAATCAAATTTGCATCCTCCAGCACGGAAAACAGGCCGTGCCAAAGCCCCCAGAGAACAAACGTCCAGTTTGCCCCATGCCAGAGGCCGGTTGCAAAAAATACAGCCAGCTTATTTAATTTGGTACGGAGCGGGCCTTTCCGGCTGCCGCCGAGCGGAATATAAAGATAGTCACGGAACCATGAACTCAGGGAAATATGCCAACGCCTCCAAAACTCCTTAATAGAGCGGGAAACATAAGGCAGATTAAAATTCTCAAGGAAATCAAACCCGAACAGCTTGCCAAGGCCAATCGCCATATCACTATAGCCGCTGAAATCAAAGTAAATTTGCAGGGTATAGCACACCGCCCCCAACCATGCAAGCCGAAAATCCATCCCGTCAGCCGTCAGGGCAAAAACAGCGTCTGCCACTTCCCCTGCGGTATTCGCGAGCAGCATCTTCTTTGCAAGGCCGGTAATAAACCGCGCCAGTCCGGCAAGTGTACGGTCAGGCGTCATTTCCCGCTGATCAATCTGTTTCGATACATCGTGATATTTAATGATAGGCCCTGCAATCAGCTGCGGAAAAAAGGAAATATACAGCAGCAGCTTTGGAAAACTGGCCGCCCCCTCCTGCGGGTCCCGGTAAACATCAATCACATAACTAAGCCCTTGGAAAGTATAGAACGAAATACCAATCGGCAAGACGATACCCGGAAGCGGGATCGACAGGCCAAACAAGCCATTGAAAGTCCCTGCTAAAAAGTCCAGATACTTAAACGCACCAAGTACGAGCAGATTCACCGCAGCGGCACAGGCCACAACTATGCGGCGATGCCGGGGCAGCCGCATCAGCAGCCGTCCAAAGCAATAATTTGCGGTAACGCTTGCAAGCAAAAGCAAGGTATAGTGCAGCTGTCCGAACGCATAGAAAACCAGGCTGGAAAGTGCCAGCCATCCATTCCGTGCGCAGCGGGGCGCGAACCGGCAGCCTAAATAAACGACCGGGAAAAAGAAAAACAGAAAAACCGGTGAACTGAAAACCATATCTTATTTCCAATAATCAAACGGCGCGGCGGAATACTGGAACCGGAACATATCATAAGTGCCTCCCCGGCCACGGTAAACCATCTCTATCTCCGGATCATAGACTGCGGCAACACCGTCCAGCGTGATTTCAACCCAGCCATGTGGCTGACGGTTTTTGCCGAGGTTTCCGACGACCGTAACGGCGTCAACCCCAATGGAACGGCAAAGCTGCTGAAACGCAGCAGCAAAACTGAAACAGTTCCCCCGCCCATCCGCAAAGAAGCTGGCAGCATACTCCGACTGCCATCCGGTCTGTTCTTTGGAAACCAGACCCCGCTTGATATAAGTAAAGTTATCACGGATGTAATTATAGAGGATACGCAGCTTTTCATCGCGGGACATGTCATCCTTGATTTGTGCGCGGACAATTCCGGCAAGCGTTTCATCCAGTGCGGAATTGCCGGTTGTCCAGCGTCCGTTTTCGTCAAAAGTAAAGCTACCAACCGTTTCAGCAGCGACATACCGCCCATCCCGGGCGAAATAAAGCCATCCGTCAATGTTATGGAAGCCGTCCGCAATGCGGGCTTCTTCGCGCTGGAAATCTGTCCAGCGTTCAAACTGGCTGCCGGTGACAGGTACATAAGAATGCGTCGTAGTTGCTTCAAGGATATCAGCATATGCCCAATGATTGACCGGGACATCGGCGAACACACGCATTTCCGGGGTGCTCATCAATTCAGAAGGATTCGGGGCGCGGCCCAGCAGACGGTTGAAAATGACCGCAGCCTCCGCCCGTGTTACGGGGTCAGCCGGACGAAAATTCCCCGCATCATCGGCAGAAAGCAGCCCCTGACCAGCAGCCGCAGAAGCTGCGCCCGCCTCCGGCGCATCAGCGGGAAGGTCAGCAAAGGAAAGGACAGCCTGCGGCGGCGGCAGGAAATGGGAAAGCATTGCCGCACACTCGGCGCGGGTGATAGGCTCGCTGGGGCGGAACCGTCCGGTATCATCCGGCGGAAGAATCCCGGCGGCAGCAAGGGCTTCGGCAGCCTGCTCATACCAGGCCCCGGCCGGAAC
Organism: uncultured Clostridia bacterium; assembly: GCA_910589115.1. Classification (GTDB taxonomy): domain Bacteria; phylum Bacillota; class Clostridia; order Oscillospirales; family Butyricicoccaceae; genus QXXE01. The sequence continues at coordinate 426 of CAJUSB010000123.1, read as the reverse complement.
GTCTGCAAATCCGCCATAACGCACGGCGGGGGGCTGCTCCATAAGTCCGTAAACGATTGATGCGGCCTGTGCACGTGTCAGCGCAGCGGACGGCTGGTAAGCTCCTGACGGCGTACCATCCAAATATTTGTCGTGCGAACCGGTGCGCAGCGTATACGCCGAATGTGACGCATCGGCCTGCACCGTCAGACAGCACAGCAGCAGGGCCGCAGGCATTAGGCGCACAACAGTGCGGCAAAACTTCATATAAAACTCCCCCTAAACCGTGCCGATGCCAGCGCAGCATCGAGACTTTTCCGCTGCACACTTTCGGCACATGTACTACTTATTATAAACTTTTCGACAGAAAAGTCAATACTTTTACCCTTTGCACTCACGGCAGTTTCATAAAAATCCCAGAAAAAGGCAGCCATTGAAAGAGAGGCG
>CAJUSB010000122.1 GCA_910589115.1 uncultured Clostridia bacterium | reverse complement strand
AGAACTTTTTGTTTTCTTTCGTGCCGGTCAGCTTATTTATAATACCACGGGGTTCACAGAATGTCAACAGTTTTTTCGAAATTTCTTAAAAATTTTTTCGACCTTTTTCTGTAGCATCTGACGCCGCCCTACAATCAGCGGCAAACAGTTACAAAAACACGCAATTCCCGTCGGAAAGCGACCTTAAAACCGCAAAAAAGTCATTACTTCCTTTTTTGATGTGTTATACCGCGTAATTTCCAACCATATACTGTCATACAAAGATTCCCAGCCTCCCAGTCTGAGCAGCACCGCAGCCGCTGCCAGCAACTGGACGCACTTAATATAATATGGACGAATATGCCAATCCTTCCATCTCGCAAGGAACATACGGAAACACCCAAGAATCCACACAGTCAGCCCCGCATTTGGGGGGCTTTACATCTTTTCGCGGGCAATTGATATACGGCACCACGCCCCGAGCGCAAACCCCATCCCCTGCTGACAGCTCAGCATGAAAAAGGACAGAAGGAACACATCAATCATTCCGGCATCCAAAAACAGCCATGTCAGCGGAAAAATCAGCACCGAAAGCAGCGTGTATATCGCAGCTGTGTACCAGCGCAATCCTGGCAGGCCAGCCCAGACCGCTCCGCCAATGATTCCCAACAGCATCAATCCGCCAATCATCAGCGGCACAATCAGGTCGGTCAGGCAGTCCGGCAGCCAGCCCATACAGAGCATATAAATCAGCAAATCATATAGCGGTATGGTGCAAAGATAACGCCAAAACCGCTGTCTCCAAAGGCGTTTCATATATTGTAAACCTGATGCACTTTTCATCAGCCCCTTTTACAGGGAAGTATAGCACCGCCCCCTAACGCTGTCAATATCCGTCTATTAAGGGCTGCATCGCAGCCATCAGAGAAATTTGTCCTTCTTTTTTACTGCACAGCCTCGTAAACTAAGTGCGTGCTGAAAAATAGAATCAGAAGTGAACCATCCAGCCGATCAGCACGTCTGAAAAGGAAGGGAGGCAAAGGCCATGCGCCGCAAAAAAAGAGGGAAATGGAAACGCAGACTCCTGCTTGCATTGTTGCTGCCGGTACTGGCGGCGGCAGCTCTGACGCTGGGCCTTGTATCTCCAATGATCGAGGAATACGCGGTCAATCAGGCGCAGTACACTGCCACGAGTGCCATCAACAGCGCTATGCTGGACAAAATATACCAAAACCGCACTGCATACGAAGGTCTGGTCACGCTTGAACGCGATGAAAGCAGTCATGTAACAGCCCTCCGCACAGATGTAATCACCATGGGGAGCATGAAAGCAATCATGGTCAATGAGGTATACGACACCGTCAACACGCTGGAAAACCGTATAATAGAAATTCCGCTCGGTTCGGTGTTCGCGCCCGCGTACTTTGCCGGTCAGGGGCCGCGCATACAGGTAGGTATGGCAGGGCTGGGCTTTGCCAAAGCCGAGTTTATCAGCGCCTTTTCCTCTGCGGGCATCAACCAGACGCGTCACAACATCCTGCTTGAGGTAACGGCGGAAGTGCGCGTGCTTCTTCCGCTGCTTGGCCATCGGGATGTAACGATTACCAGCCGCTATCCGGTAACGGATACCGTACTGGTCGGTACCGTACCAGACCACTACACTTACATCGACGACACAGGCCAGAGCCTGCTCGGTAAAATCAACGACTACACGCCCTAACTGCTCTGCTGCCGTTACGCCGTGGGCGCTGCCCCGGACCCCGCGCCTCTGCGGCGGGCTCCAGAGGGACTTGTCCCTCTGGACTCCCTTTCTTATCTTTCTGCGCTGATTTATCTTTGTACGTATGTCAGTATCTTTTCTGCGCATTACCAACAGGGATAAAGAAATGACGGCTCCCGATTTCTCGAAAACCGTCATTTCAGGGTATATTCACAGGTTGCAAAGCCCCTCTGCTTATTGGGCTTTCAAAGTATATCAGCTTTCCTTTCTGCTCATTGAGCAAAACAAAATGAAGCGTATCACTGTAATCGCGAATATGGTTCCAACAAGCGCATACCCCGCCATCCTTCCATCTATGAATGCAACAGCAGATGCAAAGGCAATGACGATTGCAGCAGCTACCATAATTTTTAATCCGGCTGCATCTATTCTATTGAGGCGCTGAATTGCCTGCTCATCCTTTTTTTCTTTGCCGTACTTGCGAACGCGGCCTGCCTGCATGATAAAAAACAGAATGGCAAATATCACAACCATATTCTGAATGATATCATAATAATTGTGCCAATCCCGTCTCGCCCACGTCCAATAGTAGCAGACAAGAAGCACCGCATAAATGATTTTTGTCCCAACAATTTCTTTCAAGGTGACTTTTGATTTCATACTTCATCCCTCATTTATTTTCTTCCGGCTTGACAGGGTGACAAATATATTACACCAATTCCCAGCATCAACAATCTGTGCCGCTGCGCGCCCTTCCCCGATCTGCCGTTTGCAAAAGCAAATATACCATATAAACGAGGTTTCATAATTCAAATTTCCTGAATGAACAGCAAAATTTCCTAAACGGAGCCGTTTTCTTCCGCGCTGATGCCCGGCTGTCGTTACGCCGTGGGCGCTGCCCCAGACCCCGCGCCTCTGCGGCGGGCACCAGAGGGACTTGTCCCTCTGGACTCCCTTTCTCGCCTGCGGGCGGGACGGGAAACGCGAAACCGGCCCACAAGGTCTTGCCCGCGAGCCGGTTTCTATAATTGACTTTCAGTAGGTGCCGCCATCTGCCAAACCGCCTTATTCGCACATTCACGAAACATTCCATCCCTCGTCCCGCCCGCAGGCGACAGACGGGATTCCAAAGGGGCAAGCCCCTTTGGCGCTGTCCGCGCAGGACCGCCCGCTGCGAAAGCGAAACAAACGACAGTATCCCGTTCAGGAGTGGACAGGATGACGGGATTCCCGCCGGAAATGCACCATGCCCGTGCGGTCAAGCGCCACCATCAGCGCCGGGATAAAAATAAGCTGTATGATAATGCCGGGAATCGCAGTAAACAGCGCGCCGGATAGAAACATCTGCCACGTAAAGGCTTCCCCCGCAACGCCCGTAAACAGCACACGCACTACCCCCCAGACCAGCCGCCCGCCAATCATTGCAGTAATTAAAGACCGATAAAGCGAGATGATGCACTGCCAGCGTGAATGGTTGTACATCCAGCCCGCAATTATGCCATACGCCGCCAGCTCAAACGCCATAGCCGCGCCAATAGGGAAAATCGGCGGCCGCCCAAACATCGCAAATCGGAGAATCGGCAGGATGAAGCCAACCGCGCCGCCATATTTCCAGCCGCAGATCAGTCCGCAAATCAGCACCGGCAGGTGCATCGGCAACATCATATTTCCAATCTGCTGTAACTGTCCGGTCAGGAACGGCAGCACAATTCCTATCGCAATAAACATTGCCGAAAGGACCAGGTTTTTAATATTCTTGCTGTGTTGTTTCTGCTGCATAAGGTTCAAATGCTCCTTGCAAAAAATATCCAGGGTCAATCAAGCGAGACAATCTCATACTCGCGCGTGCCAATCCCCAGCTTGACCGCCGCCTCAATCGTATGAATGCCGTTGCGGCTCTCCATCCGCTTAATCAGCGCCTTTTTGCCAGGATCAGGAGAGTTGTAAACGGCATCAACGCAGGCCTGGTCAAGCGCTACCGGGTCAAGAGATGCAAAAATGCCAATATCCGCCATTTCCGGGTCGTGCGGATGTGCGTCACAGTCGCAGTCAACCGACAGCCGGTTTGCAACGTTGACATATACAATATTCTCCGCGCCTACGTGGTCAATGACCGCACGGTCCGCATCCGCCATGGATTCCAAAAAGCTGTCATGGTCGCCGCTCATAATATCCTCTAACCCGTTGAAAGGCTTGCCCGATGTGTGGATGTGCCCCTTGCCTCGCCCGGATGCAATACCGATTGACAGGTTCTTGAGCGCACCGCCAAAACCGCCCATTACGTGCCCCTTAAAATGCGACAGAATCAGCCAGGAACCATAATTGTCCAGATGATTACCGACATAGTTCTCGGTCAGATGGAAACCACCTTTCACCGGCAGCGCCATTTCACCCTCTTCATCCAGCAGGTCGCAGGGCGCAATCGCAGTAAAACCATGGTCGCGGAACGTCTGCCAGTGGGCCTCATTCGTATTGCGGCGGCCCTCATAGGCGGTATTGCATTCAACGATTGTACCATCGAGCTGCTTTACCAGCTTTTCAATCAGCGCAGGCTGCAAAAAATTGTGTCCGCCGGGTTCACCAGTCGAAATTTTTACCGCAATCTTGTCCTTGAGTGTCACGCCAAGTGCCTCATAGGCACGGACAAGGCCCTCCGGGGAAATGTCCTTCGTAAAAAATACCTTTGCCATAAATCCTCCTTATCAGGGTAACGATTGTTTTCGCACACCAAAACAGTGGCTTTTCTTTTCTATATAGTAACATCTGGAGTGTACTCCATGTCAAGCCCTTTTTGCAGATTCGCAGAAAAATATGCGCCCTCTCGCTGCCAGTCTATAAGTGCGGTGACGCTCCCCTTGCGCCTGCGCGGCTGGCGGTCCTGCGCGGACAGCGCCAGAGGGACGAGTCCCTCTGGACTCCCGTCCGTCGCCTGCGGGGGGGACGGGGGGGGTCGTGCCGGTATTTTATGCACAGTTCTTCGAGTGCAAAACAGGCAAAAAGCACCGTCGTGCCCAGGGTTTTCTTGTGCATTCTCACGAAATTTTTTTTCCTGTAAAAAAAGGTACGAAAAAAAAGGTTTTCTCCGGGATTTTGCGTAATAACAGAATAGGGTATTATTATCAGGTAAGGAGGCGTGTCCCATGAACATCCGCGAAAAGCTCGAAAACCGTGAACGGAAATTACTTTCCGAATGGGCCACCCTGTCAACCGCTTCCCGCGGACGGCTCAAGCCGGTTTCCCCCTGTGACAACCGCACAGACTTCCAGCGTGACCGTGACCGCATCATCCACTCGAAATCCTTCCGCCGTCTGGCACACAAAACACAGGTTTTCGTTTCCCCCGAAGGCGACCATTATCGCGCCCGCCTGACGCATACCCTTGAAGTGGCGCAGATTGGACGCACCATTGCACGCGCCCTCGACCTGAACGAAGACCTGACCGAAGCCATCGCGCTCGGACACGACCTCGGACATACGCCATTCGGCCACGCGGGCGAACATGCGCTCAATGCCGTCTGTCCGCTTGGCTTCCGCCATAACGAGCAGAGCCTGCGGGTCGTTGACCGTCTGGAAGACCTGAACCTGACTTGGGAGGTTCGCGACGGCATCCTCTGCCATACCGGCCCGAAACGCGCGGACACCCCCGAAGGGCGTATCATCCACTTTGCCGACCGCATTGCTTATATCAATCATGATATTGACGATGCAATCCGCGGCGGGATCATCCGCAGCGACGAGATACCGGAACGGCTGCTGCGGGCACTGGGCCGCACCCACGGCCAGCGGATTGACCATCTGGTCATTTCCATGATTGACTACGGCGAGCGTTTCCATGAAATCGGTATGGATGCGGAAACGCTTCAGGCTATGCTGGAGCTGCGTTCCTTCATGTTTGAACACGTCTACCACTCCATGAATGCCAAAGGGGAAGAACAGCGCGCCCAATCCATGCTGGGCTCACTCTATCAATATTTCATTGACCACCCGGAGGAACTTCCGGAGGATTATCAGCGGCTGCGGGCCGAAGGTGATACGCTGGAGCGGGTTTCTTGTGATTACATTGCATGTATGACGGACCGTTACTCTATCTCTACATACCGCCGCCTGTTCATCCCCAAAAGCTGGAACAAGCTGACGGAATCCTAGTGCTCCATCCTGCCAGAAACCAAGCTCGTTCTTGGGCTGGATTTCCGCATAGCCGCGTTATTGTTCCCCTAGTGCTCCATCCGCCTTGCCCTGCGAAAATCCCGAGTCCGTTTTCTGTCCGGATAGAGCATTAGCCGAATCTACTGAATCAATTATACTCATGGATGAAGCGATTTGCCGTATTCACCCACCCTGCCCGCCGTCCCTTTGGCGGGCAGGGCAAGGCGCAGCAGCGATGGCTGCCGTACCAATTCCCCCGCCGCAGCGGTGAAAGGGAGTCCAGAGGGATACGTCCCTCTGGCGCTGTCTGCGTAAGACCGCCCGCCGCGCAGGCGGAATAAACGGCAGTCTCCATTGCTCACGAGTACAGAAAGGAGCGCTTTCATGGCCTTTGACCGCGCATTTCTGGACGAGCTGAACGCCCGCTGCGATATTGTGGATGTCGTGGGGCGCTACGTCCAGTTGAAAAAGACAGGAGGCCGCTATTTTGGCCTGTGCCCCTTCCATAATGAAAAAACAGGTTCCTTTTGTGTGACCCCGGACCGGCAGATGTTCCACTGTTTTGGCTGCGGTATGGGCGGCGGCGCAATCACTTTCATTATGCATGCCGAAGGTATGACCTTCCCGGATGCCGTGCACTTTCTGGCGGATCAGGTCGGTTTGGCCGTACCCGAAACACAGTCCGATCCCCGCGAAGCCCAGCACCGGAAACGCCTGTTTGAAGTCTCTGTCGAAGCGGCCCGCTTCTTCCGCAGTCAGCTCTGGCTGCCCGAAAATGCCAAGACTGCCGCCTATTTCCTGAACCGCGGCCTGTCACGCAAAACAATGAACCGTTTCGGCCTTGGCTACGCCCCGGACAGTTTTTCTGCCCTGATTAACGCAATGGCAGAAAAGGGATTCTCTAAAGATGAACTTGTAGCCGCCGGTCTTGCTTCCAAAAACGATCACGGGAATATTTATGACCGTTTTCGCAATCGAGTGATGTTTCCCATCATTGATGTGCGCGGGCAGGTAATCGCGTTCGGCGGACGCGTAATGGATGATTCCACCCCTAAATACCTTAACTCACCCGAAACCACTATTTTTCATAAAAGCCGGAACCTATTCGCCCTCAACCTGGCACGCAAAACAAAAAGTGACTATTTCATTCTGGCGGAAGGTTATATGGATGTTATCGCCCTGCATCAGGCCGGATTCGACTCCGCAGTCGCCAGCCTGGGTACTGCGCTGACCGAGGAACAGGTTCGCCTGATTTCGCGTCACACGGGCAAAATCGTCATCTCCTATGATGCCGACGGCGCAGGGCAGAAAGCCGCTCAACGTGCCATTGACCTGCTCAAAAAAACGGATCTGCAAATCAAAGTCCTGCGTATTCCCGGGGCAAAAGATCCGGATGAATTCATCAAAGCCAAGGGCGCAGACGCTTACCGCAGGCTGATTGAACATTCAGACAGCGACAACGCCTACCGCTTAGACACCATTGCCGCCCAATACGACCTGGACGAAGACGAAGAGCGGGTGCGTTTCCTGCACGAAGCCGCCGCTTCACTTGCAAAAATTGACAATGTGATCGAGCGTGAGGTCTACACCGGACGCGCCGCAAAAATGGCACGTGTGACCGTTGAAGCTATGGAGGTTGAGGTGCGACGAGCCTTGTCCATTCGACTGAAAAAGCAAAAATCCGATAAAAAACGTGAAATCAGGTCCGTACTGGGTGCCGTACAGCCGCGTGACCGCACCCTGCATTATCAAAATGTCCGCTCCGCAAGGGCAGAAGAAGGTATTATTCGCCTGATTTTTGCCGATGATAGCCTGATAGATGAAATTGCACTGCGTATCACTCCGCAGGAATTTACCGCCGATGTTTTGCAAAAGATATTTGCCTATGCGCTGACGCTGCACCGGCAAGGACACCGGGTCGATATTGCTGCATATGAGGGCTATTTGGAAACCAACGAAATGCAGCATCTGACCGCAGTCATCGGCAGCGACCAGACAAGCACGGCAAACTGGCAGCAGGCGCTGCATGACTACATAAGCACAATCGAAAGCTGCCGAATAAAAAGCGGCACAGACGACAGCGGCGGGGAGGACCCGCTGCTGCGGATGAGCCGAGTCCATAGAGAAAAAGACCGATTGGGAGGAAATTTGATATGAGCGCACAACAGCAGCAGCAACATCAGATGAGCGTACAGGAGCAGCAGCAGATGCTGCGCGACCTGCTCGCAAAAGGAAGAAAAAATGGAAAGCTGTCCCTGAAAGAGATCGCCGACGCCCTGCAATCCCTGGAACTGGAAAGCGAAGATATTGACAAGCTGTACGAAACCATTGAAAATATGGGCATCGCCATTGAAGGCGCCGACGTACTGGCACCGGCGCTGAGCGATGACGAGGACTTTGAAGTAACGGACGTCGAAGAAGTGACCGAGGAAGAACTGGTTGACACCTCTGCGCTGGCAGAAGGTTTCGCCATTGACGACCCCGTCCGCATGTACCTGAAGGAAATCGGTAAAGTTGACCTTCTGTCACCGGATGAAGAGCTCCGGCTTGCCGATCAGATGACGGCAGGTGCAGAGGCAATCGAAGCGATCCGGAAACTGGAAGCCGACCGTAAAATGGGGATTGAAAATCCCATGACCCCCGAGCAGGAAAAGGAATACCGCAAAGCCATCAAAGTTGGTGACCGTGCGAAAAAACGTCTGGCAGAGGCCAACCTCCGTCTGGTTGTCTCGATTGCAAAGCGCTATGTCGGACGCGGGATGCTGTTCCTTGACCTGATCCAGGAAGGGAACCTGGGCCTGATCAAGGCAGTCGAGAAATTTGACTCCACAAAAGGTTTCAAATTCTCGACCTATGCGACCTGGTGGATTCGTCAGGCGATCACCCGCGCCATTGCGGATCAGGCGCGAACCATCCGCATTCCCGTGCATATGGTTGAAACCATCAACAAAGTAATCCGCGTTTCGCGCCAGCTCCTTCAGGAACTCGGCCACGACCCCAGCCCGGAGGAAATCGCCGAAGAAATGGATATGCCGGTAGACCGTGTGCGTGATATCCTCAAAATTGCACAGGAACCGGTTTCGCTTGAAACACCAATCGGCGAAGAGGAAGACAGCCATTTAGGCGATTTCATTCCCGATGACGACGCGCCCGAACCAGCCGAAGCTGCATCCTTTATGTTACTCAAGGAACAGCTGGTCGAAGTGCTGAAAACACTCACCCCCCGTGAGGAAAAGGTGCTGCGGCTCCGCTTTGGTATTGAAGACGGCCACACGCGCACGCTGGAAGAGGTCGGCAAGGAATTCAACGTAACACGTGAACGTATCCGGCAAATCGAAGCTAAGGCCCTGCGTAAACTGCGCCATCCCTCCCGCTCAAAAAAGCTCAAGGATTTCCTGAATTAAGTTCACATCCCTCCGTTTGCTGTCCCGTCTGCCGTTTTTGGGCTGGCGGGATAGATTATACTCGTGTGCGTTAAAGTTTGCCGCTCAGTTCGCCTGCGCGGCGGGCGGTCCTGCGCGGACGGCGCCAGAGGGACTTGTCCCTCTGGACTCCCTTTCTCCGCTGCGGCGGGGAATGGTGCGGCGATTTTCGCTGCTGCACCCTGCCCAGCCCGCCAAAAGCACGGCGGGCCGGGTGGGTGAATACGGCAAATCTTTTCATTCGCGAGTATAAACCAAAATTATATAGCGAAAGCCAGCCTTTTCCAAGGCTGGCTCTTTGTTTTCTAGGGGGGTATTGAGATATCTTTCGTTTGCCGCGTATCTGTTCATTACGGATACGCCAAAAATAAATGTTGATGGAAAATTTTGCTTTGTCTCATTATACTATATCATAATGTAGTTGTTATTAAAAATATACTGTTTCCATAAGCAGTCGCTTAATGATCTTTTTATAACGCCAAGAAGCAACTCATCCCCGATCTCGTTTCGCGACATCTTGCTTCAGTATGATTTTTACAGCAAGGCCGAGAATGATAAAATACAGGAT
>CAJUSB010000121.1:8576-9954 GCA_910589115.1 uncultured Clostridia bacterium | reverse complement strand
GTTGCCGGAAGCACAAGATCGATCACACAAGGCTCATCATCCACCCATGCCACCAGAACACGATCCCCCGGCTGGATATGCCGCATTTTCTCCGGTATCAGTGTGACGTGTTCATGCGTCCCGGGCGGGCTTGCAGTGGGATGGGAATGGCTGCCGTCAACTGCCGTTTTGGTCAGATATGCATTTACCGGCCCGATCGTCAGCTGGCGGCAAACTGTATAATCGGTTTGCGGAATCGGCACGGGGAACTTATTCAGCAGGATACTCATATCCCCTTGTATCACGCCATAATCCAGAATATCCGGCAGTTGGCTCATATCGTGCATCCGCCCCTGAAGCACTCCGGCGAGCCGGTTTACACCATCATTTCCGGTTTTTCTGGCCGCTTCTTTCATGCGCTACTCCTTTCGCATCAATGTCATGGTCATTTGTTTTGCCGCCGCGTTATGCGATACCCCGATCACGTAAAACTGTCCGAGCAGGTTTCCTGCTGCCATCTCGATTTTGTACCCGCGCCGCAGGAACGGAAGGTCAGGCGTGTTGACCGATATCGTCTCGGCCGGTTTGCCGCGCTCCTTCAAAATGGCTTGTGCTTCCGCTTTTGCATCGCCAAGATCCTTCTTGTTTTCATGCTTTACAATTTCCTGAAGCACCCCATATTGCTGGTCACCGTCTTCTACCGCATCCACGCTTGAACGTCCGTCATCATCGGCTTTGCCTATGATTTTTACCTTGGTCACAAGATTGCTGATGGAAAGCCGGTCCGTCGTGCTGATTGTGTTTTCAAATGTAAATTTATAAACATCATTGTTTTTGCCGTAATCATCAATCAGCAGTTTTCCTTCTTTGAACATCAGCACATATTTTTCACCGGTCTGCTGCCGCACTTCATCAAGTGTTTTGATAATCATATCGCTGATGGTTTCGCCATTAAACACCTTTTTCTGATGGGTGATTTGTTTGCTCCACTGATAATCAAGTGTGATCCCCCAGTCGGAACAGATGCTTTCAAGAAGCGCCGAAGTCGTCAGTCCTGCGGAAAAATATTTGAAGTCCTTGCTCTGCTGCAAACGGATCAAGGGGTCATATGCCGTAATGGAAAACTCTTTATTGGATTCGCTGACATACTGCCACTCCCAGATATACCCCTCAAATAACAGCTGCCGCCCTGCGCCCCACATGCCGTAAATCCGGATCATGCAGTTAATTTTTGCATAGGACATGATCCATTGGGAGCCGATTGCCGCATTTACAATCGTAAGCATAGCCTTTTGCGCGAGCTGCCCTTCCTGCTCCTCCCATGAGAGGGAAAGCAAAGCATTATCCAGCCGGTAGACTGCGCCGCTTTCTGTGATAAGTTCCACGCTGTAATCCAGCA
>CAJUSB010000121.1:7270-8476 GCA_910589115.1 uncultured Clostridia bacterium | reverse complement strand
TAATTGGGTATCGTCAGGATATCCCCCGGCCATATCATATTTTTACCGCCCTTATGAGCGTCAATGATTTCCTTGTTGGCCTCGTACAGCCGTTCATAATCTGAACCTTTCCCCCATGTCTTCTGCGCAATTTTCCACAGGCTGTCACCTTTCACGACTGTGTAAGTGGCCGCCGCCGGAGGGTCGGGACGGTCGGGGGATGCACATGATTTCATCATCTTTGCCGCCAGTTTCGACGAACCAGCTGCCAGCGTCATAGCTGCTGTCAGCGGCTTCCCCGACGCTATAGCCGCCGCTGCTATGCCTGCGGCAGTCAGTGCCTTTGCCGTGGCCGCTGCCGCTGCAATTTCATCCGTCGTACTCAGCTTGATTTCCTTTGCCTGTATCAAATTGATAGAGTAATTGATATCTCCATATCCGCCGGTTGGTTTGCCGGTCAGGCTGTTCAGGTATACGTCACAGTTGATCGGCGTTTCGGTCACCAAAAGCCGTGCTTTGACCGGTTTGCCCTTTTGAGTTTTCAGCTCGGCCAGCCATTTGTAAACCTCTTTAGGATCGCGCCACTCGCAAATATACGGGTCGTTTTTACGCGGTTCCCCGGGAAAAATCCCACTCCAGCTGATGGTATCAAGTGAGGTCCCGTTCGGCGTTTTAACCTCTCCGATATTCAGAATGGTATAGTTCGTGAACAGATTTCCAAACTTTACGCTGATTTCCTCCGGCAGCATGGGGAATCGGAGACGGTCGCCCGTCTCCAGATTCGTCAAATAAATATCCACTGCATCACCTCTTCCAATTTGCTTTCGGTGTATTGGAATAAATTTGCTGTAATGCTTCCGCAATACGCTGCGCAACCTGGTTCGTAATTTCAGGCATTTGCTCCCGGATCGTTTTTGCAATTTCGTTTGCCAATGCCTGCCCGTCCTTCCCTCCGCCGTCTACACGAATCTCAAAAGTCAGGTTTTCAATGGTCACCGGAACGACTGCGTTTGTGCCGTTGCTGCTGCCAGGATCAGCGGCGGGGAAGTCATATCCTACAATATCCCCCTCTGCGTACTGCTTCACGCCGAGCAGCGCCCCGGCTTTCTCCCAGAGGTCAAGCCCTCTGCCGCGATACTTGCCGGAAAGCGGAATGATTGCTTCCGGCCCGTCCTCACCAACTAGCGATAACAGGGGGCCGGAAACTATGCTGCCATTTGCGTTCTT
>CAJUSB010000121.1:5022-7170 GCA_910589115.1 uncultured Clostridia bacterium | reverse complement strand
CCTCACCAACTAGCGATAACAGGGGGCCGGAAACTATGCTGCCATTTGCGTTCTTCGCAACGCCCGCCATGATGGACGCTGTACCGCTTCGCATATCGATTGATGGAATAAGGTTCGGGGTAGGATTCGTAATGGAGTAATCAGCAGTCAGCCGAACGGTTGTATGCATGTCAAAACCATCCTTAAATACAGCTTCAAGCGCATTTCCGGTATTCGTTTTTAGCGTGTCAGCTGCATTCTGAATCGGCCCCATGCCTGCGTTCATGATTTCCTGTGATAGGCTTTCGCTGACGCCATTGCCGACCTCTGCATCTTGAAAACCTTTGGCTATGCCCTCCCGCATACTTTTTGGAAGGGTTTCTGCGACGGAGGATACCAGTCCGGTGATTGCCGTTTGTGTTTCTTTGTTCAGGCTTTCGATACCAAGCCATTTCGCGGCTGTTTCAGCACTCCAGGCGGTCACGTCTACGCCGGAGGCCATAGCGTTTCCGATCGCAGTTTGCAGCTTTTCCGCTGTTGTGCCCTGGATATCAGGGAGGATTCCGTCCAAATCGCGGGCATATGCGTCCGCGATACTTTGCAGCTGGAAGCTCTCAACCGCAATCTGTAAATCATGAATCTTAGCTTCATACTGCTCCGATAATGCCTGAATTTGAGCATCATATTTTTCTTGATCGATTACACCCTCACCAAGCTGCAATTCAAGCGACTGAATGCCTACTTTCAGCGCGTCATCATAGGTTTTTGTGGCATTCTGCACTTGTGCGGCCAGCTCGGATTGCAGGGCTGCGAAGCTGTCCGCGTCAAGCGCTGCGCCGCTGTATTTGATTTGCAGCGCTTTCATGCTTGCCGTAGTTTCGATTTCCGCAACCTTGCTCGTGATTGCTGTAATCTGATCTTGCAGGTTTTGGATTTCTGCCTGTTCATCCAGCGTGATTACGCCATCCTCTAAAGCCAGCTCAATTTTGCCCTTGTACTGCTCTCCAAGCCCCTGAAGCCGTTCATTTAGGCTGCTGTATACGGAATCCAATCCCGTAAAATCAAAGTCGCTGTCAGGGCCGACAAGCAGTTTGATTGCTGTATTTGCCTCATAATGAGCGTTATTCAAATAATCCTGGACACTGTAATAAATACCGTTTAATTCCTGTTCCCATGAGGCGCGTTCGTTTTCGTCAAGTGCAAGGCCCAACCCGATTTTCCAGTTGAGCTTGCCAAGGTTTCCGGCGTGCGAACCGATTGACTGATACGCAGACTGTTTGCTGGAAGCAGCATTTTGAAAAGATTCTGCCGCCTCTGCGTCTCCCATATTCGTGATGCTTCCTGCAATATTGGCAATTTCGGACGCGCTCAGCGCCACCTTGCCGAAATGCTTTGAAATATCCACACGAACCGTCTTTTCAAGCATTTTTGCGAAATCATCAGCCGATACGCTGGCATCTGCGAGCGCGTCCTTCAGCTCCTGACTCTTGTACTGCGCCTGTTCCGCAGCAAGTGCAGGCGCATTCGCCCTTGCAGCTTCTTTTTCATAGTAATCCGACTTAACTTTATTCCCCTTGTACATTCCAACAAGTCCGCCAAGGCCCGCACCAACCAGTGCTCCTACTCCTACGCCAATCCCTGGAATCGGAATCAGCGCACCAATCCCGGCTCCAATCGCCGCGCCAGCTCCTACACCGGCACCCTTCAGCATAGCAGAATGGGCGTTCGCGCCACGCTCTCCAATGTCATTGGTTTTAACAGCCGTGGAAACATCCTTGAGTGCGCTGATGAGGCTTGCACCGGACGCAACCGCGCCGCCAATTCCAGCGGTAACTGATCCAGCTCCAAGTGCTCCGATTTTTGAAGCGCCTGTCATAATAGAGTTTTTTAATCTTCCTGCTGTTGCTCCAATTCTCATACCAAACCCAAGCGCACCAGATTGTGCAAGTCCAAGTGCACTCTGTGCCGCACTACCTACGACACGTGGGTCTTGTTGTGCTGTATTGAATAATCGAAAGCCCTCTCCTATACTGCTGTTTGAAAGCCATTTTGATGTTATTCCAAATAGTTTTCCAGCTCCAGATACAGCGAGTTTTCCAGCCCCCAATTTAAGTGCACCATAACCCAGCAGCGCCGCCGAAAGCCCGCTGGTGCTGCTGCTTTCTCCGG
>CAJUSB010000121.1:1915-4922 GCA_910589115.1 uncultured Clostridia bacterium | reverse complement strand
GCACCATAACCCAGCAGCGCCGCCGAAAGCCCGCTGGTGCTGCTGCTTTCTCCGGTGAAAACACCAGCTGCGTCCTTTGCTGCGGCCTTGAACGCTTCTAATATGCCCTTTGCAACTGCCTTTGCATCAAATCCATCCATGAAGCCCTCTGCAAATGATTTTCCGATGCTCATGCCGTCACCGACCGCACCGGTGATATCTACGCCTAAAAGGGCAAGGATTCCGGTTTTCAGTGCGGTTCCGATACCGCTGCCAATTCCTTGTGCTTTCTCCGCAAGCCAGGCCTTGCCGGTACCGCTCCACCATTCGTCAAATGGTTCTGCAATCAGCTTATCCCATGCAAGTTCGACCTTATCCCATAACGTTTCAGCGCGTTTCCATTCCGGGCTTCGTGTCAAAGAGGCAACCGCCTTTGATACATCGTCAATCTTTGCGGTGATGAAATCAACCGTTCCACCGACTGCGTTTTGAATTGTTGGCATTTTACGTGTCAGCCAGTCTATCAGCCGTCTAAGGTAAGGGCTTAGCTTCGCCCCCAGTTCATCTTTAACACCCTCCGCCGCGCTTTGCAGATAGTACAAGGAACCTTGCAGCGTATCCATTCGGATATCCTTCATTCTGGAAGCAGAACCTTCCGCATTCTCAATCGCTGCGGCCAGCTCGTTAAACTTTTCCTCTGAAGCATTGACAATCGCGAGAAGCCCGCTTTGGGCGTACATACCCGCAAGGTTGGATGCCGTTGCCGCCTTTTCGGTTTCGCTCATGCCCTGGAAACCTTTACGCAGCTCCTTCATAACCGCCATAAGCGATTTTGATTTCCCCTCTGTTGTCGTGAGGGATACCCCGACTTTTTGCATTGCTTCGGTCACGGCATTCGTTTCGTCAGCGCTTAGCCCCTCCTGCTTTGCCATACGGGCAAGGGTGGAGCGCAGCGCCGTGCCAGCGCTGGAAGCGTCCACACCCGCATTGCCCATCAATCCGAGCGCAAGGGCTGTATCCTCAATGCTGTAGCCCAATGCCCCCGCCTGTGTGCCTGCCATTTTCAGGCTTTCGCCCAGACCGGCAACATCAGTTTTGCTGTTGGTTGCTGCTGCCGCCAGGACATCCGCTACCCGTGTGCTTTCGTTCGCAGCCATATTAAACTGTGCCAACGCAGAAGAGGTAACATCCGCCGCTGTTGCAAGCTCAACATCCCCAGCGGCGGCAAGATCCAATAGCCCGGGCATACCGGCCACAATATCCCTGCTTTTCCAGCCGGCCATTGCAAGGTTTTCCATTGCGCCTGCCGCCTGTGCCGCTGAAAACATGGTCGTTTCGCCAAGGTGCTTTGCGGTTGCGGTCAATTCGGCAAATTCCGCGCCGGTTGCGCCGGAAATTGCCTTGACGTTCGCCATGCCCTGCTCAAAACTTTTGAATGTATTGACGGTATCTGCCACGCCGAGCGATACCCCGGCAAAGGCCGCTGCCTGTGCGATTGGATTTGACAGCAGCCCCGCAATCTTACGAAAGGGGGCTGTAACAAAATCTTTTGCTTTGAGGGTGACGGTCCAGACCTTCCCGGCCAGCTTTTTCCCGGCAGATGCAATGCGCTGGATGCCGCTGGTTGCCATGTCGCGCATCTCAGCCCGCACTTCCAGCTTGCTTTTGCCCTTCATGCCGTCAATGCGTGACCGGAGCTTCGTCATGGACTGCTCCAGCCTGCTCACGTTCCGGGCAGCGCTCTGTGCGCCGCTGGCTGTATCGTCCGTGACCTGCGCTACAACATCAATCACGGTAACGGTTTCATTCATTGCGCCGCCCCCTTATTTCCCGATTTTCAGCACGGGGGTCCTGGCTTCCGCTTCCAGCGCGTCAAGCGTGTACTGGTCATACAGCGCACGTTCCCCCGGCGGCAGCGCCATATAATCGGTTATTGTCCCGATTTTTGGGAACCGTTCACACACTTTCAGCATCAGCCAGGTGTTGCCCCGTGCCTCTATCAGTTTTTTGCTGTATCGTCCGGCGTTTCGCCGTCGTCGCTGCCATAGCCGCTGATCTCATCAATCCGGCTAATGACCGCATCCTTTTCTCCCGCCAGCAGAACCGCATCGATCATATCCACGCCGTGCAGGATGTCGAGCGCTTCCTGCGCCTGCTTGTTATCCCAGGTCTTTTTCCTGTCCTCATCAACTGTCGCCGTGTAAATCAGCCAAGAGCGGAACTTAGCCGAATCCGTCTCGATTTTCCGCTTGGGCTGTCCCTTCCTGCGGGGCGCGAACTTCGACGCATGGTCAAGACAGGCGTTCGTCTCATCCTCCGACAGGGGCCGGATGCGGAACTCAAACTTGAGAACGCCGCCGCGCCTGATTTGAATCTTTTCGTAGGCGTTCTCATTCTCCTTTTCACGGCCCGCCTCAATCAGGCCGCGCAGGATATCACTCTCATTCATCAGGATATCTTCTTTCGTATTGCCTATATTTTCATCAAAAGTTTCCGGCATTGTATTCTTAGACATTTTTCATTTCCTCCTGTTTATTCTGCCAATCTCCACTCGGCATCCTTGAACTTTTCCAGCATTTCCGGCGTTGAATTGACGCGGAAGCTCCAATTCCGTTTAATAATTTCACCCGGGTTCAGCGTCTGCAGATCGACGGTGCCGTCCGGCACGCAGTTGCGGTAAACGATCCGCTCGGACTGTCCATCCCTGCGGCGCATCTTCCCCTGGAAATCAAATGTCGGAAAATAACCGTTTTGCAAGTCGGTAATCAGCTCGTCAAGCATAACTTCATCCCGCACAACGGCCTCCGTCAGTGTCAGCGTGACAGTGTAGCCCGTGTTGACCGAATAAATGAGCGCACTGCCGACCGGCTGGTAATCCTGATTTGCCGGGGAGACCTGTGTCTGGAACGTATCCACCTCAGCAAGGAAAATATTCGTCCCGGCTTTGGTTGTCACAAACAGCCGTCCGTCTTTGCCGCTGATCAGTTTTCTTACGTCAAGCAAACTCTGGTCGTTCAATCCGTCCATG
>CAJUSB010000121.1:0-1815 GCA_910589115.1 uncultured Clostridia bacterium | reverse complement strand
TAAGCGCTGGCGTGCTTCAAACGGGTGTCAAAATCAATCGTTGTCGGTTCGCCAATAACGCCCATACAGAACTTGCCGCCCTGATAAATCCGGTTCAGGAAAAGCTGCATCATCATCTGAATCGAGGTATCGGCGGTGTCGATCGCCATCACGTTCCAGCGGTTGGATTCCAGCACTTCAAATGCCGCGCTGTAGGCCGCAACATTGACCGTCGGATCGGTTCCGCCTGTGATTTCTACCTGGTCGATGGTCTTGAGCTTTTCCGTGCTGTCCGCCAGTTTGGTCAGCACAAAGTAACTGCTTTTCTGTTTCTCGAATGCTTCCAGCAGTGCGGCGACGCTGTTTTCCGCGTTGCTGAAAGTCAGGGATTCCAGCTGTTCTGTCCCTTCCAGGATCAAAAGCTCGGTCTTTCCGGCATCCATCAGCGTGGGCCGGATCGCCACGGAAAGGCTGCGGCTGCCGGGATATTTCAGCGTGAGCTGCACTACGGCGTTTCCTGCATCGTCCTTGATCTGATACACGCCGTGCGTACCGCCGCTGCCGAGACGCACCGCGTAAACCAGCCGTGCACCGCCCTTAAACTGCTCCATCGGAACCGCAGTCGTTCCGTTTTCGCCGCCGTCGCCGAATTGCTTTGCGATATCCTCCGACTGTTCCAAAACAAGTGCTTTTCCGATCGGCCCCCAGTTGGAACGGAATACCGCCGCACACTTGCCGTCGTCTACGCCAGCAACCGGCGGCCTGCCCCAATTCTCATATCGGAAATACACGCCGGGGCGCGTCTTTTTCTCCCCAATGATGAAAAACGATGCCATTTACTGTACCTCCCTGCCCAGGAAATCCTGAACCATTTGCCTTGCTTCCTCTACGGTCGCGGACTCCATGCCCGCGACCCGAAGCGCCACGGTCACAACCTCTGGGGTCGTGCCGAACAGCTGACGCGCCTTTGCTGCCAATTCTGCCGTTTTATAAGCCGCTTCTGCCATAATGCCGATTGCTCCTTTCTCATGCTGTAAATTCGGTCTTAAAAGTTTGGTTTGTGCAAGTTCCTTCTGCGGCTGGTTCAATACGCCGTATTGCCCGGTAAGCCCCAGCTGTCCCTCCCGCAGAGGATCGGCACTGTGCCGTACTTCCAGCCGGTTGATGAACATCGGGCTTCCGTCCGAAAGGACAACTTCACCCTCTATCTGTGCAAATTCGATGATTGACTTTGTCCATTTGTTGCGTTCTGCCACGCTGTCCGCGATAACGTGCGCCGCAAATTTCCCCGTGAACCATGCCACAGCATAGCTCTGCTGGTTATTGCCGGACATGCCCTCAAAACGCCAATAAAGCGCCGGGGCTTCATCCGAAGGTTTCCAAATGGGCGGTAATTCGTCAAATGCAATTACGTTCATTTGCGGAAAGTGCTGTTTTGCCCACGCGTTCAGCCCCTGCACCGGGTCAGGCGTAATGGAGATTTGTTCAGGAAACGCCATCAGCGCAAAGGTCATGGTCAACCCATATACCTCCGGCGCCGTGTTGTCCCGTGCGTTGCTGCCGCCCTCAAACACAAATTCATCCGAACGCTCCCAATCCGCACAAATGGTTGCACAGTCCGCTCCCGTGTAAAACGTGCCGGAAATCAGCTCCAGCAATCGCCGTTCGATTGCCCGGTCCGGGTCGAGGTCGCCGACTGCCGGACATTCCGTGGTACACCAAATGTTGACTGTCAGCGTTCCGGCGGTCTTTCGCTCGGGGTCGTTCCGCAGGTCAATATTGAAATCCACGCGCGGATATCGGGGCGTCCCCCAGCCCGGGCGGCTGTCACTGGGC
>CAJUSB010000120.1 GCA_910589115.1 uncultured Clostridia bacterium | reverse complement strand
ATTTGAAATCCATTTGGAGTATACTATTCCATTTTGAATTTCACGGATTCAGGTACTTATAAGGTAGGGGATAATTCCTATCCGGTTCAGCAGGGGGATGTGATTTTTGGAAATGTCGGTGAATTGCACGAGATACATTCTGATTATGATACGGAAATTGGTACATATTGTTTTGGTATTCAGAATGTATATTTTCGTGGGCTTCCGCTTAATTATCTGATTCCTGCGGAGTCGTCTCATGTACGGGCCAGCGGCAGCTTGTTTCCGCTGCTGGAGTCGCTTTGTGAACAAATTGACTGCCTGAATGCAGGAAATGCCTGGGAACGGCTGACGGCACAGCTGATGTTGTTTGTGCTGGTTTTGCTGAGCAGCCGCCTGCCCGATGAGGTACAGCGCTGTGAGATGATGCACGGCAGCCAGCTTGCCACCCGCGTAAAAGCGTATATTGACGCACACTATACCGAAAATATCACATTGGAAAGTATCGCGCAGGCAATGGGGTGCAGTGTGCCCTATCTGTCTCATATATTTAAGGAGGCGAGCGGGTATGCCCCGATTCAATATGTAATCCGGCGGCGTATCGGTTTTGCGCAGACGTGGCTGATTTCCAGCGACCTGCCTGCAACAAAGATTGCAATGATGGCTGGATACGATAATACTAATTATTTTAACACGTTGTTTAAGCGCACTGTAGGGGTGTCGCCTATCCGTTATCGTAAACAATATCTGGAATCCCTGCGCGGGATGAGAGACCAGAAATAACCCAAAGGGCGGCGATTCGGTTATGTAGTGCTTCATCCGGTCAGGAATCGGATTCGGACTTGGAGCGGGAATTTTGTAGGCCAAGGCAGAGGATGTAGGTGGATTGACGCTCGTCAAACGATAACGCCGCCATGTGGAAATCCAGCCCGAGGGTGAGTTTGCGTTCTGACCGGATAGAGTAGCATACTTTCCGGTACGGCGCATCCGGTAGGATTGGTGCGTTGCGCCTTTTTCTGGAAAGCGCCTTGACTTATGCGTTTCCGTGTGTTAAAATGGACTTGTCAAGACAGGGGAGTCCGGTTTTCAGCCGGGCTGAGAATTAAACCCTTATACCTGATCCGGATCATGCCGGCGTAGGGAGTCGAACCGCAGAAAAACCACCTGTCAGGGATGGTGTCAAATGACGCGCTTTCGGCTTTGCGTGCCGATTGGCGCGTTTGTTTTGGCACAAATTTCATTTTCAGGAGGTTTTCTCTATGGAACGAACCATTGGGGCCAGGTCACACACGCGTGTGCGGGCAATGGTCGAATGTGCGATGCTGATTTCGGCTTATATCGTGTTGTCGCGCATTAAATTTTTCACGCTGCCGCAGGGTGGCGACATCACGCCTGCTGCCGGATTGCCGCTGCTGCTGGTTGGCTACCGCCACGGATGGAAATGGGGATGTATTTCCGCTGCTGCTGCGACGCTGCTCGGAATACTGCTTGACGGATTTTACCCGCCTCCGGCTGGCACTTTCTTTTCCTTTTTTCTGTGTTTGCTGCTTGACTATTTCCTTGCGAAGATTGCTGTCGTGTCAGCGGCAGGAATAACCCATCTGCTGCGGAAAAAAAGCACATTTACGGTGTGTGTTTCGGTATTGGTTTCACAGTTGTTGAGATTTCTTTGTGTGTTCCTGTCGGGATTTCTGCTTTGGGCCGGTTATGCGCCGGAGGGCGTTGGACCAGTGTATTACTCGTTTACCTATAATGGAAGCTACTGTATCCCTGAAGGCATTTTGACTATGGTGGTTACTGCTGCGCTTTTTCATACAGCGCCAAGGCTGTTTAGCCGTCAGTAAGGCCAGAAGCACATTCTTTCAGATGTAAAGGCTTGCCCCCTCCACATGATATGGTATAAAAAGTAGATACATGCAACTCACGTATTCACAATATCAATTTGCGAAAGCAGGGAATACCAGCCGACAAGGCTTATCAATGGGGCAATTCCAGATTGGGCCACTGGCGGTTGGCTGGCAGCCCCATGCTGATGCGCTCCCTTACAAATGAAAAGCTCGCACAGGCGGGATGCTTTGACTTCCCTGCCCGTTGCGAGCTTATTTGTAAATGCACTATGCGGTTGAACCGCCGTATACCGGTCGGTACGCACGGTGATGTGGGAGGTCGGCAGGCGGACTATCCGCTTGCCTCCTACCCGATTCCTTTGTCCGGCGTACCTACTTTTCGTCATTTTTACCGAACATCGCTAGCTGAACATCATAGCGCAGGCCCCAAAGTTATTACCCTTAAATAACCTTTCTTTTATAAAGTAAGCTTTTTAGCTTGTTCGATATCCCGTACCATTTAGAGGTTTAATGTTTGACCAGTAAATTTCATCCGTGCAGTATCTATAATTCTATGCGATTTCTCCATCTGGGACGCAAAGAAGTTAAAACTGGATTTCCCATCAAAGATAGAAGTGCTTCTGGCGGGTTCAGTAATCTGTTTGCCGCCAGTCATCTGTGCATAAGCATTTTCTATTTTCTGGTTCATTCCGTCCAATATCTTGGACGCATTTTCTAATGCCTTCATAATTTCTTGGGGATCATCTGACAAATTGGAAAGCCCCAAAGATTCAGCAGAAATGGAATTGAGCAGATTTTCTGTTACCTTTGATGCCTGACCGCCTGACAATCCATCATATTCATCCACTGTGAGCCGGTGTGGATTGATATGGCTATGGATCATGTCGGTATAGTCTGATTGAATACTCTGCTTATAGTTATGTAGATACGTTTCTGCCAAGTCTTTTGTCATATTGGGATCACTATGCGTACCTGTGCCGTTCAAATAGTTTTCAAGCTCTTGTATTTTTGACATTGTATACTGCAATTTGGATTTTGCGTAGTCGATTACATCAGAAACAGTCTTGATCCCGTCTCTTTGCTCCAAAATCGAATTTTCAGCCCATTCTTCTTTAGTAAACATTTCAGGGGCGTACTTCTGAAAATCGGAAGCAGCTTCCGGTTTTTTGGCTTCTTCTTCTTTTTCGTTTTTGAGCGCATCCAACATTTCCAACGCCTTTTTGCTCAGGTCAACCGTATCACAGTTTCTCTTGCTGCCATAATTAGCGTTTACTTGTTGAATCACTTTTTGCAAACCAGAACTTTGCATTTGTCCCATCGTTCTTTGCATTGAATTCTGCATTTGTAGTCCCAATATACTTTGACTACTTGCACAATTTATCCTCATAAAGTTATTCACTCCCCCATTTTTGTTTAGACAGCTATATTAAAGGTTATCAAAATTATTATACCACATCAGCCTCTGCTTTTCAAGTTATTTTTACGTGTATTTCTTCTATTTTCTGAAAGCTGTAGTCTATTTCCTGCTATGCAAATGATTCGTAATGATTTGTTATGTTAACATAACGAGTTTGAATATTATTTTCGTGATTCATATCTGCTGTTTTAACACATTGTTTTCGGAAGAGATTCGCTTGAATAAAATGAAATTGATGCTATACAAAGATTTACCTTTTCATAATAGCCCCGGTTTTTTCTGAAAAACAGGGAACATTTTCCCTGCGGGATTCGTCTAAAGGCCATCGAATAAAAACAAGGAAGAGGTGCAAACTTATGAAAAAGTTCCTTTCGTCAGTGCTGACGCTCTCACTGCTGACATCAATGGGAGCACCAGCGCTTGCAGCTGCGCAGGCTGACACAATGCCTGCAAAATCCGCATCCGGCACTGCTGCGGGGGCGCTTGATGAACGCCTTGCCGCAGTGACGCGGATGGTCAAATCATCGCTGCCAATCGAAGAAATCCTTGCCGCGCTGGGCGGGGAACCGGAATTCAATGGCAATGCAAATGACAATGCTTTTGCACCCCGCTGGAATCTGGAATGGGCAGTGGATGCAGGCAGCATTTCCGTGGTGGCAGGGGAAGACGGTAAAATCTATTCGTATAATTTGTATTTCAAGGACAGTGGGCATCGGAATTTCTGGGGGCTTGATGCAGCATTCCCTAAAGCGGATAAGGACAAAGCCCTTGCAGCTGCACAGGAATTCGCTGACCGGCTGATGGCATCGGGCGAATCGGTACAGCTTAAAGCATCCAGCAGGGCCAGCAGGGATGTCTTGGAGTTTACCGGTACGCTGCTTTTGAATGGGCTGCCTTCGCCAGTGGCAGTGAGCATCCAGCTCCGCCCGGATGATTTGGCGGTGACCAACTACCATCGTGACGACTGTTATTCCTCCATCCGTCCAGAAATCCCTTCGCCGGAGAGCCGGACAAATGCCGCTAAGGCCGCTGAGCTTTTGCGTTCGACTATTGAGCTGACACCGTATTATGTAATAGGGAAGGACAAGCAAGTTGCCTCCCTGCGCTATGTCCGGGAGTCCGAAAAAAAATATATTGTGAATGCCGCGGACGGTAAACTGGTCGATTTGGACGAGGTGTATGCCGACTTGGCAGACCGTTATAACGAGAGCGGTGCAAAAAGGATGGCCTTTACGCTCGCATCATACACAGAGGATGCCGCTGCGGATACGGGTGCATCGCCTGCGGAAGCGTCAGGAGGGGCGCAGCTGAGTGATGCTGAGTTGAAAACGATTGAAGGGCTAAAGGATGTGCATGGCCGTGAACAGCTCGATCAGGTGCTTCGAGGGATTTCTGCCCTTGGCTTGGATGAAGTCTGGACGCTTGAACGCATCAGTTATTCGCAGAACCGGGATACTGGTGATATTTTTGCACAGCTGCGTTATGCCCGTCCGCTGACCGAAGAGGAAAGGGCAGAGCTGGAAGAGGGCTACGAAGGGGAGCTTTTACAGATCACCAAAACGGTCCGGATCAATGCACGTACGGATGCGCTGAAATCAGTTTACACGTCAAATCCTGCTCAGACCGAGCGGATGTTGGTGCAGCGTAACCAGCCCCAGACCGATGAACAGCGGAAGGCAGCCGAGCAGTTCTTAAAGGAACATCTGCCGGAGCGGTGGGAAGAGAGCGGCATTTACACCCGTGAGGATGATAAACGGCTGATGTACGCCCAGCGCGTCAATGGTTATTTGTTCCCTGCTAATCTGATTGCGATTCGGATGGATGAAAATAATCTTGTTGACAGCTTAAACGTAGACTGGGACGACAGTATCAGCTTTACCGGCGTTAACGATATCGTTTCTGCTGAGGAAGCGGTTGACGCTTGTATGAAAGCCTTTGAAATGCCGCTTGCCTATGTAGAATATCCCGTGTTGGAAGACCAGATAATGAGCCAGAAATATGTGCTTGCCTATGCGTTCCGCTATGGGGATGACCGCAGGTTCGGCGGGATCGATGCAAGGACGGGGCAGCCCGTGTGGGATACCTACGGGAGCACCGGGTTCAGCTATCAGGACCTGGCCGGTGCGGAAGGCCGGGCAGAGATCGAGGCATTGGCCGCTTATGGAATTGGATTGCCGGGCAGCCGGTTCGAGCCCAAGGCCAAGCTGGATCAGAAAACCATGCTTGTTCTGCTGCTCAGCGCCTGCGGCAATGAGGCTGACCCCAATACGGAGCAGGGGCTTGATGCGCTGTATCAGATGGCATATAGTGAGAATTTGATCCGGGCTTCCGAGCGGGAGCCGGATGCCGGGGTGACTCGGATGATGTTCCTGAAGACCCTTTTGGGCGCGTCCATATACGGCGACGCTGCAAAGGTAAAGGGGATTTATACATGCCCGTACAGCGACCGTTCTTCCATTGCTGAAGAGTATTTTGGCTATGCGGCGCTGGCCTACGGGCTTGGCATGGTACGCGGGGATGAGAAGGGCCGTCTGAACCCGGATCATATGATAACCCGTCAGGAGGCGGCAGTTATGCTGTATGGCTTTATGATGCGCTGATGGTTCATCCGGCACAACCGCACCGCGTACCGGGGACTTAGGCTGGCAGGGGCGGGAAGGGGTGCCTTTCTGCCCCTGAACACAGCCGAAAAGAGAAAGGAAAAGATATGAACACTGCAAAAACGATGAAATCAGCGGCATTCGCGTTTATGCTGGCGCTGGCCTTGGGGGCTTGCTCCAACGGGAACGGCGGCACAGGCAAGACGTATGCAGGCGGCGGACAAAACACAAATGTCAGCCAGCCTGCGGTGCTCACGGAGTCACCTTACCAGTTGGCCGGGAGCGAAGAAGGGGCCGCCGATTTTGCGGCCATAAATACAGGGTATGAATCCCCCTTTACGAATGATACCTGTTGGAATATCACCCCTGGGTTTGTGTCGGAAAACAGTGAGTTCACCGTATTTAAGTATGCTTCTTCTAATGAAACATTTGTAATGTATGATGGTGCGGCCTATCCCATCGGCGGAGGCTACGGCGGTGATGGTGTGACCAGTATGGCACTGGCAGACCTGACCGGCGATGGCGTATATGAACTCTGTTATGTCTATTCAGAGGATAGCATTTTGCGTGTCGGTTATTTCGACCCCGCGCAGAAGACGGCGAATGAACTCTCCGGCAGTTTCAGCGGGCAGCCGGTCATGTTGTCGTCGGAAGGTAATACCTTGACGGTTTGTGCTGCCGAAGTCTCCAATTATGAAAGCCTGTTGGAAATGACACTGACGGCAGGGGAGAAGTTGGCAGAGGTCACCATCGGAGACGGTGCGCCGGAACTGAAAATGGAAGAAAAATAACTGGCTCTCCGGAGGTCGGGCTGTGACCCGTACTGACAAAACAAAGCCGCAGCACCGGCTGGAAAAACGGTGCTGCGGTTTTTTATAGCTGCCCGGCTGGCTGGATGAACCACTCCTCCGGGAGCATCATTTCAGACTGCATCGGGACAAAGCCAAACCGTTCATACAGTGGCCGGCCCATGTCGGTGGCTTCCAAAGAAATCGCGGTTACGCCGCGCGCCTGCGCGGTTTCCACCAGCAGGGAAAGGATGTGCAGGGCAATGCCGCGCCTGCGGTAATCCGGATGGGTATACATATTCATAATATAAGCCTTTTGCCCGGTCGGGATGTGCACGGTTGGCATAACGCGGAAAAAACTGACGCCGCCAGCACCTACAAAGCGCGACCCGTCAAATGCCAGAAAGGTGACGTGCGACCCGTCCGCCAGTGCGGTCTGGTAATAGTCCCGCGTCTGTGCAGCGACCTCGGGCAGCTCGGCTGCTGCATCCAGCCCGTTGGCTGAACGCAGAACGGCAAGGCGGGTTTCGACTAAGCTGGAAAGCGCATCTATGGCGCCCCGCCGGTAAGTCAATGCCATTGCTGGTTTCCCCCTTTACAGAGCAGTGTGCTCCGGAATTTATTCCAGTATAACAAAATTCGGCAGCATCCGCAAGGAAAATACGGCAGAAGGACTCTTTTCAAACGGGACGGGATATGGTATCATTAGAATGAAACCGCAGTGCAGACAGTGCGAATGCAAGGGAATTTGCTGTGCGGAAAAACACGGAAAAAATTTTTATTGACAATTCGGGGAAAATCGCGTATAATAAATCCAGTCAATATGTAAAGCAGTCAGCCTTTACAGGAATAAACCGGAGCGCCGGGGCCGGAGGAGCGTGGGGATATGAAAGACAAACTGTTTGCAATGTGCCTGCTTTTCGATTTCTACGGCGAAGTGCTTACCGAGAAACAGCGCGAGCTGTTTGATCTTTATTATAATGAAGACCTCTCTTTGGCGGAGATTTCGGAGCATATCGGCATCACCCGGCAGGGCGTCCGGGACAGCATTGTCCGCGCGGAGCGCACCTTGCAGGAGCTGGAGGACAAGCTCGGCTTGGTCGCGCGCTATGGTCAGATGGATCTGCACGCGCAGGCGATTGCCAAGGATCTGCAAATCGCGATAGATATTAACCGTACCAAATACCGCAATGTGGATTTGCAGGCGGTTCTCAGCCGGATGGAAGAGCATGTAAAGGCCATTACCGGCTGATGATAAATTGTTTAGATTATGTGTTTGTTGAGGCCGTTTGGCTGGAAGGAGGCGTACCTGTACAATGGCGTTTGAAAACCTGACCGAGAAAATCTCATCTGCGTTTAAGAAGCTCCGCAGCCAGGGCCGCCTGACCGAGGCGGATGTCAAGGCGGCTATGCGTGAAATCCGCATGGCGCTTCTGGAAGCGGATGTAAACTTTAAGGTCACAAAGGATTTTATAAAGACCGTCACGGAAAAGGCGACCGGTGCAGATATCCTGGAAAGCCTTTCGCCTGCACAGCAGGTGATTAAAATTGTTAATGAGGAATTGACCGCACTGCTTGGCGGCAAGAGTGCGCGTATTACGATTGCGCCTAATCCGCCGACGGTTGTCATGATGGTGGGCTTGCAGGGCGCAGGCAAAACGACGCAATGTGCCAAGTTGGCCGGACTGTTCCGTCACCAGCAGCAGCGTCGGCCGTTGTTGGTTGCGTGCGACGTGTATCGTCCGGCTGCGATTGAACAGCTGAAAGTAGTCGGCAGGCAGCTTGACATTGCCACCTTTGATATGGGGCAGGATGATCCGGTCCGCATTGCAAAGGCGGGCATTGACTATGCCCGCAAAAACGGCTATGATTTAGTTTTCCTGGATACGGCTGGACGGCTTCACATAGATGAAGCACTGATGCAGGAGCTGAAAAATATCAAGGCCGAGGTCAAACCGCATGAAATCATGTTAGTAGTGGATGCGATGACCGGACAGGATGCAGTCAATGTTGCACAGTCTTTTGATGAAGCGCTTGGCATTGACGGCGTGCTGATGAGTAAGATGGATGGCGACGCACGCGGCGGTGCGGCACTGTCGGTCAAAGCGGTTACCGGCAAGCCGATTAAATATATCGGCACGGGCGAAAAACTTGATAATATTGAACCGTTCCACCCAGACCGTATGGCCTCCCGCATTTTGGGGATGGGGGATGTGCTGACGCTGATTGAAAAGGCGCAGCAGAGCTTTGACCAGAAGCAGGCTGTTGATCTGGAAAAGAAAATGCGCGTTGGAAAACTGACGCTGACTGATTTTTATGAACAGCTCCAGCAGTTTAAGAATATAGGTTCGGTTGAAGAGATGCTGGGGATGCTGCCTGGTGTTGACCCGAAAGCGATAGCGGACGCAAAAATAGACGGCAAACAAATGGCGCATACGGAGGCAATTATTCTTTCGATGACGCCGAAGGAGCGGGATAACCCGTCGATTATCAACTACAGCCGAAAAAAGCGGATTGCTGCGGGCTGTGGGATGAAGGTAGAGGAGGTCAACCGTCTGCTCAAGCAATTTGAGATGATGCAGAAGATGACCAAGCAGCTTGCGGGGCTCCAGCGCAGGGGCAAAGGGAAGAAAAAACGTTTTGGGGGCTTTGGCGGCATGAAGCTGCCGTTTTGAAAACATCTGCTTGTAAAATCATTTTACAATGGGCCTGTCTGGGGGACTGGCGGCGAGCCGCAGGCTTGTGGGCGGGCCTGATAGAGGAAAATCATAATTGAAGGAGGTGAAAGGAACCATGGTAAAAATCAGACTTCGCAGAATGGGCGCAAAGAAGGCACCGTTCTATCGGATTGTCGTAGCGGATTCACGTTATCCGCGTGACGGCCGTTTTATCGAAGAGATCGGCACCTACAACCCTATGACCGCTGACGCTGAGGTGAAAATCAACAGCGAGCGTGCGCAGCAGTGGATTAAGAACGGTGCGCAGCCGACCGATACCGTTCGTGATATCCTGAAGAAGGCTGGCGTGCTGTAAGGATAGAGAGGTTGCCAAGGATGAAAGAGCTTTTGACCTACATCGTCAGGAATCTGGTGAACGATCCAGATTCCATCACGATTACGGAGACTGTGCAGGACGACTCGGTCGTCTATGAGCTGCGGGTAGCCCCGGAGGATATGGGTCGGGTAATCGGCCGTCACGGCCGAATTGCGAAAGAAATCCGGACACTGATGAAGGCAACGGGGAACCGCGAAAATAAGAAGGTTTCGGTCGAGATTTTGGACTAAACCGCTGGGAGACCTGTCAGACCGACAGGTCTTTTTCCTTCCCTGGTTTTTTCGGGGTGGTGCTCCGGAGCTTTGCAGGGCTCTGCCCAAAATGCGATACCTCATCAGATATTCAAAAGGGGTCATCTGCAGTGTGCGGG
>CAJUSB010000119.1 GCA_910589115.1 uncultured Clostridia bacterium | reverse complement strand
CGATTTTTTTGTAAAAAAATCGAGTAAAAACTTTATTTCCGCTGCGGCGGGGAAATGGTGCGTCCCATCACTTTTATGCACTCTGCCCAGTCCGCCACAAGGACGGCGGACTGGGTGGTTTCATACGGCATTTACTCTTTACTATAACATTGATATTATGATTAAATGAAAGGAGAGATTATAAAATGTCCCTGCCTAATGACCCAGCCATTTTGTTGAGTGTCGTCAATACGCGCCTGCGTGACCGTTTTGACGACCTTGATTTGCTGTGCGAAGATGCAGACATCGCACGCGACGAGCTTTGTGCACGGCTGGAACGGCTCGGTTATCAGTATGACCGGCGAAGCAACCAATTCCGTTAAACGGGCAACAACAGCGGTACAGTGTTCCGGATGCTGCACCGCTGTATTTTTAGTGAATCAGCCATTTCTACCCGATGAGCAATGCATTTGTACAGCGCTAACTCCGGGCAGAAAAAATTTGCTCCCAAGGGACAAAATGGAAAGAATTTACTTCCTTATTCTCTGCGCCTGTGGTAAAATAATGCTATAATCCCCCAAAGCGAGGAAAATCATATGAACATCCGCCAAGACAGGCTCCAACGCCTGACCTATGTTGCACGATGCTACTATGAACAGGCGCGCACCCAAAATGAAATCGCCAGTGAGCTGGGCGTATCGCGCCCGCTCGTCAGCCGTATGCTGCGCGAAGCAAGACGGCTGGGAATCGTCGAAATCCGAATCAACGACCCGGAACAGGGAAAACCTCTGCTTGAGATGGCAATGCGGTTGGAATAGATAAACACGGCGGACTCCCGTCCCGCCCGCAGGCGAAGGGGACGATGCGGAGCATCGTGGGAGTCCAGAGGGGCGGAAGCGCCCCTTTGGCGCTCACCGCGGAGGTGTGGGAGTCCAGAGGGCAAAGCCCTCTGGCGCCGTCTGCGGAGGACATCAGCGGCCCGGGGGGCCGGGTCCGTTTTCAAAGGAGGAACTTATGAACAACTTTGTTTTTTGTACGCCGACAAAGGTCTTTTTCGGTCGCGGGATCGAACAGTCTATCGGCGAAAATATCCGCGCTTTCGGCGCAAAAAAAGTGCTGCTCCATTACGGCGGCGGCTCCGTCAAACGTAACGGCCTGCTCGATAAAGTAATCAATTCCCTCAATGCCTCAGGCCTGCCGTTCGTTGAACTCGGCGGCGTGGAACCGAACCCCAAACTTTCCCTCATCCGCAAAGGTATCGCCCTGTGCAAATCCGAAGAAGTCAATTTCCTGCTGGCCGTCGGCGGCGGCTCCGTCATCGACTCCGCAAAAGCAATCGGCGTCGGACTGGCAAATAATTGCGACCCCTGGGACTTCATCGAAACAAAAACTGCCCCAGATAAATGTATGCCAGTCGGCGTCGTCCTCACCCTCTCAGCCGCCGGTTCTGAAATGTCCAATTCGGACGTGATTACAAACGACGAAACCCACCTCAAACGCGGTATCACCTCCGAAGCTGTGCGCCCGGCCGTCGCTTTCCTGAACCCGGAAAATACCTTTACCGTTTCCAAATTCCAGACCGGCTGCGGTATCGTGGACACCATGATGCATACCCTCGAACGCTATTTCACCGGCGATGCCGACTGCGACCTCACCGACCGCCTTGCAGAAGGCCTGCTCATCGCCGTGCGCGATGCCGGCCGCGCCGCAATCGCCAATCCAGAAGATTACAACGCCCGCGCCACCCTCATGTGGGCATCCTCTCTGTCGCATAACGACATCACCGGCTGCGGCAAAAACCGCAAATTCCCCGTGCACAAAATGGAACACGATATTTCCGGCGTGCATGATAACGTTGCGCACGGCGCAGGCCTGGCTGTACTCTTCCCCGCATGGGCCGAGTACGTGCTGGAGTACGATACCATGAAATTCGCACAGCTCGCTCACCGCGTATGGGGCGCCGAAATGAATTTCGACCACCCGGAAGTCACCGCACGCGAAGGCATCCGCGCAATGCGCGCCTATTTCCACGAAATCGGTATGCCGATCACCATGAAGGAACTCGGCATCACACCGGATGATTACGCCGAAATCATTGAAAAAACCACACTGGACGGCACAACCCTGTCCAGCTACCTGACGCTGGGCCCGAAGGAAATGCTTGACATCTACCGCCTCGCAGAATAACGCCTTTGCGAAAAAGCCCGCTGCGCGGGCTTTTCGCAACTTCCACCGGACACCGGTGCTCCATCTACGAAAGGAGCTGAATCCCCCTTTGAACAACATCGAACGGCGTGACGCCGATATCGCCTACATTTCAGATGAAGCCATTTTTGCCGAGCAAAAGGTCTGCCGGAGGCTTTTGCAGCGTCTGAATACCGCAGACGCTGACGACTTTGAGACCCATCGTGCGATTGTAAGAGAACTGCTGGGCGCGTCGGAAAACGCCAGCATCAACCCGCCCTTTTACTGCGATTACGGCACCCGGATCAGGGCCGGGAAAAACTTGTTCATCAACTATAACTGCACGATCATTGACACCGCAATCGTCACCATCGGCGACAACTGCCTGTTCGCCCCGAATGTTTCCCTGTATACTGCCGGACACCCGCTGCATCCGGTTTCGCGCAATTCCCTGTACGAATTTGCAAAGCCGATTAACATCGGTGACAATGTCTGGCTGGGCGGCGGCGTGACCGTCCTTCCCGGCGTGACCATCGGCAGCAATTCTGTCATCGGAGCAGGCAGCGTCGTTACGCGGGATATCCCGCCCTGGTCTCTGGCCGCAGGCAATCCCTGCCGCGTGCTGCGGCGCATTACCGAAGCCGATAAGCCCTTTTTCTATAAAAATGAACGTTTCGACAGCGAAGCCTGGAAGGACATCCTTGCCTACGAGGCCGAACTGAAAAAACCGAAAATTGCAGTCGTCGGCTATGCTGGCAGCGGCAAATCCATGCTGGCACAGGCACTCGCAGAAAAATATGACGTACCCTTGCAGCATCTGGACTGCATCCACTGGCTGCCTGGCTGGCAGGAGCGTCCGCGTGAAGAAAGCCGTTCCCTGCTCCGCACATTTATGGATAGCCACTATAACTGGGTTATTGACGGCAATTATCACAACCTGCTCTATGCACGCCGGATGGCCGAAGCTGACCGCATTATCCTGCTGGAATTTGACCGCGCCGCCTGCCTTGCCCGTGCCGTCAAACGCGCACTACGTTATCACGGAAAGTGCCGCGCCTCCATCGGCGAAGGCTGCCCGGAAAAAATGGATCGGGAATTTGCAGACTGGATCCTCTATAAAGGCCGCACCCCTCAGCATGTCGCGCGCTGGAACGCACTCAAAAAACGTTATCCCGATAAGGTCACAGTAATCACTGACCAACGTGAACTTGACGCATTTTATCAAAAGGAAAGCCTGCGGAAATCCCGCGAGAAAATCCGGTGAAACGCAGAATAAAAACCGCCCCCAATACCGCCCGAAAGGAGCTCTATTCCAATGAAAAACAAACGATTTCAAAAGCTATATTCTCAAGGAACGATGGAAGTATTTGAAATCTGGCTCGATACCGAAACCGGCATCCAATATCTTTTTCACCGGTCTGGATACTCAGGCGGGCTCACGCCGCTGCTGAACGCGGACGGCAAGCCCGCCACCGTGCCAACCAGTCAACACAGCCAAAAGGAGAACTTATGAGGGACGTACAATATTTACAGCTGCTCGCCGAGCAATATCCATCCATTGAAGCTGTATCAAATGCCATTGTAGGGCTGAATGCCACCCTGCTGCTCCCCAAGGGCACCGAATATTATTTCAGCGACCTGCACGGTGAACATGAAGCCTTTATTCATCTCCTGCGCTCCGGGTCAGGGGTGATCCGCCGGAAAGTAGATGACCTGTTCGGCCAATCCATGCTGGAAGCCGACCGGGACGAACTGGCCTCTGTCATTTATTATCCCAAGCGCAACCTTGCCCGCAAGCGCCGCCGCTGCCCAGACGGCTTTAACGAATGGTGCGAAATCACAATCAACCGCCTGGTACAGGTCTGCCGGGAGGTTTCACGCAAATACACCCGCGCCCGGATTCATAAAGCAATGGACCCGGACTATGCTTTCATTCTCGATGAACTGCTGCTGACCGATGACACCGACAGCGATAAGCGCCGCTATTTCCGCGAGATCATTGACTCTGTCCTGACTGCCGAAATTGCGGAACCGCTGATTGTTGCACTGAGCCATTTGATCCAGCAGCTGACCGTGGACAAGCTGCACATCATCGGCGACCTGTTCGACCGCGGCCCGCGTGCCGACAAAATCCTCAACGAACTCATGCGGCACCATGACGTAGATATCCAGTGGGGCAATCACGATATCGACTGGATGGGTGCAATGGCAGGCAACCGGGTCTGCATCATGAACGTATTGCGGATTGCAACGAGCTATAACTCCTTCGATGTCATTGAGGACGGCTATGGCATTAACCTGCGTCCACTGTCCATGTTTGCAGCGCAGGTCTACGGCGACGACCCCTGCGAGCGGTTCCAGCCGCATGTGCTGGATGAAAATATCCTGGACCCGGTCGATCCGCAGCAGGCCGCAAGGATGCACAAGGCGGTTGCAATCATCCTGTTTAAGCTGGAGGGACAGCTGCTGAAACGTCATCCGGAATATGAAATGCAGGGCCGTCTCCTGCTGGACAAAATCGACTATAACGATTATACCATTACCCTGGACGGAAAGAAATATGAGCTGCTTGACCGGAACTTCCCGACCATTGATCCGGAGGACCCCTACCGCCTGACCCCGGAGGAAAGCGAACTGACCGAAGGCCTCTGGCAGTCCTTCCAACACTCGGCCCAGCTGCACGAGCACATTGATTATATTTATAATCACGGCGGCATGTATAAAGTCATTAATAACAATCTGCTTTATCATGGCTGTATCCCGCTGACCGAGGACGGGGCGCTGGATACAGTAAAGCTGGAAAGCGGCAGCTTCTCCGGCAAAGCGCTGCTTGACCATCTGGATAAGCGGGTGCGTCAGGCCTATTATTCAGGCGACCAAAGCTCGGTCGATTTGATGTGGTATCTGTGGTGCGGCGCAAAAAGCCCGCTTTTCGGACGTGACCGCATGACGACCTTTGAACGCTATTTTATAGCGGATAAATCAACCTATACCGAGACGCGCAACGCCTATTATCAGGCATATGAGGACGTATCGGTCTGTGAACGTATCCTGCGCGAATTTGGTCTCGACCCATCCTGTTCGCACATTATCAACGGACATGTACCGGTCAAGCACGGCGAAAACCCGGTCAAGGCAGGCGGCAGACTGTTCGTCATTGACGGCGGCATTTCCAAGGCCTACCAGTCCACCACCGGGATCGCAGGCTATACGCTGATTTTTGATTCCCACGATTTGCAGCTGGCGGAACACCGGCCCTTCCGTCCCGCAACCTCCGAACAGACGGCCTCCACCTTCACATCAATCCATGTAGTGGAAAAAATGCCGCACCGGCTGCTCGTCGAGGACACCGACGCAGGCGAACAAATCCGCTCGAAAATCACGGCATTGGGTGAGCTTCTCTACGCCTATCGTGACGGCGTACTGCGTCCGCGCCAATGATGCGCCCGGAACGTTACCGGCAGCTCGCCGCATGGTTTCAGGCGCGGCCTGCGGCATACCGTCTGCTGTGCGGCCTGAACCGCGGACTGCCAGTGCTGTTCTACAGCCTGTATCCCCTGCTGCTTATCTGGCTTGCCGTCCGGCAGGACGGGCGATTCCTTCGGGTGCTGCTCGTCCCCGCTGCAGCCTATCTGACCTGTACGCTGATCCGCCGCGTCATCCGCGCAAAGCGGCCTTATGAAACGCCCGGATTCGAGCCGCTGATCGCACGCAGAAAAACAGGGGATTCCTTTCCCAGCAGGCATATGACCTGCTCCTCTGTCATTACCATGTCATATGGATTCATTTTCCCGCCTGCGGGATGGCTGCTTGCCATTGCCGCCATTGCCGTTGCAGCAGTCCGGGTGGCCGCTGGCATCCATTTTCCAAGGGACGTTTTCGCAGGCGGGCTGCTGGGATTCCTATTTGGAATTGCAGGCTTTTGGATACTCTAAGAACGTGCCCGAAAACGGCCTGCGGCAGCGTCTGGATGCTGCCGCATTTACAGCAAAAAAAGAGTCGGGATCACTCCCGACTCTCTGTTCTTAAAGTCCTCTCTTCCAAAGGCCGAACCTGCTCGTCCGACTCTTCCTCCAACAGCGCCGCCTCTGATTCATCATATGGATAATAAGTGCCGCACAGCTCCAAATCGTTGCCGAACTGTCTGCGATCCTGCACATCCATACCCTCCTCCGTAGGGGTAATAGACAAAAAGTAGGGGCCACCGGAAACCTTGCCGGACACGATTTTTCCATCTTCGAGTGTCCAGATCACTTTCTCACCCTTAATATAACTGACATTTGTATAGCTTTTCGGCTGGTCAAACTGAAGATCCGCCGTACCATCCCGCTTGATATCCATACGATATACAGAGGACGCAGGGGCGGGCTTTACAAATGCACCATGTACGGATTCACACAACAGGTTCACTTCATCCAGATAAAAGGACGCTCGCTTAAACCCCTTAGATACCTGCTCTAACGCAGTCTTTACTTCATTCAGACAAACCTCCTGTGCACCGACATATCCCTTTAATCCGGCAGCATAATGGTAATAATCAGATAAATCCTTGTATGTCAGTGAATAGCGATTGTCAGATTCATACTGATGCCACAGCTCGTATGCCTCCTCATAATTTTCTACAGCGACTGCTTTCACAATATTGGTGTACAGCTCCTCCATTGAATATGTTCTCTGATTTTCTGCGCCTGCCTTTTTGCTTGCAGAAGAATTCAAAACGAGTGTAACAGCAAGAACAATCAACGCAACGATCACCAATACAAATAAAAATATTGCTACCATAGACCACTATTCATCTCCTCTCTCAATCCGGCATCCGTTCCATCCTGTTTTTTCCTGCATTACCAGCCCCGGTATGGGCAAAACAAAGGCCCTGTTTAGGGCTTATCCTGCATTTTAACAAGTGGTTACACTACGATATAGCCATTTTCATTATATACCATCCAAATAGGGAAGTCAACCGTTTCACAAAGAATTTCCATTCGTAAATCATACACACAACGCTGGTTTTCAGAGGAGAATTGAGAACCTGTAATCACAAGCCCTAAGCAACATTTTGCGTAGTATCCGGCATGGTCAGGCCGCGCCGCTTTGCCGGAAAATATCATCGAAAAAGCACCGGGAATATACGAAAACTTTTTGTTTCCGCACATTCCCGGCGCTTCCTTTTTACACATTCCCCGGAACATTTATTCCTGCTGCGCCCACCGGCGGCCGCCTTGGTATCCACGGCCGTTCCCACGGTGTCCGTTCCCATGATGATGCCCTGACGGGCTTTCCGTTCCATTATCCGCCAACAGGCGGTTGGTGCAGTCCCGGATCTCCCGCATGGTCATCGACTGTACCGCTTCTGGGGTGATATCAGGGTCAAGCTCTTTAAGCTCCAAATATGCCCTATATTTCCCATGTGACATGCCCATTTCATGCGCATGCGCCACATCGTCCGCGTGCGCAAAATAACAATAGGTGTTCTCCTGTGCTGCCGTCCGCGATTCCAGTCCGGAAAGAATACTGGAAGACTGTTCCCCATCCGGCCCGGTAACGGTAATCGTCATCACCTCATCATTCCCCAGCAGAGATACAATCCGTTCACTGTCCAGTATCCGGTCGAGCGCGTCAGTGTAGGCCATGAATTTGATATCAAATTCATCCGCCAGGACCTGGCCATCATCATTATATCCATTCAGGGTAACCACTCTGTCAAACCGGTTGACACCCAGCTCAAACGATGGATTGATATCAATGCTGATCTCTGCCGTCGGCACCATGAAAAACCGGTATCCGCCAATCAACAAGCACACCAGGCAAGCCACCGCACAGATCCGATACGGTGTCCCTGCCGTTCTTCTCGTATATCCTCGCGTCTTCTGCG
This sequence comes from uncultured Clostridia bacterium, assembly GCA_910589115.1. Taxonomy (GTDB): domain Bacteria; phylum Bacillota; class Clostridia; order Oscillospirales; family Butyricicoccaceae; genus QXXE01. Next base: position 2,052 of record CAJUSB010000119.1, on the reverse strand, counting down.
CCAGAAAGGCTCGGGTACGGTCTTTTAAGCCCTCATCTGCATGTACCTGGCTGAAAATAAATTTCATCTCATCTTTCATAGTCATCCCCTCCCAGTTTCTCACGAAGTATTTGCCTGGAACGCGTCAGGAGCGTATAAACCGTATTGACGTTTTTTCTTAAAATACGGCTGATCTGCGGTGCGGTGTAGTCTTCAAAATAATGCAGATATACGACCTCCCGGTATTTTTGCGGAAGGGAAAATACCGCCTCCAGAACATCGCTGTAATCCGCTGGAAGCACTGCCGGCAGTTCCGTCAACTCATCGAGTGGTACGGTACGGCTGCGGAAAAAACTTTTGAGGAAATCCTTGCAGGCGTTGATGGTGACCCGGATAAACCATGCTTTTTCATGCTCTTCGCTTTCAAAGGAAACGGGACTAAGGACATATTTCAAAAACACGGTTTGAAATATGTCCTCCGTATCATCGCGATTTTTCAAATGCAGCATACAAAGCCGTCGGATGGTATCAGAATATCGTTCGATTGCCCTGTTTACCTCTTGTTCGCTCCGCATACCATTTCCCTTTATTATCTGCCGTGCCTGCCACGGCCACCGCAGCCTCCATGCCCTTGTCCGCGAGCAGAGACAGAGGCGGAAGCACTGCGCCCATAGCCGGCCCCTTGATTGTCACATACGCCGTCACCGTCTGCATCCACATAATGTCTGCCCCAGCCGCTTGCACCGTGAACCGTGCCGCAGGTATCGCAAATACCGTTGCCGTCTGCGTCTACAAATGCACAGCCGGTTCCTAAATTATCGCATACGCCATCGCCGTTTGCATCCACATAATGTCCGCCCCAACCGCTTACGCCGTGAACCGTGCCGCAGGTATCGCAAATACCGTTGCCGTCTGCGTCAATAAATGCACAGCCGGTTCCTAAATTGTCACATACGCCGTCACCGTTTGCGTCCACGAAACATCCGCCCCAGCAGCCGCCTGTATGAGCCGTGCCACAGGTGTCACAGATACCGTTGCTGTCTGCATCGACAAATGCACAGCCAGCCAGCTGGTTTGCCGCAGCAGCTCCTGTTACTCCGATGGATACCACCATTGCTGCAAATACACATACTGCTACCTTTTTCATACTGTTAGAATCCTCCATTCCTTTTAATAGCCGTTTTAACGGTTTCATCTATAATACGACTGGACATTGGGAATCCATTCAAAAATGTAAAAAAATTTTTATCGGGTATAACAGTAATACAATACCTGTTTTTCAGTGAAAAAGCAAGCAGCGGATTGTCCCGGCAAATCGTTTCACACGCCCCGATCAAAAAACGCATCCCCTCTGCATCGCCTACGCTTACCTCGCTGTGCAGTCAATTAAGAAAATGAAAAAGCAGCATCTGCCAAAGAACGCAATCGATTGAGTGCAATAGACAAAAATCACACAATGGGTTTGGTCGTTTTTCATGAAAAAATGTTTGCCGTTCAGATGGCCGTTGACATAAAAGCCCATAAAGAGGTATAATAAGGACATAAAAAGCGTGTATGTGCAAAAACAACCTATAAAAGTTCATTTGTGTAATATTGGGTTTTCTTTGCCACAAGACGCAATCGATTGCGTTAACGCGAAAAGGAGTGAATTTTATGAAGGGCTGTACACATTGGGGAAGGCACATACTTGCCGTACTGCTGGCCGGTGCAATGCTGGTGAGTGAAATCCCGGCGGCTGTGGCGGCAGATATGCCGACAACCCGCCTGCATCTTACACCACCGGAAAGCGGGCAGGTTCAGACCACCACATTTATTCAGGATCAGTTCAATCTGTCTGTCATCGGCTACGGGGCGGCAGGAAATACCGGCTCAAACGTCGAGGGTCCGAACAAGGTATGGAACGGGCCGGAAGCCAGCGGCATGACCGACTATGTTGAAAACGGGAACCTGACGATTATTCCTGCTGAGGAAGCGGGCGGGACAGGCCTGGTTGAGGATGACGGTGTTTTCCAGTTTTATCCCTGAATCCGTGAAACTCAAAAGAAAACCATTTTCGGTTTCATCCTTCCTTTG
>CAJUSB010000118.1 GCA_910589115.1 uncultured Clostridia bacterium | reverse complement strand
CTATATTTTACATCATATCTCCCTCTTTGACAATGATTAATCGTTTTCTATATACAATATATTTTGGTTGGAACTCTCAGCATCCAGCTGAGGGTTTTATCCATCTTTTCCTTTATTTCCCACCGAACAGAAATTCTATCATTTATATTATCATAAAAGCAGTGAATAATCAAGACTTTTTTAACTTTATCGGCTTCTCTCAGCGCACCAGTGCAACGGAGATATATAAGGACTCTGTACTTTGGAATCCTGTGTTTTTTACAAAATTACACAAAAACTTCTTCTTTATCGCAAGCAATTGTGCTTTTTCCGGCACGAAGAATACTGCCAGCCTGAAGATCTGCAAAATAAGCGCGAAACCCGGAGATTCTAAAATTCGAAACTTCTTTCACCCTTGCCTTTTCACAAAACAGGGCCTCTGATTCCGGAAGAACGAAAGTATAACATCCCCTTCGAACAGCGACCTTTTTGATTTCCCGCTCTCCGGCAAAGATGAACATTTCATGGAACAGTGTACTGCCGGAATCATAAATGATGTCATTATCGCAGGAAATCCGGACTCTGACCCGGGCGTATTCAGCAAACGCAATTTCAGGAATCCGCTTTCGGAGGCTCCCTGCTGCCCGGACAGACAATATCTTACACTGAAACCATTTATCCGCCAGCATATCCTCATAGGTTTCCGTCAGATGATCTTTCATCGTCACAAGCGCATCGATCTTCCCAAGCATATGGTCAAACAAATATCGGGCAAAGTACGGACGAAGCAGGACGAGTTTGACGATTCCTTCCTGAAAACGATACGTGTTGAGACGGATTTGGAGCGCAGTATCCTCCTCGTTATTCACTCTGTTGAACTTCCTTTTCAGGGCTTCTATCATGGAATCAAGCAAGGGATCATCCGGTCGGTACCTCCAGCAAAGGTTGTTTTTATAGAAGTTAAACAGAAAGTCATACAGCGCCATCCATGACTTTTTCGGCGCGAGCGCATGAATGAGGATGGTTGTTTTGAATGCCCGGCCTTTGTAGCTCTTCACAAACAGCCTCCCGCTCTGCTCCAATGCCTCCTGCAGCGCATCCTGAAGTATTCCAACGACTACTCCATCCTTATCGCGGTAGCCAAATTAAAGCGCAATGTACGTCCAAAAATCCGTGTTCTCTGCACCATCCCAGCCTTTGGCGTGATTGATCAGCGCTAAAGCGATTTCCTTTTTCGCTTCAAAAGTCAATTTTGTAGCTGGCTGTTCCAATACGGTATCAATCAACTTTCCAGCCGAAATATTCAACTTATCAAGAGTTTTCGCATTGATGATTTTACTTCCGATCAGCGGACAGCCTGAAAAAACATCGTCATCTCCATACGGGCGCATATCCGTCTCTACTTTATCCAAGGTAATACCGGATTTTTCAAAGGTGCGGACAAAACCAAGGCTCTCCACATACTGGTTGAGCGGGATTTGTCTCTGCCCCGCATAGGCGCTTAAATCACAATAAGCCGCCGATTCGATTGGTAAATAAACCACATTGTCGCAGACAACGTGCTGCGTCAACTCCTCGATGTGTTTTCTGCGTGTGCGGATGTCGAAAAGCTCCTGACTCGTTAAGCAGGCTTTATAGCCATAAAACTCCACAAGCTCCCTGATCCCCATTTGATGCTGTGCGGCGCAAGCGCGAATCCACCGTCTGTCGCTGCCGGAAGGCAAGTATACGCATCCCTCGGTCAGTTTCTCACGCAGGAACCGCAAAATTTCTTCGTCCGCTGTAGTTTTGGGAGACGCATACGGAAAACCCGAGAGAAATCTGGCATATTCCGCCACAGAAAAGCCCCGAATTTTTGCATTTGCACGGAAATTTTCGATATTTCCCGGAACAAAATGCGTTTGCTTCAGGATTGAAACAAGCGTTCCCCATTTCAAATCAACCAGTTCCGCCCTGAGAGCTGATGCATCCTTGCAGCCTTGATTTGCGTCTGAAGATGTTCCGGCAGATCTTTCAGGAAGAAGGCTTTAATCTCTTTCCCGGAAACAAAGATGCAGGCAAAATCATCGCATTTATTGTTAAAACAGACGCATTTCCCATTTTCAAAGCGTAATCCAAAGGTTTTTGTTTGGATAAGTCTGGCAAGGAGCGATTGTTCTGTGCCGGACAGGCTTTTTCCTGTCCAGCAATCCACGCGCTTTACCGGGCGCTCTTTCATGATTTGATGGACCCTCTGTCGGGATAACCCGAACCAATCGGCTAAGTCTGAACTTTTAAAGAAGTATTCTGCCTCCAAACGGTCAATCAGAGGGAAATCAAAGCCTTTAACGGACGGTTCGCCACGCTCATCCGATTCCATTGTTTTCCAGTCAGTAATACACGATTCTCCGTTTTCGATAATGTCCTCGATCAACTTTTCGATCTGTGACCGGGCTTCTGACCCCATATTGGGCAAGTCAGCGATATCTTTCCCGGAAAGCCTTATCAAATCGCCGACATTGTGGACATCTGACCGCTGAAGGATATTGCGGATACGGGTCTCAACAGGAAGTTCATTTACGGAAATACCACATACTTTCGGGAAAATCTGCTGGATTCGACGCTCACGCTCCGCAAACCCATCGAAGATTTTCTCCGAATGGGCAATCAGGGCCTGTACTTCTTTTACGCCGCTGTTGCCAAGGCCGCGAATCTGGGAGAACCCTGTGCCTTTCCACCGCACCAATTCATTCAGCGTCCGGATGCCGCATCGCAGCAGGGCATTTTTGCTCTTTTCCGACAGCTTGAGATCCTGCACATAGACAGTCAGCGGCCGAGCTTCCACAATATCCACCTTCTAACGAATCCTCCAAAAGCAAAAAGACGCACTTCTCAGCACGTCTAAACATCAGTGTTTGCTCTCCAAGCCATAATGTGAGTCCACGCACTGCAATGCCACCCCTGGCATCCAAACACCTATAACACCTGGCAGGCTTTTTTTTGTGGTCACTGTCTCCCAATGACGGTTTAATTCTATGCCCCTCGCCCCCCCCCCGTCCGTCAAGCTTTTTTTGAAAAAAATCACGGATTATCCTATTTTTCGTCATTTTGTACACCTATTTGTGGAATTATTTTGTTGGAAACAAGAGTAATTTTCATCATATTCAATGAAATACAACACCATTTTCAGTATTTTAATTATTCCCCCGTTTTCTCAATATACAGATTAGACAAATTTTCGTTTCAAGATTTTAAATCCATGTGTTGCCTGCTGTCCACTCCTTCGAAGCAGTAAGTACTATTTGTTATTTAACGAGATTATATTTCTGATTGTATATTTTGCAAAATCTGGAAAAAGTTGCAAAAACATATCTATATTTGCGAAATGCACCGCTTGCATACCATAATACATCATAAAAAGGAGGTATTTAATAATGGAATATAAAACCGCTTATCAGCCATCAGCCCCATGCGAGGGACGTTACCTGATCCAGATTATGTATGTCCGGCGGTATAAGGGCCGTATCGCCCTGTATTACGACATCGCAGTAGGTCCCTGCGCTGGCTACGCATACACATTCTATCTTCAGTACGGCAAATGGCCGCTCATCTGGTGGATCAACGCGGAAGCAGGACAAGCAGTTATTCAATATGCCCTGAGAGCCCTGAACAAAGGGGCACAAACAGTCATTAGCACCATATTTGATGCCACTGGATGCAATCTGACGGTCGATATCGGCTTGTATGACAGATATCTGGAGGTACGGCGGAGCTATCCTGCAAGTGCCTTCCAGATAATGCCTGAGGACATCCGAATCGGAACAGAAAGCTGGAAAGCGGGCACAAAGGATATCGTTCGGGCGACAATCTTAGCCAAGCTGTCCGGCCTGCCGGTTCTTCGCGCAGATACGCAGGAACGCAAGTCACCAATGATTGACTGGTGCGCTGCGAATCAAATCATCCTGCTTCCATCAAAGTTCCCTGCCGGAGACTATACGACTCCAAACGGCAGGATTATCGTTGATCGAAAGGCAGACCTTGCTGAGCTGGACCGTGACTTTGCCTCATCGATAGATCGGGTCTCCTATGAAAACGCTGCCTTCTATGCCGCTGCAGAGAGGAAGCGGCTGATTTACATCATCGGCACGTCGCCTGATGACGGTGTTTTTCAGTTAGAGGACTTAAAACACTGGTCGGGCAGCCATCCTAAAATCAGGGACAAACAAATATCTGGAAAGCACCTGTACGAACAACTCATCCGTTACAAACACATTCACCCTAACACTGATTTTTTGTTCACTCCAAACGATAAACTCTGCGAAACGATTTACAACACTGCAAGCCAATCGATTGATTTTGTGCCGACACGGAAAATCTTGTCAGCATGAAGAGACGAGAGGAAAAGAAGCCGCCGAAGTGGGGATTATTCCACTCCGGCGGCCTTTCTCAATGTACCTTAAGCGGCTTCCGCTTCAATCTCGCGGTCGATTTCTTCCAGCGTCTCCTTGATGCTGTCATAGAGTGTATTCACAGAAACGCCGCGCGTCTCCGCCCAATCCTGATGGTCCATATCTTCAAAGTAGATCGCTATGATATCTTTCGCAATGCTGCGGCACCTGATGCGCTTGAAGATATTCCGAATCTGCGGGATGAGCGACTGCATTTCCTCCGAGACATCCTCGAACAGGGCACGGTACAGCGCCTGCTCCGCTCCGGTGGTGTTGTTTTTCAGTACGGTCAGATTGATCCGCTCTGCGGCCAACTGATTAAAACGATATAATACATTGATTGCTTTCATAATAATGACCTCCTTAATAAATTTTCGTGGATACGGATGCTGCAGTATTTTACAGCACCGCATCCGGGGTTTATATTTTGCTTCCCATGCTGCTCTTCCAATCGATTTGTATTTCGGGTGGTCACAACACGGTCTGTTTACCTCGATGGATTTATATTTTTATGGTATGCAGCAAATTCATTCTTATTTGATGACGCTCAAGCGGTATCAGGGACAGTTTACGCCTTCGGCAGCAACGCTTAAGTTTCCCGATCTGCTTCTTCCTGCATTTTACGTACGGCCGCGTTGAAACGCCGGTTTGCCCACGATATGCTCCAGCCCGCCGCCTTGGCAATTTCCTCAAAAGTTGCGCCATCCATCCACTGCTCCACGATCATTCGATCCATCGCGGACAGCGTTTGAAGCCTGTCAGCAATTACAGCCTCTGCCTCATTGACTTCGCGCCACGCGTTGTCGCAGATTTTCCGATAGCGTTCCCCATTTTCAAGATTTTTCATCATGGCATCTGCCCTGTGCGCCATTATCCGGCTCGTTCTGGCGTCCAACAATCTTCTTTTTATAGCTACGCTCATAATTCCCTCGCTTTCTACCGCTTCTGCGGTGTCCCATTACAATATCTATTTTATAGTATGCGAAATGTCTCTTTTCTATTTCATGACAGCCCAAACAGCGTGTTTCGCCGTCCGGTGTCGGAAGCTCGACCGCCTTTGTTACAGGGCGGCCGGCTTCACTTCTGTTATCACATGGCCAGCTGATTGCTTTCGCAGTTAATATCTGAATCATGAGCAATCTTCTCGATATCGGTTATAAAAATCTGATCCCCTTCTACAAGGATATGATACTTCTCCCGATCAAGCCTGCTCACTGTGTCGTAAAAATCGATTTTGTCGCAAATACCCTGCTCATCTGCCCACTTATTGTACCCGCTGAACAAGGATGTTAGCAGAACGTTCTCATGGTCTTTTGTGGCGTTCGTTTTTTGATATTCTGTTTCCAGATAAGTAGTAAAACCGGATGGGTCTGCTTTTTCCGTGATTCTGAATCGGAATCCACGGTAATATACCTTACTATTGGAATATATTTTGAACTTTTCTGAGCTCTTTGAATCGATATGAACCAAATTTACCAACTGAGAGTTGAACCTCTGCGTTGAAAAAGTGGTATACCCATTATCTTTTGTCCACTTATCGTAGCGTTTGCGCATATGCTCTACCAATATACGGTCCTTTGAGTCACCGGTATACTCCAGGTTGCAATTAAAAAACTCACTGATATGGTCATACTCATAACGATAATCCAACGTATCTTCCCTCACACACTCCGGAGCTTTGATTTGCGAATAATCCGAACATCTTTTGCAGTACATCCGGAAGCCTTCCAGAATCCAGTTCAAAATGCCCGCATGCTCTTTTTCAAGCATTCTGGCAATGGATGTATCCCGATTTTCGCCATTAAACGAGCGCTCAAACGTAATGACAAACAGCGACTCCCGATCAAACAGGGACATATCGTCAAGGGCGGGAAGCGTATTGCAGTCCATAATGATCAAACACTGCGGAACAAACGATTCCGTCGCTTCAAAAAGCTGGCGAACCGTAGTATGGTCGTTTCCAACGAGTCTTTTCAGCTTGCCTGAATCAACAGAAACACTCTCTGACATCTCCCGCAGGATAACATACCGCTGACCTTTTATCCTGGCTGCGTCCGATGATGCCCCCTGTCCTTCGTGTGTTTTCTTATCAATGACCCCTTCTCTGACACCGAATGCGTAATTTCCCAAAACGTCTTCCACGGCTTTCAATATCGTGGATTTTCCGTTGTTCGCGCGCCTTCCATGAAGAATAAGTACGGCCTTCTGTTCGTTATCACCAGAAAGTCCCATCCCAAGCATCATTTGAAAAAATTCGATCTTTTCCCTGTTTCCTTCAAATGTATCCGCAAGCACTTGCTTGAACGTTGGACAATCGGCATTCGGATCATGTATTACATTCATACGTCTGGGTGTAAAACCATCACTGCTTATCTCTTCTATGGCATAGGAACCGTTTTCCCGGTTCATTTTAATCATCTGACTTTGCGTTGCGATCATGTACTTGGGTGTTTCGCTTTCCGATGACTCTACCGCACAATGCGGCTGCACACCCATAAGCGCTTTATTCCACAGCTTGTCCTCACAGAAATATTTCTCACGGTTTTTCTCAAATTCTTTCCGGTATGCATTATCTTGAATTAAGGAAGCCGCATACTCCAGCGCTTCCTGAAATTCATCCCTCAGCGCGAGCATAAGCCTGCCTACCATATCGGCTTGCGGGATACCATGATCCCGGATATAAAATAACTTCTCAGCAGGTTCATACCAAAGACGGCCGCGGCTCCAGGCAGCAAACAGCTTGCTGAAACCAACCTGCGTTAACGGATACTTTTCTGTATCATATGGATTCACACCATACCAGCCCGCAGGATGAATGCCACTCTTTTCATACGCTAAACCTATAGCCGATTTTGTATCGGGTTCTTCGCCTCGCTGAAGCGGCCTGCTGTTGTATTTATCTACAACAGCCCGCAGTGCCGCGTTAAATTCTTCACGCTCCGATTTACCGCGAAGCGCATCACGAAACTCATCATCTGCATCGGCATGTCCCGGATACTTCTTTTTTCTTCCCAGTGTCTGAACAGCGTCATACTGCAAAGCCATATCTTTTATATTACTCATTATACTTTCTCCTTCCCGCTGATTATACAGCGTTGTATTTTGTATCTTATTATATGCACATCGACAGAAAATTATTCAACAACACCAAAGTCGACCTGATTCTCCCATCTGCTGAGCATCAGGGAAATATAGTGCGCATAAGATCCAAGCTGTTCCGCTTCCTTACAGCCCTTCCCCACTGCTGTATCCGCATAGCGCCGTATATGCGGCAGGAACGCTTTGCTGATGCGCTTAGGTGTTATCCTGTCGGCAAATCCGCTGCACACAACAGAGCTTATCTGTGCGCCACAGGACGGCGGCCACACAGCCATCCAGATCGGCAGGCACTGACTGTAAATATCTTCAACGACATTCAGCCAGCCTTCCATAACATCCATTTCATTTCGCCAATCCGCATCAGGTGCGATAATTACTTTTTGCCGTGATTCGGATTTGTGTGTCAGTTCTTCCATTGTACGCGTCAGGGAAGTCCTGTTTTGCACACCGGTCATGAATAACGCTCTTGTCCCGTATCGCTGATGGCACGCTGCGGCTTTAAAGAAGCTGTCTGTGATAAAAATATTGCCGCGCTTGCCAAGTTCAATTTCTGTTCCATATCGGCGCTTTCCAAGAATCTCGTCGTAATACATATAATGTGACGGGTTGCCCACCATGCCAACGGGTGATCCGGACGGCGTGCCCATGAGTTCACCTTTTGTAGAGAGCCATGCAACGTCCTTTTCCGGATTCGCACCGCAAACCTGTCCTATTGGCTGAAAATGCAGCAGAATTCCTAAAATCCTGTTGCTAACTGATCGCACCGTAATTCCATAATCAACATTAACATAGTGCTTGAACAGGACTTCCCCGTCTTCTGATTGGAAGAACCCCGGCACACCGAGCATGTCATCATCTGTGAAGCCGTATTCCTTCCGAAGCCGTTGAACAATATCGCTCGGCGGCGCTGACAGGATGTACTGATCTATCATTTCGTTGGACAGGCCAGCCTGTATTTTCAATTCAGTGCGCAGTGTATCATCTGGCCTGCACAACTTGTAAACGCCATTCAGCACCTTATGGATGTCAGTTGGTTTCTTTCTGTCCGCTTCAATTTCAATATGCTTCATTTCTGCAACTCCCTTCAAAGTGGTTATATTATATGATATGCAGATCGTCGACAAATTATTCCAGTATGCCATCTGCTTCGACACAATATTTTCTTTAAAATACTTCGTTTCAGTTCCGACCGGTTAACGACAGCACAAAAGCCAGATGAGAAAATCCCATCTGGTATCATGTGGGTCTGGACTGAACACACACTGACAACATGTGAAGCTGAATCGGATCGTTTCGCAGTGACAAATTTAATTTTGAAAATCCAGCACACAAATCTGTTTGCGATAGGGTGGTCGCAATATGACCTTGTATGAAAGTCAGCAGCTCAATCTGTGCTTGCCCCAGATCGGACTGAAAGCATAACTTCTGTTTCCGGCACAGGAAATGATGCGGACGAAGCGGCTTCCCATTCAACCCGCATGATTGATTGCTCATTGTTTCCGACAAGATTCCTTGTGCCGGGATAAAACAAACTGCCATCTTGCGCTGTTAAGATCTGATATGCCCACAGTGACAAAAGTGATTAAATTTTTTGCGGATCACATCTTTTTAAATTACTTACTTCATTTTTTTCTTGAGATACCTATATTTTTATCACTTTTTTCACTCTCTCTGTTTAGAAGATAAATAAGTTACATATATATATAACAAATATAGAAATTACGCATTTATAAAGGATAATTGTTGCATAGATTCTGTCGTTGGTTTTTCACTGTTTTATCACTTCGCGCCGGGAAATTCAATGATTTTGGTTTCCAGCACAAGAATCCTTTTGGCTGGAACGATTTCAGTTTGGATATCCCTTCTGCACCGGTATGAATCCACTGAACGATACGCGATATATTGGATTGTATCACGTTGGTCTGTACGAATTAGGATGTCGCTATCAGCCAATAAGTTTCTCGTGTCGGCCGAATGGATGGATGGATGGTATGACTTCGCTTGGCAAAAATCCTTTTATGCCGGAACAAACAACGCAATAACTTACGGAACAAGAGCTAATGACTCCGCAGTGACAAAAGTGATTAAATTTTTCGCAGATCACATCTTTTTAAATTACTTACTTCATTTTTTTCTTGAGATACCTATATTTTTGTCACTTTTTTCACTTTTCTTATTTAGGAAAGAAAAAAGTTATAAATATATAGATGAAATATAGAAATCACGCATTTGCAGAAGATAATTATTGCATCAATTTTGTCGCTGGTTTGTCACTGCTTTATCACTTCGCGTTCGGAATTTCTATGTTCTTGGTTTCCGGCACAAGAAACTGATTCAGGCGCGAAGGCTTCCATTTTGAATATCCTTTCTGCGCTGGTCTGGATCTGTTGAACTGCATGGTATGTGTGATTTTGTCCTCTCAGCCTGCATGAATGATTGCTCCTCGTTCCCAACAGATTCTTTGTGCCGGAACCCAAATCATGGAACTTCCCTGTGCGAAGTGATAAAATATGTACCGCTCAAAAATGGAGCAGCTAATTTAAACCTGAATCCGTGAAACTCAAAAGAAAACCATTTTCGGTTTCATCCTTCCTTT
>CAJUSB010000117.1 GCA_910589115.1 uncultured Clostridia bacterium | reverse complement strand
CCTTCCTTCTAACAACAGCAATTGGGTTAATTTTCAGCAGGACTACACACTAGATGGATATTTAAAACCAGTTCGAGTATTGGATTCAGACTTTTTTGTTTTACCTGATTTTAGTATTTTCACTCGCCATATCAATTCGTTTTTTGTAAGTGATTGATGGAGCAGTTTTTTTGCTTTTTTTAGCAAAGAGCATCGAACCGCAATTTCTGACAATAATAGCTTTAATTCATTTAGATCGATATGATTGAGCGGAATTCCGAATTTATATTGATCGGTCCAGCCGTCTAATTCATTCAAGAGGGTCCAATCAAGCTTTTTTACAATTTCTAAGCAAATGCTCCTCATTGCATCGACATTTAATGACGCGGAGGCCCACAGCCTTAGATACTCGTAACATAAGGTTTTAGGAATGGTTTTCTGGTGTTCCATTGATGTATATTCATGCAGTATGTCAGGCTTGTACTTTATGAGAGCGGAAAAACCTCCCATATGAAGTGCAGAGCATGAGTTAAAGCATACTAATTGGTCAAATTGCAGCGAAAGGCATTTGTTTAGTGCATTTGCGTATCGAAGTGGAAGACTGACAGGTGAGTCCGTAAAATGATGCTCTCGAAGAAAATCGTCCCACATTACAAATTCCTCTTCGGATTGAGGCACAACGCCATGGTATTTGAGAAAGAGTAAAATGTTTTGTTCAATATCAGTCTTTGCCAACTCGCATGTCTGGCAGAGTGCAAATAACAGCCGTAAACGCTTCACTCTTTGAATTGCGACAGACGGTTTTGATCGATATATATGATTAGGAAAATCTAAAATTGCTTCCATTTCTAGCGTACAGGGTTTCTTAAAAAAGATGCCGCCCTTTACGATACACAGAACAAGTGTACGGAACGGAAACAGTTTTTTACGTGTTTGTTCTAGCTTTTTGATAATAAACTCAATCTGAGAAGAGGACAGTTTTGTGAGGGCTTCTTGAGCAGCGTCAGTAAAATATTGGCAAATATTCTTCTGCACTTGCTCAAAAGTGGTGGCAGTAAATGCACTCTGACCTCCGGGGAGGGAGTCAATGTTAAAGGACTCTCCTGCGTCAAAGGGATATTCGAGACTTGGCCACAACTTAGCAAGCTGCTCTCGTATTGTTCTTAATTTTTCACACTCAATGGTATATCTCCATGCAAAATCGTAATCAATATTTGTGCATGTCGGTTTAAAGTGGCCAGTCGTTGGATCCTTATTAATTAGCATGATGTTGTTATAAGCGTGCAGATATTCAAGAAGGCATTCATGCACAAAGGAAATAACCGTATTTTCGTTGAGTTCAGTAATAGTCAATGAATTTATGTAATTATTATCAATCAACGAATCCTTTTGTTTAACATTGATCAGAACATCGTTCACTCTTTTGAGAAGGCATCTGGATTCATCTTCATCTGAAAGTTTCCTCCAATACGTTACAAGATTATTAGCAAATTCCCAAAACTGTATTAAGTTATTCTGTGTATCCGGTTTAAATCGATTCAGAATTTCTTCAAATAGATAACGATTTTTTTCTTCTTTGACCTTACGTAAAGCGAAATTAGAACAGCGTTCATGAATAAGTGCCGGGTTCTTTTGGGGCCGTGGTACACAACCATCCCTAAAAGGGTGATGATAATTATTATAGATAGCAAATTGGGGAGAAAACAAAGTTTGTCTGTCTGCAATCAGCATTTCCGAGGGCACAATAGTGCACTCATTTATATGATGGATAATGAAATCAGGTTTACAAATCAATTGTGGATAATTGCGAATCGGTCTGTCTGTTTTACAACCTATTTCTTGTAAAAAGGCATTTTGACACTCCGGAGGGGATAAATACTTCTTCTTGATAGTATATTCATCCACTTGATTGTCTTGGGTAAAATAAGGTTGTGAGGGGGGCGATTCTACTACAAGCATAGGCAGTAACTCCGGAATGTTGTCCGTTTCCGTAGACTCAAAAATTTTTTTCAAAAAAATCACCTTTTTTTGCCTTCCATGAAATTGTCGAAATTGTCTCTGAATTCATGAAATAAAAAGAAAAACCGGCATAACGCATGTTGGAAAATGCTGAAATCATGCTTTTTTGCCTAAAAAACTCGGGGCGCAGAACCGGGGCAAGCGTTCCTCTTGCGATATAATGCATATCATCGGATCCGAAAAACAAAGAGACCGGGAGGGGCTACCCTCCATGTTATTGCGAAAGGAGCAAAACCTTGAAAAACGGAGAGATCATCGAGCTGAAGTATAGTGGAGGGTGGCTCGGAATTTGGTATCGCAAGAACCCCCGGGAAGAGTTTATTCGTTTGACCGAAGAAACTTTGAATCGTAAGATTCCTTTGTTTAATGTCTTGGTGGAGAAAGAGCGGCAGAAGCGAGCGGAAGCGTTTCTCAAAAATTGCGAAGTCAAGTGGAGCGGAAAGATTAACAATTTGAACACTGTTAAAGCCCCGACAGATGACTTCGAGATGCTGAAAATGGGTGCACAGTTATTTTTCGAAATGTCCGAATTATTCGAAAATCATGGAGCCGGATACCAGCTCGTCGCGATGTGCCTTACTTCCGCCAGGTGCGAAAGCCTTCAGGAATATCTCCAGGATTTTCATCCCGTTCTGTTTGTCAGGACATGCGCAGAAGAGACGGTAGATATAGTTACCAGCTGGATTCACTTGATTGAACCCCGCCAGCACTGGAAGAAGAAGGGAAAGAGACGTCCAAAAGTTTATCGCACTCCTGTGCTCGACTATCGCAAACCATCAATCGTAGGGCGGAACCTACTGGACTTCAATTCTGCAACTGTAAAATTGAAAAAGGCGAAGAAGGTTCACACACCGATTCCCTACGATGATGTGCTCATAGCCGTAGTCGGGGCAGATGTCAAGCAGATCCACGAATTGCAGCCCTATGCAGAATCGGCGGGCTTGATTTTGGTTAATAGTGCGAAAGCCGGATACGAAGGCACCTGCTTATCGGACAGGTATCTCGCCGCAGTGGATGATGAACTGTTTTGCCAGATTCAGGAACACTCCCTTGCGATGGCATCCGTCTTCTATGAATGGCGATGCGACGAAGGTGATGAAAATGAGTGGGCGGATCAGATTGTCAAGAAAGCCAAGGCTTCCTTCGGAAAGCCGGACTCTCGTTATCGAAGTGTGGTGTTTGATCCAGCCAAGCTTCAGAACGCAGTTTTTTGGAAGTTCTGCGATCCTTTTCTTCCTTTGTTGTGGATCGGCGATGGGTGACTCAGGAAGATGCTGATGCTTGGCTTGCCGGTGCCACTGAGGTGTTTGCGCCGAAACCGAGCGATCCCCAGCTGATCTTCAAGATGGAGGATCCGAATGTGTTTCTTGAATTCCTGAAGGAATGGTACCGGGATCCTGCCAGGAAGCTGGCAGCGCTTGATCAGGATTTCAGCAAAAGAGAGAAGCATGAGGGAGCAATCCGTGAGATCGGCGGCGTCCAATATCTGGTTCTTCCAGAGGAATGGCTTTTCAGAATCTACCTGAAAGAAGCTCGCAAGGCTGGGTGCGATTGTTCCTTTGCGGACAAGACGGACTGGACCCAAAAGATTCAGCGCATGTGGTGCGAAAGCGGCATTCTGAAGCACACGGGAAACGGATATCGCTACCGCTATGATCTGTAAAAAAATGGTAGCCGCGATAGTACCTACGTACTCGCAATTCCTCTCGAAAAGATCGAATAATGTTGTAAAAATCCGAGGCAAAGGGGCTGCGCTTCCGGCAAGGCCCCTTGCCGGAGATTTTGCCACGAGGATTCAACTTTTTAGCTTTGTTAGGACAAGAAATGAGGAGAATGAGCAAAAAATGAAAACTTCCAAGAACGGTAAATCACCTCAAAAACCCCAAGATCCGGCAAAGGGAAATAATTTTGCACCTGATGAGCTTGCGCCGCACATCGAGATAGATGCATCCGGACGATAAACGAAATGGTGGATGTAATTGAACGGTACTTTCCCGGCAGGCATGATCTAATCGGAGCCATTCAAAGCTTCTCGCCTTCAGGGAAAAAACGCGGCTTATGTATGAATCCGGAAGCGGCAGCTTACGATGATTGCGTCCCTATTGAATGCAGCTATGCAGAGAGCTGCCCAATCGTTCATTCCACTGCAAAAGGACATACTACCTTGATAACAGGAATCACGCAGGCGAGGTTTCTTCGGTATCGTAGATCAGAAGATTCCATGCACCGCATGATGTATAGAACTTTTAGAGGGGTGGAAATCCCCCGTAGATTTTTGTTTTTCGACGAAAAGTTTGAAATGGCAGAGATTTTGAATCTTTCAAAGGAAGGGTTAAATATCTTCAGTAACAGTTTTGAACAGTTTAGCTCTACTCAGAATATGCCGGATAATAAGATTGCTGCCTTACAGTCTAAACTTACCTTCGGCTTTACCAAATTTTTCGACAGACTCCGATGGAAACTGAGGCTGGAAGATGCAAATGGTCGAAAACGAGATTTTCCGTTTGGCTTTTGCACACTGCGTGAGGATGAAGAGGCTATTGCAGGATTCAAAGATTTTTGCATTTGTCTCTTTGACTTGCACTTAGAGAAGTCTCTGATATCAGAGGGAGACGAATGCATGGCTGTCATGCTCGCATTAGTAAAAGAGGACTGTTTGTTTATCAAGACGAATGGATTCCGCATGATTCGCATTTCTTCACCGGGTTTGTCATTCGGGAGAGCACAAACGTTAATTTTTGACGCTACGGCATCAGTTGACGGGGATTACAAATATTTAGAAAATTCGGTAATCTATGAGAAGCACCCGGACCAGAAATTCGACAATTTGAATTTTCATCTGTTTACGCATCCAGGCTGCAATGTCTCGAAAACGGCATTGCGTTCACCGGAGAAACAAGCTGGCATACGGAAGCTGATTGATGAAATCGCAGAGAATAGCGTCGGGAAAATTTTTCTCAGCAGTTACAAGGAGCAAAGCAGGACGCTGTTTCATAATGATATCCCTGATCGGTTTTGCCAAGTTGACGGTAAGCTGCCTTATTATGGCGGCACAAATGGCAGCAATGATTTTCGGGATTGCCGTACCGTAATCCTGCTTGGCTGGCCGCGCCTGAAACCGGATGATTTCTTTATCAACTGCTTTGCTGCATGGGGTGAGCACGGTTTCCGTGATATTATCGAGGAGACATTTGAAGAATTCCAGCAGAATGGGATTCCCGATGATCCTCTGCGGCAGCTTCCAATGTTGAAGGAGTACGAAGCCAGATACCTTACCGCACGGGTGGAACAGGAAATCTACCGCTCGGCAATCCGGCTTCCGGGGTGCAGTGATAAGATTCACGTTTATCTGTTTTGCCCGCCCGAAGGCGTATGGCCGCTTCTGCGGGAACGGTTTCCCGGATGCCGTGAAGATATCATCAATACCCTGCCGGACTGTATGAAAACGGCCAAGGGCAGGGGACGCAAATACCAAGGGGAACCTACCGCTTATGATAGGTTCGCTGCGTTCATGGAAGCTTGGCAGGGTACGGAAATCAGCGTTGCCGCACTTCGAGATCGGGTGCTGCATATCAGCAAAGCCGTTTGGAAAGATCTCATGAATGATGATCGAGTAGGTACGCTTCTCACCCGCTTGGGAATTGTCCGAGAAGGTCGCGGCAAAAACGCACAGTTTATTCGTCGCGATACGGATGGAGCCTGATTTCAGAAAAACTTTGCATATATATTATATATATGATAGCGGAAAAGTAGCTGATTAAATTATTTATAGGAGGTCAAACATGAACAAATTGACGTATGACGCAGGAGAAATTGCAGAAATTTTGGGAATCAGCAAGAGCAAAGCCTATGGCCTGCTGCATCGCGAGGATTTCCCGACGTTACATATCGGCAAACGGTTGTTAGTCGTCCGGATAAAGTTCGACGTGTGGCTGGAGGAACATAGCGGCAGCTGCACCGTTTTCTAAAAAAACACCTGACAATGCATGGCAAGCACCGGCAAAGGCTGTTTGCCATGCTTTGCCACAATGAATAGGAGAATGAAATATGGCAAACAAGAATAAACATCGGGAAGCTGGCAGCGGCAGCATTGTAAAACGTGCTGATGGCCGCTGGCAGGGACAGTATACCAATGGACGTGACCCAAAGACTGGCAAGCTTCGCCGACATACAATTTACGGCAAAACGCAAAAAGAAGTTGCCGAAAAACTTCGCGCCGCAACGGCTTCCATTGACCGAAGTACATATCAGGAGCCGAGCAAGATTACCTTGTCGGAGTATGCCAACGAGTATCTTGCTCATACAGTAGTCAATTTGTCGCATTATACGCAGGAATCTTATCGCAATTTACTGAACAAACACATACTCCCTGCTCTTGGGAATATTAAATTGACGAAGCTGACACACCGCGAAATTCAGTCGTTTGTCGCCTCTCTCGGCACTGAAGGCAAGGGGCTGTCTGCCAAGACGATCCGGAATATCCATGGTGTGCTTCACAGCGTATTGGAAGCTGCGGTACGGGATGAAATCCTGCTGCGTAATGTTTCCGATCTATGCAGTTTACCTCGTGTTACGCAGAAGCAAATCAAGGCTATCACCACCGCAGAGCTGGAGGAATTTCTCAAAGCAATCGAAAACGAACCGTTTCGGAACATTTTCTTTGTTGACATCTTTACGGGTCTGCGGCAGGCGGAAATCCTGGGGCTGCGCTGGGACGACATTGACTGGGAGAACAGCTGCATCTATATCCGCAATCAACTTCAGCAGAATCAGGTGCGCGGGGATTTCAGCTATTATCTTGCCCCGCCAAAGGAAGGAAAAGAGCGCAGGGTCATTCTTGCTGCCAGCACGATGCAGGCGCTGCGCGAGCAAAAGGCTTTGCAGGATCGTATGCGTGAGATTGCCGAACCGGTCTGGGATAATCAATGTGATTTGGTCTTTACCAATGACTTCGGCAAGCCGCTCAGCCGCCGCACAGTTTACAAGCATTTGAAGCGAGTGCTCTGCCCATGTGGTATGGGCGACCGTTCGTTCCATTCGCTTAGACATTCTTTTGCAACGATATGCTTGGAAAATGGCGATGATATCAAAACAGTACAGACAAACCTCGGTCACTATGCCGCGTCATTCACGCTAAAGACATATGCCCGTGTCAGTGATCAAATGCAGCAAAACAGCGCCGCACGGATGGAAAAACTGATTCAGTCGATTCCTCAGATAAGGCAAACGAACGATAAAAGCTGAATCTTCCCTGAATCCGTGAAACTCAAAAGGAAGGCATTTACGATTTCATCTTTCATTTGTTCGAAAATCCTCCTTGAAACAGCTTAATTGTGCGGTATTGTCCGGCTTGAGTTCGGATTTTACAGCAGGATCCATCTTGAATTTCTTCACCCGTTGGGTGAAAAAATTCTGGAGCTTTCTCACTGGGAACTCCGAATTATCAGAACGCAATAAACGATTATCCAACGGTTATAAGCTGAATTTCAGAACAAAACAGTGCGAAATAAGTATACGATTCCCCAATGAATTTCACGGATCCAGGTCTTCCTCTCTATAATAACGCTTTCTGATCGTACTGTCAAGAATACAATCGAAGCGTCAGCGTACAAAAGTACGAAATTTCGTCCTGAAATTCTCGACAAGGAGCATCGAATCTTTGCCTTTTGGCTTCTTTGGCAGATATCCGGACTTTTCCGCAAACGATATTCTCAGCTGCTCTCCTTTGATATAGTGCACTTGATATCTGTTTGCAACTATGGTAAAATAAATACACAATAAAAAACAATCGCCGCTGTCTTTGCGCAGAATAGCGGATAGCTGTAAAAATCAGGAGAAATAATATGGACAAAGAGTCGCCTGCTTCCATCAAAGCAGAAACGCCTGGCCAGATTGAGGCTCGGGAGCACCGGGTAGCGGAAGCAAGAAAATTTAATTTGCTGAGCAACGTGTTTATGAGAGTCGCGTTCAGGGATAAACGTGCTTGTCAGTATGTACTCCGGGTGTTGACAGGAATCCCTGATCTGATCGTGAAAGAAGTCCGGACAGAGTATCGGGTTTCAAAAATCAACTCTCATGACGTGGTCCTGGATGTGCTGGCAGATGACGGAAATGGTCAACTGTACAACATTGAAATTCAACGCGCTGATACGGTGGATCATGCCAAATGTGTTCGCCTCTATGGGGCAATGATTGGCGGTGAATATCTGGCAAAAGGCAAGACTTATGCCGATCTGCCTGATCTGTTCATCATCTATATCAGTGAAACCGATATTTGGAAGGCCGGATATACAACTTACCTGGTTGAAAAGCGTTTTAAGAATACGGATATTCTTTATGATGACGGGCTGCATATCATGTATGTGAACGCAGCAGTGAACGATGGGACTAAAACCGCAAAGCTGATGCAGTATTTTAAGGTAACCAACCCAAACGACATGAGCCACGGTGATTTGTCCAAGCGAGTACATTTACTAAAATGCGAAGAAGGAGGGTATCTGGAGATGTGTGAAATCAGCGAAAGAATTTTCACGGAAGGACGTGCTGAAGGACGCGCCGAAGGGGAATTGGAAAAAGCAAAGGACATGGCTATCCGGCTTGCGGATATGGGTGTCCCTGTGGAAAAAATTGCAAAAGCCGCGAAGGTCACTGTGGATATGGTAACACAATGGCTTGATAATCGCACAGTAACCGCATAAACAGGCTGGCTGAGACGCATCCCAAAGATCCGTCTCAGCTGTTTTTTTGCATATGTGATTCTGTCGATGCTGTCAGAAAAATCGGTGGATGCTGTCAGAAATGCTGTCAAAAGACATGATCATGTCAAATTTATTCTGAAATTCAGACAAAAATCAAAAAAAGAGCACTGAATCTTTCGATTCAGTGCTCTTTTTTGTCATACCCCAACACTATAGATGCACGCATTTCCCAAAAATTTTTGCACCATTTTAGAAGCCGTTTGAACCTTTTCGGACGTTATTTGCAACTTTTTGCTCAGGATGGATTGAGTAAGAAATCACTCAGCCATAATTGCTTTCTCGGCCCTTCTTGCTTTCTCCCGACATTTATGTTAAAATGACAATAACACAAGACGAGGGAGATGCTGTATGGACAAGGAATCATCCGCTGGCGTTCAGTCGGAAGCATTAAGCCATATTGAAGAACGTGAAAAACTTGTGATAGAAGCGAGAAAGTTTAACCTGATGAGCCACGTGTTTATGCGGGTCGCTCTCAGAGACAAAAAAGCCTGCCAATATGTACTTCGGATTCTGACCGGAATCCCAGATTTAGTCGTGAAAGCAGTCCGCACGGAGTATCGTGTTTCGGAAATCACATCACACGACGTTGTTCTGGACGTTCTGGCGGAAGACGGAAACGGCAAAATTTACAACATTGAAATTCAACGCACTGACACGGTAGATCATGCCAGACGGGTCAGACTCCATGGTGCAATGATTGACAGCGAATATCTGGAAAAAGGGAAACCATATGCTGACCTGCCAGATCTGTTTATCATCTACATCAGCGAAACCGATTTGTGGAAGGCCGGGTTTACGACTTATCTTGTAAAGAAATACTTCGAAAACACGGATATTCCTTATGACGATGGACAGCATATCATGTACGTGAACGCCGCCATAAATGACGGTACCAAAACGGCAAATTTGATGCAGTATTTTAAGACCGCAGATCCCGATGACATGAATCATGGCGACTTATCCAAACGTATACATTGGTTGAAATGCGAGGAAGGAGGCTATCAAGAAATGTGTGAGATTAGCGAAAAGATCTTCAAGGAAGGGCAAATCGAAGGTGAATTGAAAAAGGCAAAAAGCACTGCTATGCGTCTTGCTGATATGGGGCTTGCAACCGAAAAAATTGCCGAAGCAGTCGAAGTGAGCACAAGCACTGTGAAACAGTGGTTAGATAACCGTGTAGCAACCGCTCGATAACTTTCAACAATTACAATCCGGAAACACTAGACCAGCTGTGTACTGTTTTACAGATACACAGCTGGTTTTTACCTGTCAGATCAACAGATTCTGTTCGACTTCGAAGCTACCGCGCAGGTACACGACGATTTTCTCGGCAGATATCACCCTGACCGTGTCCACCA
>CAJUSB010000116.1 GCA_910589115.1 uncultured Clostridia bacterium | reverse complement strand
TTATTTTTCAATATGGATATTATTGACATTTACACAGTTAATTATTCAGCCTCATCGGTTTCATGCATCCCGACACGGCCCATACGGCCAATACTTTTGATTGTTTCCTCGACCGTATCCTTGACCATGCCTTCACCGGGCTGAAAGACGTGTCCTTCCTTTGCCAGCTCATACGCGAACAGTGCGCATTCGACCGCCGATGCAATTTTCGCTGCACAGGATGATTTCGCACCATCGCAGGTAACCCGGGTGACGTTATTATGCCCGCCCCGCACCGAGCGGCGCTCGTACAGCACACGCTCAAATCCCTGCCGCTCCTCGTCCGAAAACGGCGCAGGCGCATAGGGAGAGACAGGTCGAGACCCTCTGGATCAGTGTTTCCGCAAATTCTGGTGCACCCTAACAGTCACGGCTACCGTATTTATCCCATTGGAAACCGGTTACGATAAAATATAACTTTGAATATAATCAATCAGCATCTGATCGTATGCATCCAACACCCGCTCTTCCTCTGCGGAGCAAGCAGTAATCGTTCTTGCAGGACGCTTCTGCGCAAGCAGCCACGCCAAATTACCGCGCCCTCGTTCCGCATAGCTTGCCGCAGTTCTGGGGTTCCGATATTCCAGAATAGGCCGGTCATCGGTCAGTACCTGGGATACGTCCGCATGAATTTCCCCGATATAGTGGCTCAGCAGCATATAGGGATCATCCAGCGCCGTCTGTTCCAGCTGCCCGCGCAGATCCGTTTTGCTGTCGTAGCAGTCCTGCAAACGATCCAGCTCGACAGAAAGAGGCGTTTCCATCCCAACCAGCCCGACTGTCGGGACAGAACGCCCAATCAGTCCCAGCACATAATAACTATGCGGGAAAACGCTGGCAAACGTATTTGCAGTCAACTCAAGATCCTCTTGAGAAAACTGGTGAATCGGAAGCCATTGCACCATCATTCCTCCCTGTTTCAGGCGGGCCCGAGCACTCGCATAATATTCCCGGCTAAAAAGGCTGCTGCTGCCCGAACTCATCGGGAACACGATATCGCCAATCATGACATCATACCGTTTTGCTGTCCGCTGCATATAATTCCGCGCGTCCTCAACGATAATCTGTACATTTTCCCGGTCAAGCACACCGCCATTCTCCTCCTGAAAGCAGTTTGCCGCTTCCACCACCGAACGGGAAATTTCCACACAGTCGATCCGGGCCGTCCCATACTCTGCCGCCCCGCGCAGGGTAACGCCGCTCCCAAGGCCGGTAATCAGCACTTCCTGCGGGTCGGGATGCAGCAGCAATGGAAGATATCCGAGCCGCCGGTGATCTTCCGGACCGCCAAGGTCGGCCGTACTCTGGCAGTAGAGCCGGTTTGTAGTCAGATATTTGCGGCCATTCGGGCGGAAATAAATTACGCTGGTAATCCCGCTGGCGTCCTCCTGATAATACAGCATTTCTGCCGCACCTTCCACATCCTGTCCGGGTTTCAGGAAAGAGGAAGACATTTCAAACCGGTCCCAGGCTGGCAGCAGTGCAAATACCAGCACAGCGGCCAGCCCGATCCCGCAGATACCGGCACGGTGCCAAACAGGCAGCCGTTTCTTTCCGGTAAACAGCAGGCACACCGCGCAGGCAAGGTTCAGCGCCGCGCCCAAAAGAATCCCGCCGCGCAAACCGATCCATCCGGTCAATGCAAAACTGCCCAGCAGGGAACCCAGCGCCGAACCCGCCGTATTCCATCCGGTGAGCAATCCCGTTTGAGCTGCCGCATTCCCCTGCCCGGAAAGAAAAATCCTGCTTGCCAGCGGGAAAACACTGCCCCACAGCACAGCGGACGGCAAAACGACCAACATACAATACGCATATTTCAGCAGGATACCATGCAAAAAGGCATTTTGCGCGAGCTCCTTTGCAAGGGTACTGACGGTTGAAATCCCTTCTGTCCAATACGGAAGGCGGCTGACCGGCAGCAGGCTGACGATACAGCACAGCCCAAGCGCCGCCTGCACAGCGTAAAGGGCGGCCAGCCGCTGGTTTTCCCTCCGTGCAAGCCAATTCCCGAGGCAGTTGCCGCCGAAAAGCCCAATCAGGAACACCGTCAAAATCACAGTAAAATCATACGCACTATCCATGAAAAACAGTGTCAGCACCTTTGTCTGGTACATCTGATAAGCCATTGCAGTAAAACCTGAAACCGTATATACAGTCGCCACACACAGACGGACAGACGCCGGAAAGGCCCGTTCCGCATGGCTGGTGCGGTGTTCCGTGACGGTATCTATGCGTCTGCCATGCAGGCAGAACATCCCCGCACAGGCACACAGCCCGCCCGCTATACCGCAGCCGCGCAGGCCGAGCGCCGGGATCAGCAGGAATCCGGTCAGCAGTGCCCCCACTGCCGAGCCAAGTGTAAACACTGCATAAACCATTGTGGAATCAGCCTCTCGCAGGCCGCGTCCCACCAGCACCGGCGTCATGCCTCCGATGAAAAAAGCAGGCAGGAAAAGCCCTGCCATTGCAATCATTACACGGAGCCAGAGTCCGCCGCCCATCCCCTGACCCAGGAACCAATAAATTCCCTGAATCGTCCGATAAATGAGCGGGGAAACTGCACACAGCACCCCAAATCCTCCAAAAGATAAACGGATGCACCGCTGTTCATTGGTATCGGCAAGCCGGCCCAGCACGAAGCCTCCAACTGCCAGCCCAGCCATATAGCAGGCGGTAACGGTGCCGGCCGCATAGGCTGTGCTGCCCAGAAGCAGCGCCAGCCAGCGCATCCAGATCAGCTCATACACCAGCGAAGCCGCCCCGCCAAGGAATGCCGCCGCAAGCGTCCTGCTGCGTATCGTTTTCATATGATGCCCTCCCTAAAAAGGGTGTGCGAGCCCCCTTTTGAGTGGCCCGCACACTTTTTTCAGCTGATATCGCTGCACACATAAACTTTAACGTTATCGTAGGAAACAGTTCCTGTCGCACCACCGCCTGTTCCGAAATGAACGTGTGAGATTGTTGTCTTACTTCCATCATTCTGTCGGATCGCATCTGAATGAGTCGTAATGCCAGTATGGCTTGAATCGTCCTCATTTATAACGGTAACACGAAAAGCCCCATCGTCTATGGAAAGTGCAATCTTTACATGATTCCATTCACCGGTTTTAACTGTGCCGTTGCCCAGCGCAGGGTCAAATGAATTGCCTGCTTTACTACCGTCGCCATTTCGGTATGTGTATTCTCCGCTATTCTTTGCTTTTTCACTGATATACGCTTCAATGGCCATATCCGGCTTATCCGGGCTTTCCCCGTTAGTAAACATGGTACGAATCCATTGCTGGCCTGCCTCGGGCTTTACATCCAGTTCCATCACAATCTGTTTCCCAGCCAGCTCATCCGAAGAATAGGTTTCTTTAAGCGTACCATATGCAAAATACGATTTGCCATCAATGTCATTGAACACAAGTGCGCCATTGCTTACAGATACATCTCCGGTGGCATCATCGCCATTGCTGGCTGTTATCCAGTCACTTGGTAAACTACCACCCTCAAAGTCCTCATTCAGCTCATATTCTGCATTGGTGAAATGCAGCGTATACTCGCCCGTATTGTTGACTGTAATCGTGGCTTCAGCAGTCCCCGAACCTGAAATATCTACTTCATCTGTAGAAGCAATCTTCTCAACGGTGACCTCCGGGAAATCCGCATCAGGCGGCAGAATAATGTCATATTCTTCCGTATCCGCCTGGAATCCCTTGAACGATACACCGTCCAGCAGGATATCCTCAACCGTGGTATTGACGGATGCCGCAATTTCAAACTTCACTGTATAGGTCTGTTCATCGCCATTCAGCGCAGTTACCTTGATGGAAGCCGTACCGTTTGCATCCTGCGGCTGTTCGACCTCTACGGTGGCATAGGGATCGCGTGCAACAGCGGTTACCTCCGGAGCCTCACTCGGTTCCGTGCCAAACGGAAGCGTATACGTATAATCCAGCGTATCCGGATCAAAATCTCGCAGCAGTTCGCCATTGACCTTGATCTCGCTCAGTGCATTGTCAATCAGCTCAATCTTAACGTCATCAATCAGCACATGCGTACCGGAACCGCCGCCGGAACCCAGCACCAGATGATCCACATAGTCATGCTGGTTACGGAAGGGAATGCCATCCTTTGCAAGCATAAACTGCTGCGCTGACGCATCCCAAACGTATGCGTCATAGCTGCCGCCTTCCACATCCACGAGGTAGCGGACGGTAAACCATTTTTCCTTTTCAAGCTGCTTGATATCGACGTCTTTCGCGCTGGCGTCACGCGCTTTCAGGTAAGAGCCGGAACGCAGATAACTCTCCACGACCGTTCCTGTATGGACACTCGGGTCGGAGTTCGGCGCGTCTTTCAGAAGGAAGATTCTCACATAATCCTGCTTCTTATTATTAACATTCAGGTCGTAGTCGTAAATCTTGTACGCAAGGGCAAACTTGCCGGACTGCGGCAGGAATTTACGGCTGATAACCGCCATATTCGGCGCGGCGCCCGTATTCCTGTCAATCAGTTCCAGCACCTTATTGCCATCAATTTCCGCAATTTTCGCGCTCGTATCCGGCGCAGTATTGACCACCCAGCCAAGCGGGCTTTCTCCAGCAGTCTGTCCCTCGAAATCATCCATCAGGAATGTGCTCTCCTGTCCCTGCTCTTTGAGGAATACAACATACTGGTTGCCGCCCTTTGTCAGATTCACCGGGACATTGCTTTCCAACGTAATGCCGGAATCCGCACTGAACGCCTTATGGAATACCGAATGCGTATGGCCGTTAATCTCGATATCCATGCCCGTGTCAGTATAACCGGTTGTGATCCAGGACGGTCGCGGGTTAACCGTATCATCATGCGCAATATACAGATTTACATCTCTTGCGAAGCGCAGCGAAATCACATCGGTCGCGCCGGTCAGGTTCGCGTCAGCCTGCGGAATTTGCAGATACTCGCTGTTCAGCAGTTCGATGGGAAGTTCACCAAATACAATGGCTTTTTCATCGCTGTAGACCTGTTCCCCACGTGCCGCCGGGAAGGTAACCTTCCATGGATTGCTGCTGCCGGTATAGAAAGCCTCTTTCAGCAATGCGGATTTCTGCTCGGTCACGGTCCCGTCGTCGCGTTCCGGCGGCTTTTCGCCGCTGCCCATGCCGGGATCTCTGGCGGGTTCAAGCGGTAGATGCTTAAACTGATTCATCTCCCGGTTCAGTCCGCCGGTATTATCGACCGCCTGCGAAGTAACCGTAATCGAAGCTGGCGCAAGGCCGTCTGTCGAAGCCGTAACCGTGATATCGCCCGGCTTCATTGTTGTACGGACCGCAACACGGTTGATGCCGCCCTGCAAATAGAGGTATTTGTGATTGGTCGAGTGCTCAATACCGCTGTTGTAGCCGCCGCGCCAAATGCTGCATCCGTTATCGCTGTTGATTTCAAACGTTGTCCGGAGGCCGTTTACTGTGCCGTCAAAGGTCAGGCAGCGGTTCCCGTCTGCATCCACTGCCTCAACATCAAGCAGCAGGATATCCGAGCCATTTGCCAACAGCCCCTCTGTGCCAACGATCGGTGTGATCCACAGCGCGGTTGCTTCTCCATGGGTCCGCTTGACCGAACGCCCGATTTCATTCCCTTCCTTGTCATAAGCAATCGCACTCGCACTGCCCGTCCGGTATGTGACATTGCTGAAAGTGAACAGGTAATCGTTGGATTTGACGCCGCTGTATTCATCCTTTGTCCCGTCCTCGCCCTCGACAACCAGCTTCACCGAAGCCGCGTCTGAGGTCGCATAAACATCCTTAACCGTGCCAGCCGGATAGTTCCAGTGCCCGATCAGATGCACGTCCGGTTCATCGGTATAGATGGTTTTCAGCGTATAATAGGCTTCCTTGGGCAGGCGCACTGCGTCCACCTCGCCGCTCGCGCGGGAAACCTCGGAGTACACGCGCCCGTGGCTGGTCGAATCTGAGAAAATCCAGTTGCCGCCGCCGCTGTGCTCCACAGCCTTGAGCTTGCTGTTCCACTCCTTGGCCTGGTTCGCGGCAAACTGTTCATCGGTCAGATTGTAGCTGCTGCCGCTCGGCGTCTTAAAGTCCTCAAAGCCTGGTGTATAACGATCCCAAACGCCGCGGCGCGCTTCTTCGCGGTTATATTCGCCCTCTACGCCCGGCTTGCCGTCCGCCTTGAGTTCCCAGTCGCCCAGTGTCGTGACTGACACGTCAACATACTTTGACATGACGTTGTTGCCGCGCCGCACCGCGATCAAACGGTTTGAGGCGGGGATGGTATCGTCATATGTGCCGCTGTTCGGCTTGTCTTCCGGCTGCATTCCATGGCCGTCATACTGATAGATAAGGTCGGTCAGCGCCTTTGCCTCAGCGTCAGGCATACTCTGGTTGCCAACCTCCCACAGCAGAATGGATGGATTATTGCGGTAATAGATAATCATATCACGGAAAGCATTCTTGCGCACCTGATAAGACAGCTCACTGTAAACGCCGCCTACGGTGCTGCCCTCGCCGTCCACGCCGGGCTGTAGGGTAACAATGCCGTACTGGTCGGAAATCCCGATCTGTGTCGGCGAACCCGCACAGTGGCCCCAACGGACGAAATTACCGCCCGCATCCTTCATAAGCTCCTGCGTATAGGCGTGCATCCAGTCTGGATATGCTGCGCCCAAACCGGCCCATTCATCGGTCGGCTTCTGTCCCCAGCCTTTGAGCTTGACGTAGTTTTCGTTGAGGAATAAGCCGCTGTCATTGGTAAAGCGGAAAATTCTGACGCCCAGCGGCGTTGTGGCGCTATCGACTGCTTCACCGTCCACAAGCACGGTCGTTACCACTTCATAGAGATAGGGGTATTCGGTGGACCAGAATTTCGGGTTTTGCAGCGTACCGGTCAGGCTGTATACCTTTTTCTCGCCTGCGGCAAGGGTCAATGCGCCGCTGGTTTCGGTGCAGACGGTGCGCCCGTCCATATCCCGGATCTCCGCCTCATAGGTAAAGGTTTTTTCGGCGTCATACTCATTCTGAATTTCGGCTTCCATGACAACCTCGGCAGAAGCCGCGGTCTCGTTTTGCGTATATACATAGGTGCCCTGCGTTTCCAGGAAGCTATAAAGCGGCAGGGTCACATGCAGCGGGTCTGTGACATACAGGAACGCGTTGCGGTACAGGCCGCCGCTGTTCGGATGCCAGTGTGAATCGTGCCAGCTCAATTCATTCTTGGAACCGTCCTCCCCGATGTGGTAATAGGGGAAAGAGTTATCCACCATCACTGTAATATCATTTTCCTGTCCAAAGCGGATATATTCCGTCAAATCGTAGCCGAAGGGGATAAAGCCATTTTCGCTCTTGCCTTCCAGCTTTTCACCGTTGAGGTAGACCTCAACGCCCTGACGGGCAGCTTCAAACTCCAGGAAAATCTTTTTGCCTTCCGATGCAGCCGGAACCGTAAAGGTCTTTTTATACCACGCGGTACCAGAATATACGCTCCGCTCACCGTTCATACCAGTTTCGGTGAAGTTATCAAAGGTATCTACATCATTATAGGTGTGGGGCAGGCTGACCGGCTCCCAGCTGCTGCCGGGGGCATAGCCCTCCTCGTAGGGTTTTTCATCCGCAGGGAGCACAATGACCTCGCGCTTAACATCCCGGTTGGATTCGGCATTGTCCCAACCGTAGCCCTTGGAGAAAATCCAGCCTGCATTAAAGTTGTATTTTTCGCGGATGGTGTTTTCCGGTTCAGGTTCAGGCTCGGTTACGGTGACTGTGAATGTCGTCGATGCCTCCGGATAACCCTCCTTTGACGCTGTGACAGTGATGACCGCCTGTCCGGCTGATACTGCGGACAAACTCCATACAGCGCCATCCTGCACCACTTGGGCAACAGTCTGGTCACTGCTGGTGATAAGGAGCGTGCAGTCTTCCGGTACGATCATAATGGTAAGCGCCTGCTGTGTTCCGGCCTCCATGGTGAGGTCCTGCATCTCACCGATCAGGATGGCGCCCGCCTCTGCCCACTGGGCCGTCGGGGTCGTACCGCTGACCGTCCACCAGGCAAAATCGAACCCTTCACGAACCGGCGTCGGGAGCACTGTACCGGCAGATACGATAACTGTATAAGTATTTTCGCCGTTTGCGGGGTTGACGGTCAGCTCCGTACCCGCTTCAAACGTGCCAATGGTCTGGCCGTTCTCTGCAACGACAGTATACTTTTCAGACGGTGTGCCGCCGTTTTCACTCCACTGTGCAGTCAGCCTGCTGCCGCTGACCGTCCAGCCGGTGAAGGTATAGCCTTCGCGTTCCGGCGTTGGGATGATGGTCCCTTCGGCTACGATTACAGTATAGGCTTTCTCACCGTTCGCGGGATCAACGGTCAGTTCGGTACCCGCCTCAAAGGCGCCGATGTTCTGGCCGTTTTCCGCAACAACAGGATACTTTTGGGATGGCGTACTGCCATTTTCTTTCCACTGCGCGGTCAGCTTGGTCCCGCTGACCGTCCACTCGGTGAAGGTATATCCTTCACGTTCCGGCGTTGGGATGATGGTCTCGTCAGCCACCACTACAGTATAGGTTTTCTCGCCATTTGCGGGATCAATGGTCAGCTCGGTCCCTTCCTCAAAAGTACCGATATACTGGCCGTTGGCCGCCGTCACGGCATACCGTTCTGTGCTTTCCGATGGTCTGGACGGGCGGGAAGGACGGGAGTTCGAGCCCGTCGAAGGTGTACTTTCATTGTCAGAGCCCCCCCCGGAGGGTCAGATTTCAAATTGCCTGAGCCATCGGTAACGCCCGTCTGACCGGCAGACAGTGAGCCGTTATTTGAGCGGACGGTCCCGCCGGTTTCTATAACCGTTATCTTGGTATTGCCGGTAGTCACTTCTGTACCGGAAGCGCCAGCCCGCACTGCAACGGAAAGAACCGTGCCTGTGCCGCGGATAGAGGCCCCCTTTGCCAAGACCTCAACCGTGCCGATTTCCGCACTGCTCTCCGCATTCAGGGTGACATTATCCGCTTTGATTTCAACGGTATTCACCTTGCCGGACAGTGACAGCACGCCGTTGGGGACCGCCGCAACAAGCTGCCGGGCCGCAGAAGCTGCGGGCAGACGGATTTTGCTGCCGCCGCGGACGATGATATGCCCCTCAACAGTGCAGCCTGACAAATCGACATCGGCCATACCCAGGCCGTCCGCTAGGATCAGGTCGCCCTTGATGACCATGCCGGACAGATCTGCCCCGGCCGTTTTTACAACTGCGTTTCCTTCAATCACGCCGCCAGCCGTGCCGGATGGATAGCCCTTTACCAGATTATCCAGCAGCTGTGCAAATTCCGCACGGGTGATGGTGCGGCCCGGATTCACATTGCCGTTTGCATCACCTGCAAGGTAGCCGCCTGCGGCCATCGCCGCGACCGCCTGCTTTGCCCAATCCGAAACGTCCGAAGCGTCGCCAAACGGCAGGCTCCCGCCATCCTGCAACAGGAATGCGCGGTACAGTACGGCGCAGACCTCCTCACGGGTGATCGGCGCATTCGGATTCAGCTTGCCGTTTGAGCCGCTGATCACGCCCATCGCTACAGCCTTCCGCAGGTCGGTATAGAACCAATCCCCGGATGACATATCCGTGTATGCAGACACATCAGCAAGCGCCTCTGCGCCAAACGCACGCACTACGATAGATGCCATTTCCGCACGCGTCAGCATACCGGCAGCATTGATCCTGCCGTTTGAGCCGCTGAGCAGCCCGTTGGAAACCGCACGCTCAAGCGCGGGCCGAGACCAGTCGTCGGGCATATCCGTAAAGCCCGGCGACGCTGCCGCCGATGCAGTGCCAAACGTGCCGGACAGCATCGTCAGCGCCAGAATCAGCGACAAAACTCGTTTTTTCAACATGAAAGTTCCACCTTTCTCTCATTTTATTCCCTAGTGCTCCATCTGGCCAGAAATCGAACCCGTCCTTGGGCTGGATTTCCGCATGGCCGCGTTATCGTCCTTGACGGGCGTCAGCCCGCCTGCGTCCTCTGCCTTGCCCTGCAAAAATCCCGCTCCAAGTCCGAATCCGATTCCTGACCGGATGGAGCACTAGTGTGTAGTCCTGCTGAAAATTAACCCAATTGCTGTTGTTAGAAGGAA